>NZ_CAMHFP010000032.1 GCF_946184425.1 uncultured Methanobrevibacter sp. | reverse complement strand
CATGTTGTTCCTCTCGTGAATGGATCTGCAAGTTATGATATTGAAAATGTGACTGTTGGTAATCACAGTGTCGTTGTGGTTTATTCTGGTGATGAAACCCATGACTCAGCTGTTGTTTCTAAAGCATTCAGCACAGAAGTTCCTGCTCCTGTAGAAAGAATAGAAACAATCATTAAAGTTGAAAGCAGATTCACTCGTGTTGCTAATGATTTCTACATTGGTGAAAGAGGTGGAAAATTCTTCGCTACATTAACTGACATTAATGGTAATCCATTAGCTAATAAAACAGTTCAAATTGTAGTGCTCAGTACTATTTATAACATCACTACAGATTCTGAAGGTAGGGCTGGTTTGAATATAAGTATGGTTACTGCAAACTCATACACCTATGCGTTATCCTTCTTAGGTGATGATAAATACAAAGCATCTCTTGGATCTGCTGTAGCTGTAATTACTAAAAAACCTACATCAATTGTTGCTCCAAACAAAGTATTTAAAGTAAAAGCAAAATCAAAAGTTGTTACTGTAACTTTAAAAACTATTAAAAACCAATACAGCGGAAAATATTTCCTCAAAGCTGGTAAATTGATTACTTTAAAAGTCAATGGTAAACTTTACAAAGCTAAAACCAATGCTAAAGGTATAGCTAAGTTCACCGTTAAATTGACTAAAAAAGGAAAATACATAGGTTTAGTGAAATTCGCTGGAGACAACACATACAAGGCGGTCAGCAAAAAAATGCTGATTACAGTAAGATAAATTTAATATAAAATGTTGGAGATTTTTCTCTAACATAACTTTTTTTTATTTTTTCATGTACATGTTTTAATTGTTTATTTGCTCGTTTAATGATATTTTTAATTTAATAGAAGTTATGCATGATAATTTAATAGGTTATGGTTTTACTTCTCATAATATTTTTTGATATTTCAATTTAAGTTAATGGAAAACTTTATTAATTTTTCAGTTTAATTATTATTCATGATTTTCAAAATTAAAACCAAAGGTCACAAAAACGTATCATCACTTCATAAATCTACTTTTGAAATTACAAGGGATTCAGAAATAGGTCCTGCTGCTGACTGTATTATTGGGGTGGATATGGATAAAACCATGTCAAACTTTCCAAAAGAGTTTAAAGAAAAAATTGCCAACTCTAACACTAGAATTAGAGTTATTCTGGAAACAGAAAATGGGTATGATGAAATTAATGGCTTTGGTCATGAAGATTTAACTTTAACACATCCTACAGATATTGTTATAAGAAAAAGTGATTATGTGTGTCCAAGAACATTGATGATTAAAGCTGATAAGGCTGCACGTGATCTTGACATCAACTTAATTGAAGATTTAAAAAATGAGAAAATCATGGAAGTTACTATAAAACTGTGCTAAAAATAGTTAACTTTATATAAGTTGAAATATATATTTTTTTATAACTACTTTTGTTTTTTGCGGGGGTGGTCGAGCGGTCAAAGGCGCTAGGTTGAGGGCCTAGTGGGTCAGTCCCTTCGCGGGTTCAAGTCCCGTCCCCCGCACCATTTATATAAAATTCTTATTTTGAAAAATTTATTAATTATCAAATCAAATATATCTTACAATAATAAACTTGGAGGATTATATTTGATAAAGAAATTTATTTTTGTATTGTCAATTCTGATTTTAGTTTCATTGTCATGTGTTAGTGCAAGTGATTTAAATCAGACAGATAATAATGACTTTGATTATTTGAATAATGCTATATCAATTACGCCAGAAAATCAAACTTTCAATATTGATAAAGATTATCATATAACTAATTCTTCTCAAAAACACATTGTAATTGATAAATCTATTACTATTGATGGAAATGACCATACTATTGATGCTCCTGATGTATATAGAGTATTTTGGGTAAAATCAGACAATGTCTGCATAAAAAACATTAATTTCGTAAACTCAAACTCAAATGGTCTTGCAGGTGGAGTTATTTCATGGTGGGGAAATAACGGAACTTTGGAAAACTGTAACTTTACAAACAATCTTGCATCATCTGGAGGAGGTGCAGTACTGTGGAAGGGAAATGACGGAATCATTTCAAACTGTAATTTCTGGAATAATACTGTAAAAACTGCTGCTGATGTTAGTTTAACTGATGGTGACGGATATGACCCAACACAACCTCACATAATGACTGTTAATAGTGATGGGGGAGCTTTATATTTATGTGGAAACAATATCTCTGTTGACTCATGTAACTTTATGGATAACTCTGCAGATTTCAGTGGGGGAGCCATTACAGTCAACTGGGGAAATAACATCAAGATTTCCAATTCAAAGTTTAAAAAGAATAAGGCGGAAAATGGTGGAGCCATTTCCTGGAATGGAAATGAGGGATTATTAATCAACTCTAAATTCGAAAATAATTATCCAAATGATTTATTCTTAAATGCGCAAAATATCATATTGGTAAACTCCAGCTTCACAAATGAATCTTCTATAGAGTCATGGTACGATGTAAATTATACAAATGTTGAATTCGGACCTAAAACATTTGATGATTTATATTTGCTGGTAATTAACACTCCTGAGGGCGGTATTTTAGTTTTGGATGATGATTATAAATTCATCAACGGTTCCAACAAAGGAATTCTAATTTCAAAATCAATCACTATTGATGGTAAAGGCCATACATTGGATGGAAACAGGTTATCAAGAATGTTCAATATCACTGCAGATAATGTTATAATAAAAAACATCAATTTCATTAATGGAAATGCCTATGGAAGATATTTCTCAAATGAAGCCGGTGGCGGAGCAATATACTGGAATGGATCTGACGGTTTTATTGAAAACTGTAACTTTACAAATAACTACGGAAGCGGAATTGAAGACGACCCCTTCGATAAGGAAGAAACATTCGTTGATGAGAATGGAACTGTGTGGCATGTTATCAGGTCCAGACCGATGGGTGCAAAAATCAATGAAGGTGGAGCTATAGTTTGGAATGGAACCAACGGTACTGTTTCAAAATGTATTTTTAGAAATAATGGTGTTGGCTATCCGAATTATGGAGGAGCCATCTGTTGGAGAGGAAATTTGGGAAAAGTTTTCGAATCTGAATTTTACAATAACGATGCATGGGGCGGTGCGGCTATTGCATGGATTGGGGATAATGGTACTGTTCTCTATTCTAAATTCTTCAATAGTGGCAGTATTTTTGGAAAAGATTTAATGTGGTTCGGAGAAAATGGTTTAATTAAATATTCCTTTTTAATTAGCTCATATGGAATGCCTCTCTATCCATATTCTGGGAATGTAGTTGCTGATTATAATTTCTGGGGAGATATTTTACCTAATACTAATGTCGATAAATTTGACTCTTTGAACAACTTCATTGTTTTAAATGCTACATATAATAAGAATTTTGTCCATAAAGGGGATGAAATTGTGGTTAAATGTAACACATTATTGCTTAAAAAAGATGGAGAGTTATCTAACTTTACAGGTTTGAATGTTTTTGGCAATTTCACCGCAAAAGCAGATAGGGACGGTTTTGTTCAACTATTATTCAAGAACGGCAAGTTTGACATTAAAGTGGTTCCTAAAACTAAAATAGTTTCTGGTAATATGATAAAATTTTATAAGCAATCCAAGCAGTTTAAGATTAGGCTTTATGGGGCTGACGGTAAACTGGCTTCTGGAAAATTTGTAAAATTCACAATTGGCAAAAAGTCATATTATGTTAAAACTGATAAAAAAGGTTATGCAACTGTAAATATCAATAATAAACCCGGAAAATACACTATCATTTCCCAATATGGTAATGTAAAAGTAAAAAATTCAATCACTATTAAAACAATTTTAATTACTAAAAATCTCTCCAAGAAAATTAAGAAATCCGGGAAATTTTACATTAAAGCTTTAAATTACAATGGAAAAGTAGCAGCTAAAAAAGTGGTTATTATTAAATTTAAAAGCAAAACTTATAAAATCAAAACAAATAAAAAAGGAATAGCTACATTTACGATTTCTAAAAATTTAAAAGTTGGTAAATATTTAATTAAAACCATTTATGCAGGTTTAATAAATTCAAATATGATTATAGTTAGAAGATAACTATAATTTTTTCTCTTTTTTTATAATTATTATAAATCAAATGGCATATGCGCCCTATTTTAACAACATATTTAATATATTAAATTAAAAAATTATTTATAATTAAAACTTAGGGTGATAATTTATGAAAGCGGTTATTCCAGCAGCAGGTTTTGGAACAAGATTTTTACCTGCTACAAAAGCACAACCTAAAGAAATGCTACCTGTTTATGATAAACCTACCATTCAATATGTTATTGAGGAAGCTGTAGCTTCCGGAATCGATGATATTCTTATTGTTACAGGTAGAAATAAAAGATCAATTGAAGACCATTTCGACAAGTCATTTGAGCTTGAACAAACCCTGCAAAGTGCAGGTAAGGATGATCGTTTAAGACAGGTTCGTGCTATTACCGATTTGGCAGACATTTGCTATGTAAGGCAAAAAGAGCAGAAAGGTTTAGGAGATGCTATTTATTGTGCTAAAAAGCATGTCGGTGGTGAACCGTTTGCTGTTCTTTTGGGTGATTCAATTACTAAAGGCCCTGTTCCATGCACAAAACAATTGATAGATGTTTATGAAAAGTATGATGCATCTGCAATTTCACTCGAAGAAGTTCCCAAACATAAAGTGGAGCGATATGGTATTATAAAGGGAACTGAAGTTGAAAATGATGTTTATAATATTGAAAAACTTGTTGAAAAACCATTAGCTCACCAGGCACCATCCAATCTTGCAATTATGGGCAGATATGTTTTAACACCCGATATTTTTGACAAAATTGATGAGACTGAACCCGGTGTCGGCGGCGAAATTCAACTTACTGATGCTCTTCAAAAATTGGATTCCATTTATGGAGTTACATTTGATGGAAAAACCTACGATATAGGTAATCGCTTTGAATGGCTTAAGACTTCTATTGAATTTGCAATGGATGATGATGAGTCCAAAGACGATTTAATGGAATATATGCGTGAAATAATTCATGAAAATGAGTAGGTGTTCTATTAAATAGCTCAACACTTTTTTAGAATGATAATATGCAATATCGATTGATTGAAAAAACTGGTGATGAACTGTCAGCATTAGGTTTTGGAGCAATGCGTCTTCCTTTAAAAAATGGAAAAATTGATCGTGAGCTTGCAAAAGAGCAAATATATCTTGCTATTGACAATGGAATTAATTTTATCGATACCGCTTATCTTTATGGTGATAGTGAAAAGTTTTTAGGCGAAATTCTTCAAGGAGAATATAAAGACAAGGTTAAAATATGCACTAAATTGCCTTCAATACATGTCAGAAAGTATGAGGACATGGAAAACTTTTTGGATGAACAGTTAAAACGCCTTCAAAGGGATTGTATTGATTATTATCTTATTCATTCTGTTGATTTAAAAACAGTCAACAGACTTCTTAAAAAGGGATTAATTGAATTTTTAAACAAGGCTAAACAAGAAGGTAAAATTAAGCATGTAGGGTTTTCATACCATGGCGTAAAAGAAGAATTCGATTTGTTAATTGATGGCTATGACTGGGATGTTGTTATGGTCCAATATAACTATTTTGATGAAAATGTCCAGGCCAGCGTTGAAGGAATTGAATATGCCGCTTCAAAAGGGATGGGCGTTTTTGTTATGGAACCTTTAAAAGGAGGCATTCTAGCAGGTAAAATGCCTGGGGATGCTGAAGAAATTTTTAAAAGGGCTGATTCTAATAAAACTTCCGCTCAATGGGCACTCCAGTGGGTTTTAAATAATCGGAATATCACTTGTGTTTTGTCTGGAATGAATTCAATTGAGCAGCTTGAAGAAAATCTGGAAGTAGCCAATTCAACAACCCCTTTGTCCATGACATTTGAGGAGATTGAAACAGTTGAACTTGTTAAAAGGGTTATGAGAAATTCTTTGAAAATCAATTGTTCTACCTGTGGATATTGCATGCCTTGTCCTCAGGGTGTAAATATTCCGGAATGTTTGAAAATTTACAATGAAAAATATTTATTTGGCCATAAAGGTTTTATTAATGAATCTTTTTTTGATTATTACCAGTATGTTGGAGGAATAATGGGTAAAGCCGGAAATGCCGGTTTATGCAATGGCTGCGGCAAGTGCTTAAGAAAATGCCCTCAGAAATTGGATATTATATCTGAACTTGAAAAAGTAAAAAAGGAATTCGAATTACCTGGATTAAAATATATTTTGCCTCCAGTGAAACGTGTCGGCATTCCAATGTATAAATGGGTTATGAAATTGGTCAATCGTTAGTTATATCTCAAATAGTAATATAACTCATAAAATATTCTATCTTCTGTTTTTATCCATTCCTGAGATATGACAAAATCAGCACTTTCATGCCAGATGTTTTGTCTAACGATATTTGATATTTCCCTAAATATTGGATTATTTTTCTGTTTTAAAAAGTAATCATATAAATCATATGGCATTTCAATCAATTTAAACATCAATTAATTATTTTTTATTGGATATAATCTTATTTAAAACTTGTTGAAGCTATTTTGAAAAATTATAGTCGTTTTTACATAATATTTAAAGTTTTTGCATACTGAAAAATTAATATATTCCAAAAACTAATTTTATTATATAATAGGTGAAAATATGAAACTTGAAGAATTATTAGCACCATGTCCAAAATGTGGTTCAAAAGATAAGATAGCACATAGAAAATTGTTGGATAATCACCGTGCACATGCAGAAATGGAAGCTGTTAAATGTGAGGAATGTGGTTATATCTTCTTTGTAAATGATAATATGGAAGAAGATGAAAAGAAAAAATTGTTAAATGAATTAAATAAAGTATACGGTTAAAATGACTTTTCATGTAATGATTATCCCTACTTTAAACTGTCCGTCAAATTGTAAATACTGTTGGGGTTCAGAAAACAAAAAAGAAATGATGGGCATTGAGATAATTGACCAAATTATTGACTGGTTAGGTGATTTTAGAGACGATAAGGTTCATTTCACTTTCCATGGCGGGGAACCGCTTCTTGCAGGTTATGATTTTTATGAATATGCATTGGAAAAATTATCAAAGTTGCCTAATCTTGAAGGATTTTCTCTTCAAAGTAATATTTGGCTTTTAAGCGAAGAGTTAATTGACTTATTTGTAAAGTACAATGTTGTGGTAAGTACAAGTATTGATGGGCCAAAAGAGATTAATGATTATCAGAGAGGTGAAGGCTACTTTGATAAGACCATGTCCAAATATGAACTGGCCAAAAGTAAAGGGTTAATTATTAACTTTGTATTGACTGTGACAGATTATTCTAAAGACTTTTCCGATGAACTGTATGAATTTTTCAAAGGCGAAAAAATGAATTTGAAAATTCATGCCGCATTACCTTCCTTGAGAGGAGATAATGCAGACCCTTGGGCACTTGACCAGGAAGAACACGGAAAGCTCCTTGTTGACTGGTTGGATAAATACCTTTATGATTTGGACAAGTTTACCGTGATGGATTTGGATCATATCTGCAAATCTTCACTAAGAAGAAGAGGAACTTTATGCACTTTTGCAGATTGTATTGGAACAACTCTTGCTGTGGGATCAGATGGCTCAATATATCCGTGTTATAGATTTGTTGGAATGGAAGAGTATGTTTTAGGCAATGTTTCAACTAATCCTAGTTTTGATGATTTAAAGAAATCAGATGCATGGGCAAAACTCATGGAATTTAGGAATTATGTTGATGAAAACTGTAAAAAATGTAGATATGTTAAATATTGTGAAGGAGGATGTCCTTACAATGCTATTGTAGCATATCAAACACCTCGGGCAGTTGATCCTCAATGTACTGCCTATAAGATGATATTTGGTGAAGTTTCAAAAAGGATGAACAAGGAATTTGCTAAATCTGCATTTGGAATAGGTGGACAAACTCAAAGAAAAGAAGGCGACCCATTCAGCATAATGGATTTGGCAATGAAATAGGAGGAGATGTTATGATTTGCGATGAATGTCAGCATTTAGAAATTAGGAATGAATACAAAATTGTATGCAAACTCCATGAACATCAGTTATTGGATGTTAAGCAGTGCCAAAATTTCTTACAAAAAAAAGATGAATAGATTTGATTTCTATTTGTTTTTATTTCTCTTTTTTTACTATTTTTTTCAAATTATTTTTTTATGAATTTTTTTAAGTAATACTTAGTATATAAATGAATTTTAAAAAAGTAATAACATTTATAAATAACTTCAATTATATTATTAATAGTAATACTGCATATATAAATAAACTCATAAATAGTAATACTTTTTAGTATTATAATAATTATTGAAGAAGGTGTAAATGTGATTGATGAAATAACTGATTTTTTATTTGGCTTGAAAATGACTATTCTCTCAGGTATATTTCTATTGATTGCAATTATTTTCATGATATTTGGAATTGACACTCCAGTTTACTTGAACCCTGCATGGGGAACAGTAATAATCAGTGGAATTCCAATGTTATTGCTTGCTATGACAAGATTGGTTCATGAAAAATGGATTTCATCTGCACTCTTGATTGCAATAGCTATGGTTGCTTCACTTTTAATTGGTGAAATCTTTGCTGCTGGTGAAGTGGCATGGATCATGGCTTTAGGTGCTCTTTTGGAAGATTGGACTGTTGAAAGAGCTAAAAAAGGTTTGAGAAATCTTATTAATTTAACCCCTCAAACTGGAAGAATAATTGAAAACGGTATGGAAAAGGTTGTTTCAGTTGATGAAATAAAAATTGGAGATACCTTAAGAATTCTTCCGGGTGAAAGCGTGCCGGTAGATGGTGAAATTATTTCAGGAACAAGCTCACTTGACCAATCCATCATGACAGGTGAATCATTGCCTATTGACAAGACACTAGGTGATGAGGTTTTCTGCGGAACCATGAATCTGTATGGTGCAATTGATATTAAAGCAACCAGTTTAGGTGAAAATTCTTCACTTCAAAAATTGATTGATCTTGTTAAGGCAGCTGATGAAAAACAAGCGCCTACTCAAAGGATTGCTGATAAATGGGCGACTTGGTTAGTTCCTGTTGCATTGATTATTGCTATTGTCGCATGGCTTGTTACAGGCAATATTGAAAGAGGAGTCACAGTTTTAGTAGTATTCTGTCCATGTGCACTGATACTTGCAACTCCGACTGCTATTATGGCAGCTATTGGTCAGGCTACAAAATATGGTGTATTAATCAAATCAGGTGAAGCGCTTGAAACATTGGGCGCACTTAATACTTTAGTTTTTGATAAAACAGGAACATTGACATATGGTAATTTAGAAGTTTCTGATGTCATTTCTCTAAAAGAGGATTTGAGTGAAGAGGATTTACTTAATGCGGTTGCATCATGCGAACTTTTGAGTGAGCATCCTTTAGCAAAAGCTATTGTCAATAACGCTAAAGAAAATGAAATCGATATTGAAGAGCCTAAAGACTTTAAAATGTATCCTGGAAAAGGTGTTAGCTGTAAAAATTCATATGGTAGTGTGCTTGCAGGAAATTTAAACTTCTTGAATGAAAATGGTGTAAGACTTGAAAATGTCGAAAGCAATTTGGACAAACTAAAACACGAAGGAAAAGCTTCAATTGTCATTGCATTAAATGGTGAAGTTGCCGGATTAATTGGTTTATCTGATGTGATTCGTGAAGATTCTAAAGACATGATTGAAAACTTGCATGATTTGGATACTGAAACTATATTGCTCACTGGTGATAACACTGAAACTGCAAATTATTTCGCTTCACAGGTTGGAATAAGTAAAGTTTATGGTAACCTGTTACCTCAAGAAAAACTTGATTGGATTGAAAAACTCAAGGGTGAAGGTAAAAAGGTTTGCATGATTGGTGATGGTGTAAATGATGCGCCTGCATTAAAAACTGCCGATGTAAGTGTTGCCATGGGCTCCGTTGGAAGTGACGTGGCCATCGAAGCGGCGGATATTGCACTTTTGGGTGATGATATAGGAAAAATTCCATATCTTAAAAAGTTATCTAATTCAACATTGTTTACTATTAAAGCAAATATTGCTATTTCCATGACAATCAATGCTGTTGCTATTGTTTGTTCTGTTTTAGGATTATTGAATCCTGTAACTGGGGCTATTGTTCACAATGCGGGATCATGTTTGGTTGTTTTAAATGCTGCATTGTTGTATGACAGACACTTTGATGATTCAATCAAGAAAGTTGATACAGAAAATGTTGAACACTCTCATTATCATTATCACAACGATGGAGAACATACACATTCTCATGAGGGTATAAAAATTATTGATGAAATCCGAACAGATAATGGAATTAAACATATGCATATACATAAACATTCATTAAATAGGTAAAGTTGTGAAAGTTATCACAACTAATATATATTTGAACTTTATAATCTTAGAGTAGGTATTATTATGAAAGATAAAATAATTTTGGGACTTCCAAAAGGAAGTTTAAATAATGTAAAAAGAGGAAATACTCATCAGTTATTTGTTGATGCAGGTTATGAAGTTCGAGGATATGAACCTGGTGATGAATCTTATGAAATTGATATAGTCAATGATGAAGAAATCGTAGCATTCTTGACACGTCCTCAATCAACTCCTGTAGAGTTGAACAGGGGAATGGTTGACATTGCTATTGTTGGCGAAGATTGGATTAAAGAAGAATCAGTTTTAAGAAAAACCAATACTGTAAAAATAGGTGATTTGGATTATGGTAAAACCCGTTTGATTGTTGCGGTGCCTAATGATTCTCCTTATGAAAATCTTTCCGATTTTTTCAGGGCAAATAAAGACAGAAAAACTCCAATTTTATGTTTCACGGAATATCCAAATTTAACCAGAAAACATATTATGGAAAATGAAGTTTATCAAGAAATTTATGGTGATGCGGTACCATTTGTTCAAGTTAGGGGACTGACAGACGGCGATAATGAAATGGTGCAGGTTATTAATTCTGATGGTGCTACTGAAGTATATATTGCTAAAGGTGCTGATTTGATTGTAGATAATACTCAAACTGGAAGCAGTTTGAAAAAAGCTGGTTTAAAAGAACTTGAGACAATTTTACATTCTTCAGCAGGTCTTTATGCTGGTGTAAGCTGCACAGGTGAAAAATTTGAAAAGGCTCAAATGATTTATAAACAGTTGTTGGGAGCTATTACTGCTAAAAAATATTTTGATGTAAAATTCAATATAGCCAATAATAAAATCGAAGAAGTTTCTAATTATCTGGTTAACAATAAACTTTGCGCTGATGAGCCTACCATCACTCCGGGATCTGATTTTTCACAAATTAATGTATTGATTCCTAAAGCAAAATTCCCTGAAATGATTGATGCCATTAAAGGTTTTGATGCAACTTCTATTATAAGAAATGATTTGAAACAATTAGTTGAATAATCTTCTTATTTTTTTATTTTTTTTTAAACAATATTTAAAATTATTTTTTTTCTTTTAGTATTGTCATTATTTATCATTAACATTTATAAAGTATTTCAAACATATTTAATAATAATTAAATTATTTGTTAAGGGGATAAACATGTTAACATCTGTGCAAAAAGAAATTTTACAAACCTTAATTAACTTATATCAGTCTTCTAATGGCAAATCAATTAAGGGAGAAGATATTGCTGAGGTTATGGGTAGAAATCCGGGAACAATTCGTAATCAGATGCAATCATTAAGAAGTTTAGGTTTAGTTAAGGGTGTACCAGGTCCTCGTGGAGGATACAAGCCAACAATTGAAGCTTATCATTCTTTAAATATTTCAGTTTCTGATAAGGATTCTAAAGTTCCGATATATAAAAATGGTGAAAGATTAGAAGATATATCTGTTGCTAAAATTGAATTTACCAGTGTTCCTCAACCTAGTGAATGTGAAGCCGCAATTAAGGTTTTAGGCAGTATTAAAGATTTAAATCTTGGCGATACAATAAGAATAGGTCCAACTCCAGTTAATAACTTGGGAGTCATGGGTGAAATTGTTGGAAGGGATGATATGGACAATATTCTGCTTGTCGATACCACTACAATAAGGAGTATTCCTAAAAAAACAGTTGGTGATATAGCAAGTAAAGATGTAATATCATTTAAGATAGATTGTTCAGTAAAAGAAGCTGCAAAAAAATTAGCGGATAATGAAATAGATGGTGCTCCTGTTATTAAGAATGGTAAAGTAGTGGGAGTGTTCACTTTAACAGATTTGGTTCAGGCAGTAGCTGACGGTAATGAAGGAAAAACTGTTGGGGAATTAATGTCAACAAATGTTGTTATTGTTAATGAAGATTTAAAGATAGCTAATGCAATTGAGGTAATTCTTAAAAAATCCATTTCAAGATTAATTATCGCTGACAATGATAATAACTTGCTGGGGATTGTTACAAGAACTGATTTAATTGACAGTATCACTAATTTAAAGCAATTCCCGATTATTACTAACTAATTTTAAGTGATTTAATGAAGGTTAATCAGATTAATGTTTTTGAAGACATGACAGTATCAGATTTATTGAATCAGTTTGATGAATCTGGCGTATTAGGTGCAGGTAGAGTTGCACGTGCATGCAATATACTTGCTGACATGATTTCAGATGAAGATATGAGTGTATTTTTAAGTTTGGGTGGTCCTTTAATCCCTGGAGGAATGAGAAATATTGTAACTAAAATGATTGAAGAGGGGCATGTTAACTTAATTGTTGCCAGTGGGGCCAATATTACTCATGATTTAGTTGAATCATTTGGAGGATCTCACTATCGTCATGAAGGAAAAGATGATGAAGAATTAAATGCCGATGGAATTGGCCGTATCGCTGATATTAATGTTGGATCAGATGATTTTACAATTTTTGAAGAGGAAATAATTAATATATTTGAAAAAATTGCTGATAAAAAGAAAGTCGTTTCCATTCAGGAGTTATTGTATGAGGTAGGATTATTGGTTGAGGATGAAAACTCATTTGTTGCAACCGCTGCAAGGAATAATGTTCCAATTTTTTCACCGGGGCTTATTGATTCAATGGTTGGTCTTCAGTTATGGATCTTTTCACAGGACCATGATTTCACTGTCAGTGCTGCTGGGGATATGCCTTACTTATCAGATATTGTTTTTGGTTCTGAAAAGGTTGGTGCAGTACTTTTGGGTGGAGGCTTAACTAAACATTACACCCTTGCATCTAATGTAATTAAAGGTGGGCTTGATGCAGCTATTCAGATTACTATGGATAGGCCTGAGGCTGGAAGTTTAGGTGGGGCTCCTTTAGAGGAAGCAAAGTCATGGTCTAAGGCAAAATGTGGTTCCAATTTGGCAAGTGTTGTTGGTGATGTCACTGTCATTTTTCCATTGATTTATGCAGCTGCATTAGATAAAATAAGAGGTATTAAATGAGTTATATTATTTTAGCATTATTGTTTATTTTATCTGGATTTTTCATGAAATATTCAGATGATTTATTTGATGTAAACCATAATTTAGTTTTTGCCAGTATTTTAGGTGTTGTATGTGGTGTATCATCAGGTTTGGCTGCAGTTTACAGTAATGAAGCAGCTTATATTTTCATGGCTATTGCAATTGGAAATATCCTTGCACTCAAAGTGGATGGGATTCATCATATAATTACTTTCATAATATTTATTTGTATTTTGCTGATTTGTGGAATTCCTAATATGAGCTTAGTTATTTTACTAATTTGTATTTTGGCTGCACTTTCAGATGAAATTGGTCATGAGTTGATACATAAATTTACACAAAACAGATTTTTAAATTTATTTTTTGAATATAGATTTGTGATGAAAATAGTGATTTTATTGCTTGCAGTTTGCGGTGTATTTAACATTTGGACATTTGTCTGCTTCATTTTATTTGAATTATCCTATTTATTCGCAGAATTGTTTTTGAAAGTTTTAATTAAAAAAAGAAGTTAAAAAAAGGAATTTTTAAATTCCTTTCAATTTTTTTATTCGTTGAGTTCGATACCCATTTTACCTGCAACTCTTGCAAGTAATACGGTAACAAGTACAGCTACAATGGTTACGACTATTGCGTAAATGAATAAACTTGGAAGAGCGTCTCCAGTACCAATGAAATGTTCAATTAATTTTTGGATTGCGTCGTTCCATGCTAAACCTGCAACGAATGCGAATGCGGTTGTAATTAATCCTAAGATTGTTTCCATTATTAATTTTGTTACTTCAGATGCCATGTTTTTTTTCACCTCATTTAATTTTTGAATGTTCAAAGATAATAAGAACAATGTTATTTATATTTGTCTTAATTAAAATAGTTTAGTTTTATTTTAAAGATTTGATTAATTTTTCACATGATTCTTTTGGATTTTCTGATTCGTATATGCTTCTTCCAACAATTATTGCATTTGAATATTGCAATGTTTTTTTGCCATCGCCTCCCTGTTTTCCAACTCCTGGGGAGATTATATATGCATCTTTTCCGACAATATTGCGAATGTCTGATAATCTGTCAAGTCTGGTTGCAGGAGCGACATAATTTGTAATTCCCATATCAACACCCATTTCAGCAATTGCATCGGCATTTTTCTGTAAAAACATTTTAGCTCCCGGATGTGACATTTCAGTTAGCAAAAACAATTCTTTTTTGTGTTTATTGGCCATATCTAGGCATGCCTGCACGCTGTCCTGACCTACAAATCCGTGGCATATTATTGCATCAGCTCCGGCCTTGAATGTTTCTTCACATATTTTTGAGTTTGTAGCATCAATATCTGCTACTTTAAAATCGCATATTATCTTGAATCCGAATTTTTCCTTAAGTTTGTTGATTATTTCAAGACCTTCGGCCAGTGCAAGGGGATAACCTATCTTTATTGTGTCTATGTATTCTTTAACTGAATCACAAATTTCGATTGCTTCGTTTTCGTTCATAACATCAAGTGCTAAAATCAAACTATTTTTTATGTTCATGATATCATCATCATTATTTTTTCATATAAAATTATTAGGTTTGCCTAATTTTTTTTATTTGTATTATCCTATATATTTATATGTAATAAGCAATATATTAAAATTATCAATAAAACTTTAATTAATTTTAATTATAATTTAAATTTTTATTGAGTGTTTTATCAAATTATATTGATAGGTTATTTTGGAGGAAATTATATATGCATATTATGGAAGGATATTTACCTTTACAATGGTGTATTATTTGGTTTGTAATATCATTAATCGTCGTTGCATTTGGTATTTATCAAATTAAAAAAATCGTAGATGAAACTCCTGAATCCAAAGCATTGCTTGCTGTAAGCGGTGCATTCATGTTCATCTTATCATCTTTAAAATTACCATCCGTTACTGGAAGCTGTTCTCACCCTTGTGGTAATGGATTAGGTGCAGCATTATTTGGTCCTGCTGTTACTGCTGTTTTAGCAACTATCGTACTTATCTTCCAAGCATTGTTACTTGCTCACGGTGGATTAACTACTTTAGGTGCAAACATTTTCTCAATGGGTATTGTCGGACCTGTAATTGCATGGATAGTATACAAAGGTTTAATAAAAGCTAATATTTCTTCTACTATTGCTGTATTCTTCGCAGCATTCTTAGGAGACTTATTAACATATGTAGCTACTTCATTCCAATTAGCTTTAGCATTCCCTGCTCCAACTTTCGGTGCAGCTTTGTCTAACTTCTTAATTATTTTTGCAGTTACTCAAATTCCATTAGCTATTGGTGAAGGTATCTTAACCGTAATCATATGGGACAGATTAAAAGCTTACAAACCAAAATTGTTAGATAAACTTGGTGCATTAGCTCCTAACGAAGCATAAGGTGATTAAATATGAAAACATCTACTTTAATAATATTAGCTATTATTTGTGCAATTATTTTTATTGCACCATTGGCAATGTATCATGGTCATGGAGAAGATGATGGTTACTTTGGCGGATCTGACGATGCAGCTAGTGAAGCAATTGAAGCAACTCACTTTAAACCATGGTTTTCTTCAATATGGGAACCACCTAGTGGAGAAATAGAAAGTTTATTATTTGCTCTTCAAGCAGCTATAGGAGCAATCATTATTGGTTACTTCTTCGGTTACTGGAGAGGACAAGGTAAAGAAGAATAATTAATCTCCTTTATTATTTTTTTCTTTTTTTAGTGATTTTTATGAAATTTGATATGGATTATATTGCGCATCATAATGAGTTAACTGAAGCAAACCCTTATTATAAGTTGTTTTTAACAATTTTTTTGTTAATTTTAACTTTAGCACTTGATAATCTATATTTTGATATATTTATTTTCATTGCAATGTCTATTGTTATTTTGGCAATAGCTAAAATAAATTATCGTTCATATCTTAAATTTCTATCTATTCCAATGGCTTTTGTTGTTTTAACCTGTTTGTTTTTAATATTTTTCTTTGGAAAAGGTGAAGTAATCTATGAAACAGGAATATTTGGAATTGTTGTAACAACAGATTCACTTCACTACGGTGTTTATACTTTCTTTAGAGTAGTCGGTTGTTTGCCATCTTTAGGATTTTTAGCATTGACAACACCTATTGCAAAAATATTGCATTGTTTAGCTACCCTGAAAGTTCCAAAAATAGTTATTGAAATTGCACTTTTAATGTATAATTCAATATTTATTTTCTTAAATGAAATTGATACTATGCAAAAAGCACAGGAAACCAGATTGGGTTATCATTCCTACTGGAATTCTTTCAAATCTTTAGGTGCACTTGCAAGTACAATATTTTTAAGGTCTCTTGATAAAAGTGAAACATTACAGCATTCTTTAGATTCTAGAGGGTATACTGGTGAATTACCAGTTTATAATCCGCGAAAAAGGGAGAATTAATATGTTAGAAGTTAGAAACATTAAATATTCTTATAATGTAGATTACCAAGCATTAAAAGGCGTTAGTCTAAAAGTCGAAAAAGGTGAAATGGTCGCTCTTTTAGGTAAAAACGGTGCAGGTAAATCAACTTTGTTTCTTCATTTAAATGGAATTTATGAACCTGATGAAGGACAGGTTTTCATTGATGGTGAAGAGTTGAAGTATGATAAAAAATCTTTACTTAAATTCAGACAAAAAGTAGGAATTGTATTTCAGAATCCTGATGATCAAATTTTTGCTCCAACTGTAGAAGAAGATGTCGCTTTCGGGCCACTGAATCTGGGATTATCAATGGAAGAAGTCCAAGATCGAGTGGAAGAGGCTCTTGAACGTGTTGGCATGAAAGGTTTTGAGAAAAAAGCACCTCACCACTTAAGCGGAGGTCAAAAGAAAAGAGTAGCAATTGCCGGAATTCTTGCTATGAAACCTGAAATAATGGTATTGGATGAACCTACTGCGGGTCTTGATCCTCAAGGTGTTACAAACTTGACTAAATTATTGAAAGAACTTAATAATGAAGGAATTACAATTATTATTTCTACACATGAAGTAGATTTGGTTCCAAATTATGCTAAAAGAGTTTTTGTATTGGTTGATGGTTTGTTAATTGCAGAAGGCACTCCTAAAGAGATTTTTTCTCAACCTGAAATACTTGAAAAGGCAAATCTCAAAGTTCCTATTGTAACTGAATTGTTCCAAAAGTTGGAATCAGAGGGAATAGATATGGATAATGATTATCCGTTAACTATTGATGAAGCAAAAGATAAGTTTTGTGAATTGTTAAATAAAAACTAATTTTTTTTTGAACTCTAATTTTATAATAATTTTAAACTCTAAATTATTACTGATAGTAATAATTAATAATACTTTTGTATTTTTAGCCAAACATTTATATTATTAAAAACATATTTTTTCATAAGGTGAATTTAGATGAGAATTGGAATTTGTGATACCACATTTGCTCGTTTTGATATGGCTTCAGCTGCCATTGATGAACTTAAAAATAATGCTTATGATTTAAAAATAATTCGTGAGACAGTTCCTGGTGTAAAAGATTTGCCCGTGACTGCCAAAATTCTCATTGAAGAGGAAAACTGTGATATTGTAATGGCTCTTGGAATGCCTGGTCCTATGGAAAAAGATAAGATGTGTGCCCATGAGGCATCGACAGGTCTTATCAATGCACAGCTCATGACAAATACTCATATTTTGGAGGTATTTGTGCATGAAGATGAAGAAGAAGACCCAGTTGAGCTTGCAAAACTTGCTGAAAACAGGGCACGTGAACATGCTCAGAATTTAATTAAAATGATGTATCACAGAAAAGCAATGAGAAAAGAAGCAGGTATGGGAATGCGTGAAGGAAAAGAAGATGCAGGTCCGTTATAAGGTGAAAAATGGAGCATAAAATAACTGCGGAAGATAAAAGTTCAACATATGTTGTTCTTCCGGCATATAATGAAGCAACAAGAATCCAACCGGTTATTGAGGAGATAGCTCGTAAAGGATATAATATGGTTATTGTCAATGATGGTTCTTCAGACAATACTTTGGATGTTATCAAGGCGTCCAAGAAAAAGTATCCTGACCAGATTCATATTTTTTCTTTAATGATTAACCGTGGTGTGGGTGTTGCGACACAGGCAGGTTTTGAAGCAGTCTTGAGATACAATCCGAAATATATTGTCAGTATGGATTCTGATGGCCAACATTCTGCTGATGATTTGGATAATGTAATAAGACCTTTGGTCACCGGTGAAGCTAAGGCTGTAATAGGTGTAAGGCCCCTTAAAGACATGCCCAGAAGTAGAAATTATGCAAATGCAATAATGAATCTTATGACTCGAATATTTTATCGGGTAGATGTAAGTGATTCACAAACAGGCTTTAGGGCTATTACAGCGGATGCATTGGATAAAATAAGTATAAATGCAAGAGGATATTTGATTTCTTCAGAATTCATACGTGAAATCAATGACAATGAAATTCCATTTGCTGAAGTTCCAATCAAAACAATTTACACTCCTGAAACTCAGGCTAAGGGAACAAATGTTAAAGTTGCATTTCAGATATTGCTTCAAATGATTAGACATCAATTTTAAAAGGTGAGAATATGTTTTTATATGCTTTTATATTTCCTATAATTTCAATAATTGCTATAATCTGGTTTATTGAAAGATATATACATAATAAAAATTCTCTTTCAACAGTTATTTTATGGTCTGTATTTTGGGTTTTTGTTAGTTTATTTGCAATTTTCCCTGAATTCAGTAATTCCTTTGCTAGACTATTCGGTATTACTAGGGGTTTGGACTTTATAATTATTCTTGTATTTGTAATTTTGTTTTATACAGTTTTAAAACTGTACTTTTTGGTTGATCAAATGCAAAACAATTTAAATAAAATTGTTAAGGAAGTCGCTTTAAACAATGAAATAACTCTTGATGATGAAGAGGAATAGGTCATGTTGTATTTTAGAGGATGTACTGCAAGGGAAAAGCAAACAAATATTCAAGAGGCAACTGAATTTCTTTTAAATAAGGCAGGCATTGATTATTATATATTGGATGATGAAAAGTGCTGTGGGTCTGTTTTGCTTAGAACAGGTTTTGAAAGTGAAGCAAAAGAGCAGATTAAAATAAATTCTGAAATTTTTAAGGGAAAAAAAATATTAACTTCCTGTGCCGGTTGCTATAAAACCTTAAAAGAAGATTATGAAGGTGTGGATGTAATTCATATTTCACAATTATTGAATGAGTTAATAAAAAAAGGCAAACTTGATTTTGGAAAAAAAGATTTGAATGTTACATATCATGATTCATGTCATCTCGGCCGTCATCTTAACGTTTTTGATGAACCGAGAGATGTAATTGTAACCGTTGCAAATCTTGTTGAAATGGAAAACATTCGAGAAAACAGTTTATGCTGCGGTGCTGGAGGGGGCGTAAAATCCGCTTACCCTGAAATTGCTGATGAAATGGCAAGATCTAGAATTTCTCAGGCAATAGAAACCGGTTGTAAAATACTGGTTACTTCATGTCCGTTCTGTAAGCTCAATTTGGAAAATGATGATTTGGAAGTGCTTGATTTGACTGAATTTTTAGTACTGTATGGTGGTTTGGATGAAAGCTAGTGAACTTGAAACCATGAGGAAATCTTTCAATACTGTTAAAAGTAGATCTAATTCCATTAAGGATTCACCATCAACCAAGAGACTGGAGTCAAGGGTTCGTGAAATTAAGAAGTTTTCCATTGAAAACAATGAAAAGTTATTAAATCAGCTTGTGGAATCATTTAAGCGAAATGATATTGACTGCAAGATTGCAGATACTTCAAAAGATGCACTTGATATTATAGATGAATTGCTTGATGAATTTGATGCAACAACAATAGCTAAAGCCAAATCCAATACTTTGGGTGAAATCAATCTTAAAAAACATTTAGCAGATAAAGACATTGATGTTGTTGAAACTGATTTGGGAGATAGGATTTTACAGCTTAAAAAGACTGATAATAAACCTGTTCATCCAACCGGTCCGGCCTCTCATTTGGACATTTCAAAAATCACTGAGATTGTTAATGAATCATTGGACGCTAATGTCACACCCCGACCCCGTGATATTATGGAGTTTGTCCGAGGTGATGTGTTAAATTGTCTAAAAGATGCAAGAGTAGGTATAAGTGGAGCTAATGCAATAGCTGCTGAAGAGGGTTCTCTTTTAATGGTGCATAATGAGGGCAATATTTCAATAGTTTCACTCAAAGATTTGCATATAATTGTAGCTGGAATTGATAAAATAGTGCCTACATTGGAAGATGCAATATCCGTTGCAAAGTTGGAAACCATTTTTGCAACAGGTAATTATGTTACTTCATATATGAATGTAATTTCAGGACCATCAAAGACTGCAGATATAGAAAAAAAACTTCTTAAAAACATGTATGGTGCTGAAAAGGTTGTTGTTATTCTTTTGGATAATGGAAGAAGTGAAGCAACCCCTGAATGCCTTTATTGCATTGGATGTGGAAATTGTGTTGTTCACTGCCCTGTCTATAATGCTGTTGGTAATGAATTTGGTTTTAATAATTATTTGGGTGGTCGTGGAGTTGCAATGTCAAAATTTATTGAAGATGATGAGACTTGCTTTAATTCTGGACTTTATATGTGTACGTTATGTGGATTATGTACTTTAAATTGTCCAGTTTCAATTCCTACTAATGAGATAATTGAAAACATGAGAAAAATATCAACTGATGTTGGATTTTATCCCCGGGCACATGGTAAAATTAAGGATAATATATCTAATAATAATTCTCCTTATTAATTCTTTTTTTTTATATATTTTTTTATCAAAAAACAATAATATTATAAGTAATAAAGAAGTAATATTATTATATTATAATATTATATTTTATTGGAGGAAATTTATGCTTCTATTAATAAGTCCTATAAATCATGAAGAAGCTCTAGAATCAATTAAAGGTGGAGCAGACATTGTTGATGTGAAAAATCCTAAGGAAGGTTCCTTAGGGGCTAATTTTCCATGGGTAATTAAGGAAATTAGAGAATTAACACCTGAAGACAAGCTAGTAAGTGCTACTTTAGGTGATGTGCCTTACAAACCGGGTACGGTTTCTCTTGCAGCAATGGGTGCCCATGTTTCTGGTGCAGATTATATTAAAGTTGGATTATACGGAACCAAAGACCATGACGAAGCAGTTGAAGTTATGGAAAATGTTGTTAAAACTGTAAAAGATGTTAGTGAAGATACAATTATTGTGGCTGCAGGATATGCTGATGCACACCGTGTAGGTGCAGTCGATCCGATGGAAATTCCAAAAGTAGCTAAAGATGCAGGTTGCGACTTAGCAATGCTTGATACTGCGGTTAAAGATGGTCATACATTATTTGATTATTTAGATATTGATAAATTAAAAGAATTTGTAGATGAATCTCACAGCTATGGTTTATTAACTGCACTTGCAGGATCTGTTAAAAAAGACCAATTAAAACCATTACATGATATTGGTTGCGATGTAGTTGGTATTAGAGGTGCTGCATGTGTCGGTGGTGACAGAAACACTGGTAAAATACACCACACTGCTGTAGCTGAACTTAAGGAATTATGTGATTCATTTAATTAGGTGTTATTTATGTCATATTCAAAAAAAGTTCAAGAAGCAAGGATGTCCTACACTTTTGACGATTTTCTTTTAACTCCAAATGCAAGTTATGTGGAGCCTAAGGATATTGATACAAAAATTGAATTAGGCAAAGGAATAAAATTAAATATTCCTGTTTTAAGTGCAGCTATGGATACTGTAACTGAAGCAGATCTTGCAATTGCTATGGCTCAGGAAGGTGGAGTCGGAGTAATTCACAGAAACATCACTCAGGAAAGACAAGTTGAAGAAGTTAAAAAAGTTAAGTGCGCTGAAGATTTAACCATTCGTGATGTTATCACTATTTCAAAAGATTCCACAGTTGCTGAAGTTCAGGAAAAAATGAGGGATGAATTAATCAGTGGTCTTCCGGTTGTTGAAGGTGATGAAATTATTGGAATTATCTCAAAAAGAGATATCAGACCAGTTTTAAAATCAGAACCAAATAAAACTGTTAAGGATATCATGACCTCTGATGTGGTAACAGTTGAAGAAGGAGTCACTGCTGAAGAAGCTTTAAATGTAGCTTATGAAAATAAAGTTGAAAGACTTCCTGTTGTACGTGATGGAAAATTAGTTGGAATTATCACTATTAAAGATATTTTAAATCAAGCTCAATATCCAAATGCTGCTCGTGATAAAAATGGCAACTTTTTAGTTGCAGCTGCTTGTGGACCATTTGATTTGGATAGGGCAATGGCTCTGGATGAAGCTGGAGCGGATATAATTTCTATTGACTGTGCTCATGCTCACAACATGAATGTGGTCAAATTCACTGAAACCATTAAAGATAATATTGATGCTGAATTGTGTGTAGGTAACATAGCTACTGCTGAAGCTGCTGAAGATTTAATATCTATGGGAGTGGATGCTCTTAAAGTAGGTATTGGTCCGGGTTCAATGTGTACCACTCGTATTGTGGCAGGTGTTGGAGTTCCTCAGCTTACTGCAATTTCCGACGTTGCTGATGCTGCCCGTGATGCAGGAATTCCTGTTATTGCTGATGGAGGTATCAGATATTCTGGTGATGTTGCAAAAGCTATTGGTGCTGGTGCAGATGCAGTAATGCTCGGTAATTTACTTGCGGCATCTTTAGAAGCTCCTGGAGATATTGTTGTTATGAATGGTAAACAATATAAAAAATATCGTGGAATGGGGTCCATGGGTGCAATGACCAGTGAGTTTGATGGTGGAGCAGACAGATACTTCCAAGGCCAAAAAAGTAAAATGAACCATACTAAATATGTACCTGAGGGAATTGAAGGTGCTGTACCTTACAAAGGCACTGTTGCTGAAATTTTATTCCAATTGGTGGGCGGTTTGAAATCATCTATGGGTTATTGCGGTGCAAAGGATATTGCTGCAATGAAAGAAAAAGCACAATTTGTTAGAATTACAAGCAGTGGTATAAAGGAATCACATCCTCATGACTTGTTAATTACTAATGAAAGCCCTAATTATCCGACACTTGATTAGGTCGGATAATCTTTTATTATTTTTTTGATTGTTTGTTATATATCAAAAAATTAAATTAATCTTTTATTAATTTGTTTTTTTCTTGAAATAGGTAGTTTTAAGAAAACATTTAAATATTAGTTAATCAAATATTATCATATTAGATAATTTTATGATTATGTTTAGATAATCAATGTAAATCGTTTTGATTTATATTATAACAAATTTCATTATTATGGAGAGATATTAAATGGCAAGAACTAAAAAAGTTGGTATCACAGGAAGGTTTGGTGCAAGATACGGAAGAAAAGCAAAAAGATCTGTAAAAATCATCGAAGAAAACATGAAAAAGAATCATGTTTGTCCTAAATGTGATAGACCTTATGTAAAAAGACAAGCTGCTGGAATTTGGAAATGCAGAAAATGTGGTGCAGTATTCACTGGAGGAGCTTACGTTCCTGAAACTCCTATGGCAAAATCTGCAGCACGTAGTATCAGAGATATTCGTGTGGAGGAATAGACGTTGTATAGATGTCCACGTTGTGGAGCAGAAGTAGACCATAAAAGCTACATGGAAAATAAATGTCCTAAATGTAGATATAGGATTTTATTTAAAAATGTTCCAGAAACAACTAGAGTTATAAAAGCAAGATAATTTATCTTCTTTTACTAATTTTTCACTATTTTTGATTTTGTATGTTAATTTCAACTTCTAGAAAGCCTTCTCAAAAAACTAGGAAGTTCTGTAAAAATTTAGCCCACTCAACAGGTTCAACATCTGTTAATAGAGGTAAAATGAATATGCGCGAACTTCTATTGAAGGCATTGGAATTAGAAGAATTTAACTTAGCTATTGTGAATGAAATTAAGGGAAATCCAAGTAAAATTACATTTTATTCTAATAAAGGTGAAATTTTGCTGGTAATTCTTATTGGAGCTTCACTTGAATATGATAAAATAAATATTGCTCCATCTAAATTGAAAATAGTTTCACAGGTCAAACAGCTTGATGTTTTAAGTGAAATTCTTGACATTGAGTTGGTAGATAAAGCGGAAGATAATTATATTTTAATATCTAGTGATGATAATTTAATAGCTAAAATTAATTTTGTAAATAAATTTGGAGATAAAAATAATTTCCAAATTAATGTTAAAAAAGTTTTAGAGGTTAGTCATGAGTGATAGTCCTCTTGAATCTGTTAAAAGCGATATAGTTATTGAATTTGAAGATAGTGCTCAAGCTAAAATAATTTATGATTCAATTATTTTAGAATTTGATACTGCTCCCGATTTTAGGTCATCTATGACTATTGAATTGGATGATTCTAAAATTTTAATAAATATTGATGCAGAAGATTCCACATCATTCAGAGCTTCTGTTAACTCAGCAATAAAGTGGATTAAATTAGCATTGGAAATTAATAATTTAACAAATTAATGTTTATAAATAATTAAATTAAGGTGATATTATGGAGATTCCTGAAAATATTCAACAGCAATTAAATCAGTTTCAACAATTACAACAACAAGCTCAAGCTGTAACTATGCAAGTTCAAAATGTTGAAGTTCAAATTCAAGAAACTGAAAAAGCATTAGAAGAACTTAAAAAAACTGATGAAAATACTGAAGTATTCAAACAAGCAGGTACTTTACTTATTAAAGTAGAATATGCTGATGCTTTAGCTGAAATGGAAGATAAATTAGAAACTCTTCAATTAAGAAAACAAACCATGGCTCGTCAAGAAGAAAGAGTTATGAAAAAACTTGAAGAGATGCAAGCTACTATTCAGAATGCTATGCAAGGAATGGGCCAATAGGCTTATTTTCTTTATTCTTTTTTTTATAGATTTTTATGTCAAAGTTAAAAGTATTAACTCAGGATGATTTATCAAAAATTTCCGATGATTTTGGTGAAATTTTAGAGCGTGAAGTTTCAAGAACAATTTCCACCAAAGAATTGGAAGACTTGGACTTGGATATTGTTCTTAGTTATGAAAATGAACAATTAGATGTTGATGTTGATGTGGGGGTTCTATTTGATGAACTTTCTGAAATCAATCAAGACCAGATATCCAAAGCAATTGATGAAGCTTACTTGAAGTTCGATTCATACATCGATGATAACTTCAGAGTTTAATTATTTTTTTTTAAATGGGTTGTAATACTTTTTTTATATTTTTTACTAATTTAAGTAATACTTTTTTATAAAAAAGTATTTATATTATCAAGTTCAACTATTAATTAGAGTTTGGAGTAATGTCAATAGCTTAGCAATATAAGGATAAACACGTAATACTATCTTTCAATTTCCCTCTTTTTGTTACTTCAAACTACTTACTTTAATTTTTTCAATTGAACTTTATCAAGCAAATTTTATTATTTTTTACTAATCTATAGGCCTTTAAAAATTGAACTTTTTGGTTCAATTTTTTCATAATTATTTTCTTGATTTTTACAATTTATATCAAAACTATTATTATTTTCTGATTTTTTATTATTAATACT
>NZ_CAMHFP010000031.1 GCF_946184425.1 uncultured Methanobrevibacter sp. | reverse complement strand
AATTTTATGTTGATTATGATGGAGAAGCAACTCCTAAAGTATTAGACATTAAATCAAAATTAGTTGCTTTATTAAACACTAAAAAAGATTTAATTGTTGTAGATAATGTACAGCCACACTACGGTGAACCTAAAGCATTAGGTTATGCTAAAGTTTATGATACTGTTGATGATTTAAAATATATTGAAGCTCAACATGTAATTGCTAAAAATGAAGAACCTGAAGAAGAACCTGCTGAAGAAACTGAAGCAGATGAAGAAGAATAGGTGGTTTATATGGTAAAAAAATCTGATCTTTATAAAGTAGATGGAGACAAAATTGAAAGAAAAAACCCAATTTGTCCTCGTTGTGGTGAAGGTGTATTCATGGCTGACCATGGTGATAGATTCGCTTGTGGTAAATGCGGATACACTGAAATGAAAAAATAAGATTTTTTAATCTTTATTTCTTTTTTTTATACTTTATTTTTTTAAATTTTAATCATTTTAAGAAGGGATTTTTTTGGATAATATTAGAAATGGTCGTTTTAAGACTGGTATGACTGATGAAGCGGCTGAATACACTTCATCACTTGAATTTGATAAAATTATTTTTGAAGCTGATATTAAAACTAATTTTGCACACACTTCCATGTTAAAGCATGAAGGCATTGTCGATGAAGAAATTGCAGATAAGATTTTATGTGCTCTTGATGAACTTAAAGAAGAAGGATATTCTGCTTTAGTATTTGACCCTTCTGTTGAGGATGTGCATATGGCTATTGAAAATTATGTAACTTCTAAAATAGGTCCTGAAGCTGGGTTTATGCATACTGCTAAGTCACGTAATGATCAGGTTGCTACTGATATCAGATTGGTTCTAAGAGAAAAGATTTCAGAAATTCAAATTGGAATTTTGGAGTTTATGGAAGGATTAGTTGAAATGGCAGGGGAACATTTAAATGATGTTTTCATTGGTTTTACTCACTTGCAACATGCTCAACCAATTACAATAGCTCATCATTTAATGGCTCATGTTCAAGCACTCAAAAGGGATTATGAACGTTTGGATGATACATATAAACGTGTAAATTTAAATCCATTAGGTTCAGCAGCCATGGCTACTACTAGTTTTCCAATTAACAGGCAGTTAACAACCGATTTATTGGGTTTCGATGCTTATCTTGAAAACTCTATGGATGGAGTTTCTGCAAGAGATTTTATTTCTGAAACAGTATTTGACCTAGTTTCTTTATCTTCAACTTTAGCTAAAATATGTGAAGAGTTAGTACTGTGGAGTACCTATGAGTTTGGTGTTATTGAAATGGCGGATGAATACTCATCAACTTCTTCTATTATGCCTCAAAAGAAAAATCCTGATGTAGCAGAACTTGCAAGAGGTAAAACAAGTATAGCTACTGGTGAATTGATTACTATTTTAACAATTCTTAAAGCTATTCCATATACCTACAATAGGGATTTGCAGGAAATCACTCCTCATTTATGGAATGCGGTTCAAGTAACTCAGGATACATTATCTATAGTAACCAAAATGCTTTTATCTGTTGAATTCAAAACTGAAAGATGTGCTGAATTGGCAGGTAAAAATTTTGCAACAGCTACAGATTTAGCCGATATTATGGTTCGTGAAAAACAAATTCCATTTAGAACCGCACATAAAATTGTTGGAAGAATCGTTAATGAAGCTACTGCAAATGAAATGGCTGAAGAAGACATAACTTCTGCATTCATTGATGATATTGCTGTTGATTTAGGATTTGATAAGTTAGAATTAGCTGATGAGTTAATACAAAGAGCTTTAAATCCAGCTGAGAATGTTAAAATTAGATCTGTTCCAGGTGGACCTGCACCTGAAATGGTTGAATTGGCAAGGAATAATATTAAGGATTTCCTGAATGTTGAATTTGAAAAGCAAGGAATTTAATAATTCCTATTTTTTTCTCTTTTTTTAAAAAGTTAAAAGGTTAAAATGATGCATAAAATTTGTCCAAGATGTGGATCTAGAAATGTAAAATGGATTATTCCTCAGAATTGGTCTCAGTGGGTTTGTTATGACTGTGATTATACTGGTCCGATTATTGAGGGTAATGATGATTTAGCTGAAGAAATTCATGAAAATTATTTGGAATCATTAAATGACGATGGTTCTAAGTAATTATCTTTTTTTTATTGATTAAAGTAATAAAATGACAAGAATGGAAGCTGAGCTTTACTTATTGAATTTATTGAGGAACAATTTAATAAGTTTTCCATTCCTGTTAAATTATTACTAAAATCATGTCAATATAATCAATGATTATATCAACATGTATTGATATGTTTTTTAACATATATAAATTTTAGGTATACCTAAATATTATTTGTAGAAACTCCATATTAAATCGAGTGCCTCACCGGGCTCAAGAGCTCCTGAACGTGTTTCCCTTAGGATTCTTTGTATTGAAAACTTTTTCATGTATGGAAATTTTCTGTGTACTTCATATAGTAACGGACACCCGAATCCTTTGAAAGTCTTTAATTCATAGTTTTTGATTAAGGATTTTATCTCTTGTTTACCAACACTTAAACTTGCTGGAAGGTTCAATCGATATAATGAATCTTTTTGCATATTTATACATTGGCTGCCTGTTGCAAGCATATCGCCGAAAATAATTATTGGAATTTCATGATTTTTGGCATATTGTTTAACCAGTTCTCCAGTATTTTTCGAACATCTTCCGCAGGGGTGAAGTTTTCCTGTAAATGACTCTTCAATAACTTCAGAATAATCTGCATTAATGTATTCGTGCTTAATGTTAAGTGATTCTGTGATGAGTTTAATGTTATTTTTAAATTGTTTTGGAAGTATTATTGTTCCTGGATCGACTGTAACGGCTATTGGATTAAAACCTAATTTTTTTGCTAAAATTAATGAAAAACTGCTGTCTACACCTCCAGACAATGCTACAACAGCTTCTATATTTTCAGATTCTTCAAAGTGATTTTCATTAAAATATGTTTCAAAATTAAAACTGTAGATATTGTTGAGCTTGTTTTCGATTGTTTTTTCTAGATTTTTGAGGCCAATCAAATTCAAATTAACATTGTTGACAGTTTTTTTTGATAATTTCAATTTATATTCTTTGTTTAGAAAATCTCCATAGGATTCAACATGAATGCTTTCCAGTCCCAATTTTTCTCTGAGTTTTCCAACAACCCATCCTCCTTTTCCGATTATTGCTGATTTGTCTGGCCTGTCTTCTGTGATAATCCATAACTCATTAGTGTTTTTATTAAAATATATGCTTTCAATGAAAATATTCACTTTATCGTGTCCAATTTCATCTCTAATTTGATTAACTTCATTTAAAATGAATTCTTTTTTGTACATCATATCTAATTATGATTCAACTATCTTAAATAATAAACTTTTGAGAAGTTTGACTTCCTCATCACTGAGTTGGGATGTGACTTTTGTTTCCCATTCATTTATTAATTTGATTAGCTGATCTGTTTTTTTGATTCCTTTGTTTGTAAGTTCAACTATTTTTTTGCGTCTGTTTGTAGGGTCTTCACATCGTGTTATGTATCCGTAGTCTTCGAATTTCCTTAACAGTTTTGCAGTATAACCTTCGCTGACTTTAAATAATTCAACCAGTTCTTTTTGTGTTGTCTTGTCTGTAAATCTAATTCTTATTAGAAATTGTATTTCTGTGCGTTTTATTTCATTTTCTTCAAATTCTTCTTCAATGTATTTACTGTAATTGGCAATCATCTCTTCAACATAGTGATAGATGAATATATTGCTGTAATTTTCTTGTTTGAATTGTGATGGAAGTGACATTTTTAACCCTCAATATGATATTTTGTTGTTCTTGTAAATAAAAGTATTAAGTCGATAATCATTACAACTATTGCCGCAAGCATTACATATTGAACTCCCATTCCTGCAACAACCGCTCCAGCAATTGTGGTACCTAATGTTACACCGACGTTTCCCATGCTTAAAAATATACCATTTGCAAATTCCGGTGCTTCTGGTGCAGCGGAAACCATCCAATATTGGGAAATATCATTACCTATTCCCGCAAGCAATCCCCAAAGAATCATTAGGACAATAATTGCTATTTTTTCTCCTCTAAACATAAATATGCCAATCATTAAGATGGAAAAAATTATTGGAAAGGTTATGACTGTAATTTTTGTTCTGCTGTTAAGCAATTTTGCTCCAAGCCAATTCCCCACTATTGATGCAACTCCATAAATGAATAGCACTATACTTAATTCAGTTCCTAAAATATTTGTCATAGAATTTAAAAACTCGGAGATATATGAATATGCGGTATACATTCCACCATTTAAAAATATAACTCCAAATACAGAAATTATGAATACGCCGGTAGTTGCTACTTTAACTTGCTTTCCATAGGACTGTTCCTTTCCTGGAAGTGTAGGGAAAAAGATGATTGTTGCAATTAATGCGATAAAAGTCACTAGACTAAACCAAAGCATTGAAAATTGATATCCGAAGTTTGTTGCAACAAATGTTGTTATTGGAACTCCTATAATCATTCCTGCAGACACTCCCATTATGACCTTACTTACTGCATCATGTGCTTTTTCAGGAGCAACTATTTCTGCAGCTACTGTTAAAGCTAAACCGCAATATATTGGATGAAAGATTGCAGGTATTATTCTGCATATTAATGCAATATTAAAATCAGTTACGAATGCACCAACTGCTGAAAATATTGTAAAAACTGATAAAACTAGAATAAAACTTTTTTTACGGTCAAATTTAGAGAATACAAGTGGCATGAATATTCCGCAAATTGCTATTGTAAGTGCGAATAAACTTACGAATAATCCTGCCTGAGTTATATCTACATTAAAATATTGTGCAATTTGGGGTAGTATCCCAACTACTCCCATTTCAGTACTCAAAACTCCAAAAGTACCTAACATCATGATATAAATAATTAGATTTTCATTTTTCATATGATCACTTTAAATACTTTCATAAAATAACTCTTTCATTAGGAAAGATTTATATATAATCATTTACTATTTATTTTATATAAAACTTTAGGTGAAATCATGAAATATGTAAAACTCGCAAATGGTGTTGAAGTACCTCAACTGGGATTTGGTGTATTCCAAATACCTCCGCAAGAAACTAAAGAAGCTGTTAAAAAAGCAATTGAAGTTGGATACAGGCATTTTGATACTGCACAAGCTTATTTTAATGAAGAAGGTGTAGGTCAGGCTATTGCTGAAAGTGAAATTGACCGTGAAGAATTTTTCATAACAACAAAAGTATGGCACTCACATCATGGTTATGAAGAAACCAAAAATGCATGTGAAGAATCATTAAAGAAATTGCAAACTGATTATATTGATTTATATTTAATACATCAGAATATTGGGGATGTTTTCGGAACATGGAGGGCATTGGAAGAATTGTATGAAGAAGGAAAAGTTAAGGCTATTGGTGTATGCAATTTCACTGAAACCCGTTTCACAAATTTGGCCTTGCACAATAAAATCAAACCTATGGTAAATCAAATTGAAATTAATCCCTTTTTCCAACAGCAAGGCACAGAAGATTTCCATTCTAAATTTGGGACATTAATTGAATCATGGGGGCCATTGGCAGAAGGACGTAATGGTATATTCAAAAATCCGATTTTGGCAGAAATAGGTGAAAAGTATAATAAATCGGTGGCACAGGTAATTATAAGATGGATTATACAGAGGGGAATAATAGTATTTCCAAAATCTACAAAACAGGAAAGAATGGAAGAAAACTTTAATGTATTTGACTTTGAACTGACAGATGGAGATATGGAAAAAATTAAGGAGTTAGAGACAGGTGAGCCAATAGCATATATTGACACACCTCAATTTATAGAATCAATCTCACAATTTGGAGTGTAATGTCATGAATTTTGATTTAAATGACAATAAAGATGTAGTTGTACTTTTAGGTGCAGGAGATATGGGTTTAGCAATCATCAAAAGAATTTCAGCAGGTAAAAAAATATTGCTGGCTGACATTAATGAGGAGAAGCTAGTTTCACTTAAAAAAGAATTGACCTATTCTGGTTATGATGTGGAAACTCAAGTGACAAATGCAATGGATTTGGATTCAATCAAATCATTGGCTGAAAAAGCTGCTTCAATGGGTCCGGTAATGTATTTCATAGATACTGCAGGCGCATCTCCAAATCAAGCGTCTCCGGAACACATCATTAACTTGGATTTAATTGGAACATCATATGCAGTAGATGAATTTGGAAAAGTCATGGCAAGAGGTGGAGCAGGTTTGATAATTTCATCCATGACTGGTTATATGCTTTCACCACTTACATCTGAAGATGAAAACTTGCTTAGAATAACTCCGACTGATGAACTTAAAGATTTGGATTGTTTAAGTGAAGATGTAATTGTAAATTCTGGGGTGGCTTATGTTGTATCAAAAAGAGCAAATCAACTCAGAGTTCAATACGCATCAGCTGATTCTTGGGCAGAAAGGGGAGCTAGAATCAACACAATAAGTCCTGGAATTATTGTAACACCATTGGCTTATGATGAATTTGAAGCAAATGGTGAAGGATATCAGGCCATGATTGATGTTTGTGGTGCTAAAAGAGTTGGAACCTCTGATGAAATAGCATTTGCAAGTGAATTCTTACTTTCTGAAAAAGCCGGTTTCATTACTGGTATCGATTTGCTAATCGATGGAGGTACAATTGCAGCTATTCATAGTGGAAAAATGGATATTCAAATCCAATAATTTTTCCATTAACTTTTTTTATTTTTAAGTATAAACATTATTACATAATATTTTTTGGAGACTTATTTTTATGCAATATCGTGAATTAGGTAATACTGGTGTTAAAGTATCTGAAATTGCTTTTGGTGCTGAGTTTTTAGTTGAAAGGCCGTATGAAGATACAGAAGTTCTGATAAGGGCATGTGAAGAAAATGGAATTAACTTTGTGGACTGTTGGATGAGTGAACCGGATGTACGTTCACATTTGGGCAGAGCCATTAAGCCAAATCGTGACAATTGGGTAATTCAGGGTCACATCGGTGCAACCTGGCAAAACAATCAATATGTTAGAACCCGTGAAATGGATAAGGTTATACCGGCATTTGAAGATTTTATGGAAAGATTTCAAATAGATACTTTAGATTTCGGAATGATTCACTATGTTGACCAGTTAGATGACTATAATGAAATAATGGATGGTCCATTCATTGATTATGTACGTAAGTTAAAAGAGGAAGGAACAATTGCTCATATTGGATTAAGTACCCACAATCCTGAAATCGGTTTATTGGCTGCCAAAAATCCTGAAATTGAATTGCTGATGTTTTCAATCAATCCTGCATATGATATGTTCGGTACAATGGATGATATTGAGGAATACAGAAAGGAGGATTCATATGTTGATTCCTTATCAAGTTTAAATCCAATAAGGGCTGAAATATATGAATTATGTGAAAAAAATGGTACTGCATTAACAGTAATGAAAGGATTCGCTGGAGGTAATTTACTTTCTGATGAAACATCTCCTTTTGGAGTGGCTTTAACACCAATTCAATGCATCCATTATTGTTTGGAACAAAAAGGTGTTTCAAGTATTTTTGTTGGTGTAAAAACAGTTGATGAACTGATGGAATCCTTGAAATATTGTGAAGCCAGCGATGTCGAAAAAGATTATGTAGAAGTATTAAACAACGCTCCAAAACATTCGTTTGAAGGCCAATGTACCTATTGCGGCCATTGTGCGCCATGTAGTTCTCAAATAGATATTGCTATGGTGAACAAGTTATTTGATCTTGCAAAAAATCATGATGAAGTGCCTGTGGGTGTGCAGGAACATTACAATAACCTAAAATATAATGCTAGTGAATGCATTGCATGCGGAGACTGCGAACCGAGATGTCCATTCAATGTTCATATTGTTGATGTCATGCTTGATGCACAGGATTTGTTTGGTTTTTAGGTGGAAAAAATGCAATATCTAACATTAAACAATGGCGTTATAATGCCGGTATTGGGATTTGGAGTTTGTCAAATCCCACCTGAAAAAACTAAACAAGCGGTACTTGATGCAATTGATGTGGGATACAGATTAATTGACACTGCTCAAAGCTATTTAAATGAATCCGAAGTTGGTCAAGCCATTGCTGAATGTGGAGTTCCACGTGAAGAGCTATTCATTACAACTAAAGTGTGGATTGAAAATTACAGTTATGATAAGTGTAGAACATCCGTTTTGCAATCTCTTGAGAAATTGGAATTGGATTATATAGATTTGGTATTATTGCATCAGCCATTTTCCGATTATTATGGTGCTTACAGAGCTTTGGAAGATTTATATGAAGAAGGCCTGATAAGAGCTATAGGTGTATCTAACTTTTTACCGGACAGATTAACAGATATCTGTTTTTTTGAACGTAAAGTAATTCCTGCCGTTAACCAAGTTGAAGCAAATCCATTTAATGCGCAATATGTCGCACAAGCCAATATGGAGAAAAATGGAGTTCAAATGGCAGCATGGGCACCGTTTGGTGAAGGCAGACAGGGAATGTTCACCAATGAAACTTTAGTCAAAATTGGCGAAAAACAAGGTAAAACCTCTGCTCAGGTAATTTTAAGATGGCTTATTGACAGAAGTATTGTAGTGTTGTGTAAAACCACTCATAAGGAAAGAATGGCTGAAAACATTGATGTATTTGATTTCGCCCTTGATGAAGATGACATGCTTGATATAATGAAATTAGACCGGGCAGAAAGTCTGTTTTTTGACTATAGAAATCCAGAGACCGTTGAACGGTTCGATGAAATGGTTGAAATTAGAAAAATTTAACAAAAAGCAGATAAAAAAAGAATAGAAACTGTAATTCATTCCAGTGTCTTTTCACTAAATTTATTATGTTATTTTTACAAATATTTATATGATTATTATGGCGTATGAAATTAAAAACAAAAAAAATATATCTACAATTGGTGTGCATGCCGGTCAGGAAGAAGTTGATGAGACCGGTTCAAGAGTTACACCAATTTATCAAACCACTTCTTATGTATTTGACTCACCTGAGCAAGCTGCAAACAGATTTGCACTTACAGAAGGTGGAAACATTTATACCCGACTTACAAATCCTACAACTGAAGTTTTTGAAAAAAGGATGGCTGCAATTGAAGGAGGTACTGCAGCATATGCAACTGCTACAGGAATGTCAGCTATTTTTTATGCAATTATTAATTTAACTAAAGTAGGAGATAATATTGTATCTGCTGATAATTTATATGGTGGAACATATGAACTGTTTGAAAATACTTTAGAAGAATTGGGAAGAACAGTAACTTTTGTTGACTCCCAATCTCCTGAAGAGTTTGAAGCTGCAATTGATGATAAGACAAAAGCTATTTATGTTGAATCAATTGGAAATCCTAAATTGGATATTCCGGACTTTGATAGGTTGGCAGAAATTGCTCATTCTCATGATATTCCATTAATTGCTGATAATACGGTGGGTATTGGTTCTGTTAGGCCATTTGACCATGGGGCAGATATTATTACGTCCTCTGCAACTAAATATATAGGTGGACATGGTACCACTCTTGGTGGAATAGTTATCGAAAAAGGAGATTTTGATTGGATGAACGGAAAGTTCCCAACATTATCTGAACCCGATGCAACTTATAATGGATTAATATTTGGAGAAACTTTCAAAGGTTCAGCTTTCACAACAAGAATCAGGACTGTAATCGGAAGGGATACAGGTGCTGTTCCTTCTCCATTCGGATCTTTCTTACTTATGCAGGGCCTTGAAACTTTAGGTCTTAGAATTGAAAGACATGCTTCCAATGCAATGGCTGTTGCAAAACACTTGGAAGCTCATCCTAAAGTGGCTTGGGTAACATATTCAGGTTTGGAATCATCTCCAAATCATGAAGTGGCTAAAAAATATGCCGAAAAAGGTTATGGGGGAATTGTTTCATTTGGTCTTAAAGCAGGATATGATGGCGCTTTGAAATTCATTGAAAATGTGGAATTAATTTCATTTTTAGCAAATATTGGCGATGCCAAATCATTAGTAACCCATCCGGCATCAACTACTCATTCTCAATTATCTGAAGAACAACAATTGTCTACTGGGGTAACTCCTGATTTGATTAGATTTTCAGTAGGTATTGAAGATATTGAGGATATTTTGGCTGATGTCGACCAAGCTTTAGATAAAATTTAATTTTTATCCATTTTCTATTTTTTTACATAAAGTAATTTTTTTATTTAACTTAAATATACTTTTTAACAAATATTTGAATGCAATATATTTTATTGTAATTTGAATGCATTTAATGGTTATGTTGTTAATTTGTTATTATTTCAGTAATCTAATTCAAAATATCAAAGTTCATTATTTTTAACACATGACTATTGTTTGCATTCCTTTTGATTAAAGCGATTGCTTTATATCACTTATATATTAAAATTTATAAAAAAATTAATTGTAATCGGTTTATACATTGTTTTCTTAATGTATAAATTTCTTATTAAACATTAACTGATTTAATAGTTAATTTTTTAATCGTAATGTAGTTATTTTGAAAAAATAAGGCAAAATGTTTATTTTCATTTATTATTTTCTTGATGATGTGTGTTACATAAGCCCGTGGAGTTAGAATATGGATGATTTAAACCAAGAATTTAAAACGGAAATTTTAAGGGATAATGAATGTAAAATTTTATCTTCTAAATTAGCTGCAATTAATAATGATGTTAGATTTTCTATTTTAAAGATTTTGAGAGATTATGATAAAGTTAAAAGCAATAAATCTAAATCACCGTTATATTCTCGTGAAATAAATTTTTTATTAACTGGATATAATATTAATATCACTCCTCAAATGTTGGGTCAACATTTAAAAATTCTGGTTGAATCTGGAATTTTGGGGGAAGTCATTGTTAAAAAAGAGATTCCTAACAAAGTGGGAAAACGTAATGTAAAGGCGTATATTTTAAAAGAAGATGCATTTGAAGACCTTTTTTTAGATATTAATTTTTTCAGTGATGAACTGCTTTCTTTTTTTGAATTATATGAAATTAATAAAAAATTCAATAATAGGAAATGCTGCACTCTAACTGTTTTTAATGGTAAAGATAAAGGAAAAACTTATAAGATTAATCGTAATGAGTGTGCGGTTATTGGAAGAAAAGGAAATGATGATTTACGTAAAATCAACAATCGTAAAATTGTTTTGGATAACAGTTATAATACAGTTTCAAATATTCTAAAACCTCATTTAAAATTATTCTATGAGGATGGGGACTGGTATATATTTGATGAAGCCAGTTCAAATGGAACATTTATAGGAGATAATCCAGTTCCATCAAGCATTAAAACAAAATTAAAGAATAATTCTTTTCTCAAGTTATCTAATGGGAAAGGTGGAGTAGTATTCTATTGTTCATTTTAATAATACCTTATTATATTCAGTGATTTTATGGAACTTGAAGACAGGGGAAATATTGTAAATGAAATATTTCACGGAAAATATGTATTTGAAGAATTATTGGGCTCAAGTTCTTTTTCTGAAATTTATCTTATAAGGCATGTATTTTTAGATGATTTAAGAGTGTTAAAAATAATTAAAAAACATTTAAATTCTGATTTTAATTTAATTTTATCGGAAGCGAAAACGGCTTGCAAATTAAAGCATGAAAATATTATTGATATTTATGATGCGGGAATTGTTCCTGCTGGTGTTGATGAGAAGTATGGATTTGTTTATTTTGTTATGGAATATATTCCTGGTGGGGATTTGAGTAAATATATTGTTTCTTTTGTAAATTCAAATATGTTAATACCCATCTACTGGACATTATATTTGATAAAACACATTTCTTTAGCTTTAAGTTTTATGCATTTGTCCAATCCTCCGATAGTTCATGGAGACATAAAGGCGAGTAATATCCTATTGAGTTTTAACTCTCAGGATAGGATTGTTGTCAAATTATCAGATTTCGGATTTTCAAGACAAATTAATTCTAATTTTGCTGATTTTGGCATTGTGGGAACACGTCAGTTTATGGCTCCAGAATGCTTTAGAAATGAATTCTATCCTTCAACTGATATTTATGCATTAGGGGTTATTTTTTATATTTTATTAACGAATCATTTTCCTTATGATATAAATAAATTTAGCATGGTGGAAATAAGTGAAGGCAAGCCCTGGAGAATGCCTTTGATGCCTCCAAGTAGTTATAATGATAAAATATCCTCAAAATTGGATAATATTGTCATGAAATGTTTGGATATTAATTATAAAGATAGATTTTTGGACGCAAATGAACTTTTAGATGTGATTGAAAAATTCATTGACAGTTATTATCTTGATAAGGAAAGTTATATAATCAATAATACTGTTAAAAAAGCTTTCAGATTGGCGTTATATGAAAATAATTTGGATGAGGCAATTGATATCCTTAAAGATTCGGATATGGTAACAATTTTGGAAGAGGTTATTTCATTAGATAGTATTGAAGATTTATCTTTTTCAAAAACTGTTCATGTAGAAAGTTTGTCTGAGATTATGAAAAATAAAAAAAAATAAAAAGGAAGAAATATTATGATTTCTTCAGTTTGAACATTTGTTAACCCAATTGATGAAATTGGTTGTTGAATCGCCTGTTCTTTCAGCCTGTTCATGTCCCTGCTCCCAAACTGTTGAAAATTCAACATTATCTTTTCCAACTTTATTTAAAACAGCTAAATAAAGATTAACATCAACACATTGTGATGTGTGACCCTGTTCAATACCAATATTTATTCTCCAGTATTTTGCAACATCAGATGTGCCTGATCCGTTATAATAATCGCATAGGTAATACATTGGATTGTACATGTTTACACGTGTTTGCATTGAATTATTTTGACTATCCTTTTTAGTCAAATCATTAACATATTCAGTTGCAAATTGGGATGAGAAATCACTAAATTTGGAGTATTTTTTGCTGTTATTTTTAAGTAAACTTGCTGTTGTTGGATTAAAGTGTGAAGAGCTATTTCCATCAATGCCAAATAATTTATTTTCCGCTTGGGAACGGTTCAAATTATCAAATGCTGTAACAGGTTTTGAAGGGGATTTGCAATGTTTTACAAATGCTTCCAAACTTTTAATTTTAGCAGTGTTTGTTTTTGAATCGTATTCAATCCATGTGTCATTACTATTTAATGAATCTATATAATCTTTAGCAGTTTTATAAGTGGTACTTTTTGATTCAGCGGATTTTGTATTTCCTGTTGGTACTTCTCCACTCGGCGCTCCTTCTGATGAATTTTCATCCATTTCTCCTTGTGATTGGGTATATGGGAATGTGGTGTCATTTAAGAAATTATTTAAAGATTCTTCAGTAACGATTAACATATAGTCATAATAGGAACCTGCGGCATAAACTCCGGAATCACTTTCTTTAAGTGTCAATGTGTTTCCATTCGGATCTTTAAGTCCTAATTTGTTAATATATTTGGCGTATTCTGTTGCCATATCTTTACTTAATTCAGATGTAAATGTTCCATTAGGCCTCATATATTGCCCCATATTCCATTCATAAGCTTCATCAGCTGTATCTAAATTTGTAATAGGGCACCAGCACATGGAACCTGCAATTGCATTGGATAATGTATTTCCATCTTTCGAAACCATTGCAGCTCCTATGCTTTCCAGATATTTGTTGTAAAGTTCACTGTTTCCGCTAGCTCCCATTAGTGCGGATTGTGCACCTCCTCCACTATGGCCGAAAGTAAATATTTTTTCATTGTCTCCAGGCAGGACATCACCATTGAATCTGTAATATGTTACTGCAGATTTTAAGTCAGTAACTCCATCAGGTGCTTCTGCATTATCTCTTCCTCTACAACCTGCATTTAAATAGACAAATCCTGCATCAGTGTAATTTTTTACTTTTTTAGCATTGTAACTAACAGGTGCTTTACATGATGAATAACCAGGTGTATTTACAGGCATTACGATTGGTGCAGATTTTGCTGAATAATTTCCTACTTTATTGTTTTCATTTAATTTACATGTATATGTTCCATTTGTGTTTTTTGTTCCATCAAAATATTTTCCGGGCACATAAATTCCACAGGATTCGTATTTTGTATCTTCGGGATTCATACAGTATATGAGTCCAATTTGATAGTAAATATCGTTTGTTTTATCATAATTCCAGTTATTCATATTAATTTCTAATTTTTCAGTTAATGCTGATGCATTATATGAAGGACCTTCACTTGAGGATGCATTTTTTTCAAATAATGTAAATAATCCTGCAATGCATATTAATATAACAACGGCTATTATGATATAATTGATTTTCATATGTTCACCAATATATAATAAATTTTACAGAGTATATAAATGATAATGGTTAATAACAATTAAAGATATAAATTAATATGGTGAATTATTTGGATATTATTGGTCAGAGTATTTTGCAAATGGTAATTGAAATCGCTGTTTTCTTAATTTTGGTTGTTATTTGTTCATTTATTCAGAAAAAAATAAAAAATAGTTCTAACAGGTTTTTAAATCCTACTGAGTTTTTGCCTCAGGATGAAATCCACACATTAAAGCAGGTTTTCTATTTAATTTTGATGGCATGTTTTTTTATAAATGTTCTGTATTCATTAATTTTCACGGGATCTGAAATTTTTTATTTTGCAATTTATGATATTTTTATTTCATTAGTTGCGGTTCTTTTATTAGATAAAACTTCTTTAAAAAATACGGTTTTGGTTTTCTTTTTAGTTCCTTATGGGGCTTTGACTTATTTGATATTTGGTACAGCTCTTGTTAGTATTCTTGATTTGATTCATATTCCTATTTTCATATACCTAATTAAATTTGCATATGATAAATTCAGAGAATATACACAAAATAATGGTTTGGGTTATACAATAATTTTATTGTTTTCTATTATTTTCATTAGTTTTTTCATAACTCAAGTTGTTGAAAAAGTAAATCCTTTAGATTCACTTGTCATGGTCTCTAATGCGTTTACTAGTAACGGTTATTCAGTTTTAGGTCATTCTATTCCAGGTAAAATTAACAGCCTCTTTCTGGTTTGGGGAGGATATATTATTTCCGGAGCTGCTACTGCCGGTTTGACTGCAGCAATTTTACTAAGATATTTCAATACCAGAATTAAAAAATTGGAAAAAATAATTAAAGAGGGGGCTGAAAATAATGAATGAACTTGAATTTAATATACTATTTATCATTTTACAATTTTTTCTGGGTATTTTAATTTTTTCAATTTTGGGTTATGTTACCAAGTATATTGTTCCTAAATTAAAAAATAGTTCTCTTTTAAAAAATTCCAGAATTTTCAATCTTAAAGAATACTTCCCTGATGAAGAAATTCCTGAATTGATGCAATTATTTTATCTGGCAATGATTATCGTCTTTTCTGTTAATATGTTATATATACTAATTTCATGGGGTCCTGAAACAATAAACATTGCATTTATAGATATTATTGTTTCACTTTATCTTGCAATTAAAATTGAACCTAATTCATTTAAAAATAAATTGTTGTTATTTTTATTAATTCCGTTCGGTTCCATTAATTTCATAATATTTGGAGGAATGTCTTGGATTGGTCTGATTGATTTGGTGCATGCTCCAATATTTTTATATTTCATTAAAATGTACTTTGAAAAGGTTATGAAATATTCTGAGACTAATGGTTTCGGAATATCTATATTCTTATTATTTTCAATAGTATTCATTAGTTTTATAGTTACTATGATTGTTGAGAAGGTTTCTCCTTTAAATTCTTTGGTTATGGTTTCCAATGCATTTACCAGTAATGGTTATGCAGTTTTAGGTTCATCTGGTTGGGGAAAAATCAATTCATTATTTTTGGTTTGGAGCGGATTTTTTTTATCAGGCATAGCTACTGCAACTTTGACGGTTGCCATTGTAATGAAACATGTCAATAAGGAATTTGATAATTTGGAAAGTTTGGTCAAAAAGAATAAGAAAAATTAGTTAATTATTCTTTTTGCAAATTCCTGGGCATTTTTCAAATCGGTTTCATCAGGATGTCCTCTGTGAACAAATTTGAATGCACCTCTGCAGTGAAACTCATTGTCACTCATTTTCAATCCTTTCGCTTCAACTTGTTTTTTTACTTGTTTGTAAGTTGACTCGATTAAAGCTGCTGATGAGAAATTAACGACCTGTCCTACATTAACATTAATGTTTTCAATGAATGTTTTTACTTTTGCATCAATTCCAGCAGCATAAACTGCACTTCCTAAAAATAGAATGTCGACATCTTCGGTTAGTGGTTCATCAACAGTCTTTGCTTCAACATTTATTGCACTTCCAATTGCTTCAGCTAATTTTTTTGTATTTCCAGTTTTTGTGTAGTATCTGATAGCTATTTTCATTCAAACACATCCTTTTAGATAAGTTTATTTTAATTGATTATAAAGTTTTGTTAAAATTCGCATGTTTCTAAAACATTTGGAATTAATGTTTGACAATTTGTAACTAATTTTTTAAATTCTTCTGGATTTTGTGCAATTGATGGAAATGAGTTGTAATGCATTGGAATAACAATTTTTGGATTTATCCAACTTGCTGCAATGGAGGCCTCTTTCAAATCCATTGTAAAAATATTTCCGATAGGCAATATTGCAATGTCCGGCCTGTAGACTTCTCCAATTACAAATTTCATGTCTGAGAATAATCCGGTATCTCCGGCATGGAATACTTTTATATCGTTGTCAAATGTTATTAAAAAGCTTCCAGGATTTCCAGCATATTTTGTATCAATTTCAAAATCAAATGTGGATGAATGTTTGGCTTCAAGCATTCGAATTTCAACATCTTCTATTTTAACATATGCTCCGTAATTCAATCCGATTGCATTTATTCCTTTTCTTTGAAGGTAAATTGAAATTTCGTAGTTAGCTATTACAATGGCATTTGGATTGTTTCTAGCTATTTCAATAGTGTCTCCAAAATGGTCTGCGTGTCCATGGGTTATGCATATGACATCTGGATGCATATCGCAAATTTTCAGGGGACAGGCAGGATTTGCTTGTATGAATGGGTCAATCAGTATATTTAATCCATTTTTTGAAATAAGTTCAAATGCGGAATGTCCCAACCATTTAAGTTTCATATTCTGCATACTCCATCGGCACAGTTGTCAACATCTTTTTCATCATCCACTTCATTTTCTGCAATAATCTGAGTCAAGACACTTTTAAAATCTTCATAGGATAATGCTCCTGGAATGGAATATTTATTATCAAGTAAATAAAACGGCACCGCATGAATTCCTCCTGAAAGTGCGATACCCTCATCCGCTTCTACCTGTGTATTGAATAATTCGCTGTTTAACACATCATTCATTTCCTTTTCATTTAATCCTGCCTGTAATCCGACTTCAAGCAATACCTCCTTGTCGGCTAATTTCAGATTTTTAACAAAATATGCATCAAATAACAAATTTGCTAATTTTTCAACAATCTGAGGATTATTTTTACTTTGGGCTAATTTCATTAGTCTGTGAGCATCTCTTGTGTTAGTATAAAGTGTTGTGTCATATTTAAAGTTAATTCCTTCATTAATGCCTAATTGGGAAATTTGATTTACTTGTTTTTCAGCATCTTCCAGAGATAATCCGTACTTCATTGAAAATCTTTCAACAGTGGTGGATTCAACATCTTTTGGCGCATTTTGATCAAGTTCGAAAGCACGAACGTCAAAATCAACATCCAAATCTAAATCCTTGATGGCTCTTTTTAATCGTGTATTTCCAATATAACAGTATGGGCAAGCAAAGTCGCTCCAATATGTAATTTTCATAATTATTACCTCAAAGAAATATTTAAAATAGTTGATTAATAAATAGATAAGTAATTATTGAATTACTTAAACTGATAATATGGTTGAGAATAATATTTGTCCGATTGGAAATACCCTTGATGTATTTAATCGAAAATGGATTTTTTGCATAATGTCCAATATTTTTAATGGTAAAACTCATTTCAATGAATTCAAGCAGATGAATCCAACTATCAGTAATCATGTTTTAGCTCAAACTCTTAAGTATATGGAAGAACAGGATTTGGTTATTAAAACGGTTGTAGATGAAGTTCACAATAAAACTGAATATTTGTTAACTGAAAAAGGTTTAAAAACAAATAAAATATTATATGAGATAACTGATTATTTTTTTAATGAATTAGATAATTCTCGAAGTGATGATGAAATTAATAAACTTTTAGAGGAATATCGTCAGGTTTACGGTATCAAGTAAGTTTAAAATTACTTATTTCTTTTTATACTATTTTTTACTAATTATTTTTTATGAAAGATATATTTGATAAATGTAAATTTGGAGATTTGACACTTAATAGCCGAATTGTTCGGACTGGTTTATGGGAATCTCAACAGGATGACTTGGATGCAATATATAACAGGTATGAAAAAATTGCTTCTAGCGGAGTTGGATTAATTACATCTGAGTTATATTCAATTTATCTGAAAGATAAATTCACTGAACATTCATTTAAAATGAGCAATCCTAATTTTATGATAAAGGCAAGAAAGGTGGCTGAAATAACTCATAGTTATGATGTCCCGATTTTAGGGCAAGTTGAGTTTATCAAGTTCAATAGAGGAATAGATCTTGATATTGCCGTGAATGATTTAACTGTTGATGATATTAGAAAAATCCAATCGGATATGATTTTAGCAGCTCAAAGATTGCAGGTGGTAGGTTTTGACGGCATACAGTTATCTATTGGAAATAATTTTTTCTTATCCAAATTTATAAATTCCTACTATAATCAAAGGGATGATGATTATGGTGGAAGTGTGTTTAATCGTATGAGATTGGTTTTAGAGTTAGTTAAGGTTATGAAGGACAATCTTGATTTGCATATTTCAGTTAAAATAAATACATTTGATGAGAGAAAGGATGGGTTTGACTCAAAAGAAAGTCTTGAAGCATGTAAATTACTTGAAAAAGTTGGTGTGGATTCAATTCAGGTAACAAGACCATTATCTCCATTGTATTTTACAAAAAAATTATCTGGCGAAGGTGAATTGATTGATTACACTACTCAATTAATTGATTCTGTTGATGTTCCGGTTATTGTTGGAGGGGGATTCAATGATATGTTGCACATGAATGAGTTGCTGAATAACACAAATATTGAGTTCATGTCTATGTATAGGCCATTTGTCTCACAAGGAGACTTTTTAAAAGATTGGAAATGCAATAGTGAAGGCAAATCAAGATGTTTGATGTGCAATAACTGTTATCGAACCAAAACCAGTACTTGCTATCATTATTAATATTTATATATTTTGCTTTTTAAAAAATATGATTAATGCAATCCGGTCAAAATGTTGAATTACCTATGGGCAATCCTAGAAAAGCTATTAATAAATTGGCTTTTCCAACAATTTTATCTCTGTTTTTAATGTTTTTGAACAATCTGATTGATGGATTTTGGGTTTCAGGTATCAATGCAGATGCTCTTGCAGCATTAGGGTTCATTTCACCATTGTATCTGGTCATCATTGGTATGGGCAATGGAGTTGGGGCTGGTGCAAATTCACTGATTTCAAGATATCTTGGTGCCGAAAGAATTCATGATGCAAATAATGCTGTTATACACTCAATAATTTTAACAGTTGTTGTATCAATTATAATTTTAATTATAGGTATTTTCTTTTTAGATGATTTGATTATTCTTTTAGGTGCTAATGATGTTAAGACATATTGCTTGGGCTATGGTCAAATTATATTTTTGCTCAATATTGTATTCCTCCTACCTAATGTAACTGCAAGCATTTTTAGAACTGAGGGAAATGTGGCAAGGGCAACAATTCCTTTGATGATGACTTCTGTTTTAAACATGATTTTGGATCCTATTTTTATATATTCATTAAATTTAGGCATTTTTGGAGCGGGTTTTGCTACAGTAATTGCGTCATTGATAGGATATCTGTGGATGATATACTGGATTTTTATAAAAAGGGATACATTCTTTAAATATGATTTCAAGTATTACAAAAGAAAACTAAATATTTATAAAGAAATTCTTGTAGTTTCACTTCCTGCCGCAACAGAGGAAATAATATTTTCTTTAGTTGTGATAATCCTTAATTATCTGATTATTTTAACTGCAGGAGTTAGTGAAGTTGCATCATTTACAATTGCCTGGAGATTCATTTCTATTGCATTTCTTCCATGCATGGCAATTGGGATTGCTACAATAACAGTTTCAGGAGTTTCATATGGTGCGGGCAATTGGAAAAATTTTGATGAAACTATAAAATATTCGACTGTACTTGGACTGGTCATCACAATTTTTATTTGTTTGATGTTTTTTGTTTTTGCATATCCTCTTTGTGAGATATTCAATTTTCAATCACGGGATTTGGGATTGGTTTTGAGGTCTGCTGAAATATTGCAATTGTTTGTGTTTTATAATGTATTAATTCCTTTAGGGGCCACTGCAGCATATGCCTATCAAGGTGTTGGTTCCGGATTTAAGTCTTTATCCTTGACAATTTTAAGGGAACTGATTTTAAGCATGTTTTTTGCATTTTTATTTGGTATTATATTGGATATGGGTGTTTTTGGAGTTTATATGGGAGCTATTATTGGAATGAATATAGGTTCTATTATAGGTTTTGCCTTCATTTGGATGTTTAATCTGAAATTTAAAAGGCGGTGTGAAGTGCATAAAGATTAATTTAGGTTTAAATTTGCATCTTTTAATCATTTCAATAAATAGAAATATTTTTATAGGCATATTTTTATAACTTTATTCAATAAGATTTTGTAGGTGTTTTTCATGAAAAAACAATCAGATGAATGGGAAGATATTGAAGTTAATGAAAGAAGCACAGATAAGGTGCACTTCGAGTCTCCATTAATCCAATCAATTTCAGATAGAATTGACTTTTTAAGGGATGAAGCTAAAGAGATTTTAGAAGATTTGGACACAGAACAAGTCAGACAGCAAATTGATGAAATAGATTTAGATGAATTAGGTGAAGATGCTAGAGGTCAAATTTCAGATATAGTTGATGATTTTTCACAGTACAAATCAAAAATAATAAATTCAGATGATTTGCCTGAATTCGTAAGGGATTACTCTATTGATGCTAAAAGGGCATTGAACAGGGATGCAGATTATGTGAGAAGAGCACAAAGAAAATTGGATAGGCTTGACTCAGATGAATTAGTTGATGTATATAAGACCAATATTAGAGTTATCGAGCTATGTGACAAGGCAATCAAGGTCAATAAGTCAAATGCTGATGCATATTATATAAAAGGTTTAGCTTTAATTAATTTGGATAAATACTCTGAAGCTATTGAAGAATTTGTTAGCTCATTGGCTATTGATGATGATAACAAAGCTTGGATAGCTATTGGAAATGCAAATGCTTTAAATGGCGACTATGAAGATGCACTTGGAATTTATGATTTAGTATTGGAAAGGGATGAATGTTCATTTGATGCAATTAAGGGTAAGGCATTGACTTACTATGCATCTGGAGATTACAAAAAAGCTGATGATGAATTTAAAAAAGCCGATAAAGTCGGATATCTGGGCGGTGTATCTAAAGAAATATGGGATGAATGTTTAGAAAACATTTAACTTATATTTTCTTCCAGCTGTGAATTTAAGGTATGGTAGTAATATCCTTTAAGGGCAAGCAATTCTTCGTGACTGCCTTGCTCAATTATTTTACCATTTTCAATCACAATTATCTTATCAGCATTTCTAATTGTTGAAAGTCTGTGGGCTATAATGAAACTGGTTTTTCCTTCCATTAATTTGTCCATTGCTTTTTGAATTAATTTTTCTGTTCTTGTATCAACACTGGAAGTTGCTTCATCCAAAATCAAAACCTCTTTTTTAGACAGAATGGTTCTTGCTATTGTCAATAATTGTTTTTGCCCATGTGAGATATTGTCTGTATCTTCATTCAATTCGCTTTCATAACCTTCTGGCAATTGTCTTATGAAATTATCAGCATAAACTTGGCTTGATGCGTCAATTACTTCATCATCTGTTGCATCTAAGTTTCCATAGCGAACATTATTTGAAATTGTATCTGAAAACAGCCAGGAATCCTGCAGCACCATTCCAATTAGTGACCTCAAACTGTTTTTATCATACTCTTCGATGTCTATATTGTCTATTTTTATCGATCCTGAGTCAATGTCATAAAATCTCATGAGCAACTTGACGATTGTAGTTTTCCCGGCTCCGGTTTCACCAATGATAGCTATTTTTTCACCTTTTTTAACGTTGAATGTTAAATTTTTAATGATTTTTTCATTAGGCATATATCCAAAACTGACATTTTCAAAGCTTATTCCCTCTTTGATTTCGGTTATGCTTTTGTCACATGGATTTTCCTCATCTTCAAATTCTAAAAATTCAAAGATACGTTCGCTTGCAGCCATTGCTGTTTGAATTTGATTCATTACTCTTGTAATCTGTTGTATAGGTCTGTTGAAGCTTTGAGTATATTGGAAGAATGCTAAGATATCTCCAACTGCAATCACTTTTTGCAAAACGTATATTGCACCAAGAACCGCAACGACAACATATGTGAAGTTTGAAATGAAATTCATAAGGGGACCGTTAAGACTGGAATAAAATTGGGATTTCCATTCCTGTGAAAACCAATTTTCGTTGTCGCTTTCGAATTTGTCCATTGAAATGTCTTCCTGATTGAATGCACGTATGATGTCATGGCCTGTAAATGTTTCTTCAATCTGAGCGTTAAGGGAACCTTTAAAGACTAGTTGTTTTAAGAAATATCTTTGAGAGTATTTTGTCATGAATCTTATTAGCAGAAATGCTATTGGAACAAGAATGACTGTTGCCAATGTCATCCAAATATTTATGAACATCATCATTATGAATACTCCGATAAGAGTGATGACTGCTGTTGTCAATTGAATAAATGATTGTGTAATTCCGTTTTGAAGGGAATCCACATCATTTGTGATTCTTGATAAAATGTCTCCTCTTTTGTTTTCTTCAACCTTGTCCATTGGAAGGTGCAGGATTTTATCCATTAATCTTTCCCTTAAATCATAGCTGATTTTTGTTGTAACCTCGACTAGAAATATACTTTGTAAATATGAAAATAATGAGCTTATAACATAAAGAATACTCACAATAATCAATAGATGGATTAATGTACCAAAATCAATGGAACCTGTATGGTTCATAAGTTTAGTGATTCCGTCAAATATTGTGGTTGTAGCTTGACCAATGAGGAGTGGTGCAATGATAGTGAATGCAGTCGAAATAATGGCGCAAACGACGGTCAGTACTAATTTGAACTTATGTTCCTTCAGCAGACTTAAAATATTTTTTATTGCTTTCTTATTATCCACAGGTTTTTCTGGAGGTCTTCTTTTCAGGGGTCTTGGACTCATGATATTGCCTCCATATTGTTTATTTGAATATTGGCTATTTCCTTGTAAATATCACAGCTTTCCAGCAGTTGATCATGTGTTCCTCTGTCAATTATTTCTCCTTTATCGATTACAAGTATTTCATCAGCATCCATTATTGTTGAAATCCTTTGCGATACTATTAAAATGGATGAGTCTTTTAATTTCATCAAATTACTTTTAATTTTTCGCTCGGTGTTCATATCAAGTGCTGAAAAGCAATCGTCAAACAAATAGAATTCATGTTTGTTTATAATGGCTCGGGCAATTGATAAACGTTGTTTTTGCCCGCCTGAAAAATTAGACCCTCCCTGTGTAACCTCTTCTGAAAGATTTTCAACAAAATCAACCTGTGCAATTTTTAGGGCATTTTCAATTTCATCATCGCTTGCATCGTTTTTTCCGATTTTCATATTTGATTTGACATCGCCCTGGAATAATATTGCTTTTTGTGGAGTAAATGAAATTTTTTCCCTTAAACTTTTTAAATTATAGTTTTTAATGTTTTTTCCATCAATTAGTATTTCACCGGAGGTTGGGTCCTGAAGACGAGGAATCAAATTAAGAATTGTTGATTTTCCGCTTCCGGTTCCTCCAATGATTGCGGTGATTTTACCGGGTTTTAAGCTAAAATTAATATCTTTTAGAGTTTCTTTTTCACTTCCAGGGTATTTGTATGATACATTTTTAAATTCTATTGTTGGATTGGAGGATATGTCTGTAAGTTCTCCATCTATGATTGTTATTTCAGTATTTAGGACTTCACTTATACGCCTTCCTGAAACGAGAATTCTTGGAAGCATTATGAAAAATCCTCCTATCATTAAAAATGATGTTACGATTTGTGTAGCATATTGGATAAATGCTATGATGTCGCCGGTCAAAATCCCACTGTTTATAGCATCATATGCTCCAAAATAAAGAATTAGAACTATCATTAAATTCATAATCAATGTCATCAAAGGAAGCATGATTAGAATTGTCTTAAATACATAGATGTTTACATCGTAAAATTCTTTATTGACTTTTCTGAATTTATATTCTTCAAAATCCTGCCTTACAAATGCTTTGATGACAGGTATTCCGATTAGGATTTCTCTTGCTGTTTTATTTATTTTATCGATTATCTCTTGTGTTATTCTAAAGTAAGGAAGAACCCTAACAATAACAATCACTAAAAGCAATATTACTGCAATGAAATTTACAATAATAATCCAAGATAAGTTTGTTTGAAGTTCAAATACCTTGATGATACTTCCAATTCCTAAAAGTGGAGCAAATATTAATGTTGTAAATATAAATCCTAAAACACCTTGAATCTGGTTTACATCATTTGTGGTTCGTGTAATTAATGAAGAACGTGAAATTTCATTCAGTTCATGATTTGAAAACTTTAAAACTTTTTTATATATGATTTTTCGTAAGTCCTTGGCATATCCTGATGAAACTTTGCTTGAAAAGTAGGACACTCCAACTGTTGCAACAGCAGAAATGGCAACCATTATAATCATCATAATTCCAGTATCTATTATAAATTGAAAATTAGTATTTTGAATACCGATGTTAACAATATCTGCGGTGTATAGGGGCAATGTTAAATCGCAGTAGACCTGAATCAATAGAAACAGAAAGATGAAAATGATTTGGGGTATCTTGTTTTTCATCGGGGAGATTAATTTTTTCATTGGTAAATATTTTAATTTTTATATTAATAAATATTGCATGAACTTTGGAGGATGTATTTTTTAAATTTCAAATTTTCCGAACATTTGAACAATTTTTAAAATATTAATTTATATCACTGTATATTTTTTACAGATTTTTTTATATCTTAATTTTTATTAAATAATTTCTAAAAACTATAACATTTAAATATTACTTCGACAAAGTTAAATTAGGAATTTTAAAAGAGGTGAAAATTAATGCGCAAAATTTCTATTGCTATATTAGCTTTAATCGTTGTCGGTATGTTAATCCCAGCAGGATTTTCAGCTGATTCAAATGTTGTGATAACTTATGGTGAGACAACTTATGGAAATTCAAATTATAAATCAATTGTCGACAGCTTTTTTGCAGGTCAATCAAATATTGATATAAATAATGCTGGTTCAAAAATCATTACTGCAGATCAAGTCAATAAGATTTCCAGTTCAATCACCGGAAAATCATATGACTCCAGTCAAATACTTTCATCTGCTTTAGTTAATTTAAATGACAATGACAATCTTCAGGTAAGTGTGGATAAATCCAAAATTACTACAATTACTGGTGATATGTACATTTCAGCTTTAAAATCAGCAGGAATCACTAAAGGGCATGTGTATGTTACAAGTCCAGTTGAGGCTACTGGTGAATCTGCTCTTGCGGGTATAATGAACTCTTATGAAGAAGTAACTGATGTTGAAATTCCAGAAACTGTTAAAGAAGCAGCAAATGAGGAAATTTACACTCAAGCAGAAATTGTAAATAATTCAAATGTTAATGCTGATGATTTGTCAAAATTAGTTAATGATGTAAAAGAACAAGTGTCACGGAATAATGTAACTGACCATAATAATATTGTAAATATAATTAATAATCAAGTTCAAAATAATAACATTAACATAACTAATACTGATATTGAAAACCTTGCAAACTCTATTGAACAAGTCCAAAATGTTCAAGGAGATGTAAATTACTATAAGGAACAAGTTTCAGGTATTTTTAATGAAACTGGCAGTAATGGTTTTTCACTAGATGCAGTTATTGATTGGGTTAAATCTTTCGTTGCAGGGATTTAAACTCTTTTTCTTTTTTTGTAC
>NZ_CAMHFP010000030.1 GCF_946184425.1 uncultured Methanobrevibacter sp. | reverse complement strand
TCATAATCAACATCATTTACATTGAATATAACCTTTCCATAATTGACCAAATTGCCGTACTGGTCTTTAACAAATGCAGTAATGTTTCCGAGTATTCCATCATAAGTAATATTCAAAGTTAAGAGAGTATTGACTTCATTTAATATTGTAAATGCCTTGATACATGCAACTTGTGAGTAATAATTATGTAGTGAATATGAAAATGTCAAATCATATAAATCCATCCAATTGACACCGTCATAACTTACATAAGACATTTTAGGCCCATAAACTATTTTATTTAAAGATGATTTTTCAGAAATCGGGAAATGGACTCCCTCTTCAGATGATATATTGAATATTACTTCAAAGACATCACCCTTTTTAAGAGGAATCAAATGATCCAAATTAATGGTATAATAACCGGCTTTTGAAATTCCATTTTGAACATAAACCAGGTCATCATTCAAATAGATAGAAGCAGTCCAATTGGTAAGCTTTTCAAAGTATGTTGAAATGGCCGCCAGATATTCATCATCACTTGCGGTGAATACATTTTTATACCACACACTTTTTGTAGAATTGATGAAATAACCAGTCATTCCAGATATATCATACTGGTAATTTTTATCATATTTCAATGTATCATTTAGGATAAATGTATATGCACCATTACTGATACCCGGCTTTGCAAAAACTTCATCATAATATGAAACATAGAAATACCCGTTATCTCCCCAGGAAGGAGACCAGCTGTTTCTTACAATCCATGCCCCATCGCCTTTAATATAATCGCTCCATGCAAAATTAGTTTTGGAGTAATTGTCATCCCAACCAACAATTGTAACCGCATGATTGGATGGTGTACGTGAATAACAGTAATAAGCATTGTTATTGCTATTATAAAACTTATTTTCATAGTACATTGAAGTTCCAACAGCACCATACTTCATTAAAGCTTCCTTAATTGCATCGTTATCAGTATAATTGTTGCGAGTTAAAAATATAACATTTTGAATGTGAAAAATACTGTTCAATATAGGGGACAGTACTGATTTATCATCAAATAAATCATCATTTTCACTGACAGGACCAAGCCAGCTTACAAGATATCCCCATGGCATATAGTCATATCCGCCATCATTTGTCTCAATCGTCCAGCCATAGTCAGAAAATAAAGCAGCAATATTTTTCATATTTTCCTCAGACAGGTCATAAGAATTTCCAGTAGCTTTAATCAGGCAGGATTCCAGAACTGAAATTGCTGTAAATGCCCAACAGTTACCACTTTTCTGCTGATCTTTAACAACAGTGACAAGTTTTTCATCTATTAAACTGAATTTATCAGGAATTGAATCGAATTGAGTGTTGTTAACCTTAACTAATGTGTAATTCCCATCACCAATAACTATGTTCAAATTGTTTAGTTCATATACATCACTTTGAATTTTTGCAGCATTTCCATCAAACTTATTGAATGGTTGAATAGGTGATTTAATCTTGTTTAATAATGAGTAAATAGCACCCGCACAATTGGATGCTATGTTATTATTGAATTTATTTGACCTTATTTGAAGGTTGGTTGAATTATCAATGAACAATGCACCGCCATCTACGGCGCTGTTAAAGTTTAGTGTTGAACTGACCAATAAAAAGCTTCCATACATATGATAAATGGCGCCACCAGCATATTTGGCAGTATTATTGATGAGAGTTAATGAATTAAGATTTACAGGAGAATTTAAAGTGGTTATTCCTGCTCCAAAAGTTGCAGACGAATTTTCAATGTGTACATCTTTAGCTGTCAGTTCAGATGATTTAATATAAATAGCTCCTCCCGCATCATTTAATGATTGGGATTTGAAAAACTTGGATTTTGAAATCGCAACTTTCACGTTATTTTCACAGGCTATTGCACCACCAAAATTATAAGCAGTATTATTTATGAATATGGAATCAGTAATTTCAAGATTTCCAGCACCCATATATATTGCTCCGCCATAAACAGCAAAATTATTATCAAAAGTACAATTATTAATGTTTACAGCAGCATTCGGATAATCTGAAGATGTTGAAATAGCTCCACCAAAATTATTTCCATATGAATCAAAATCAGACCCATAACCATATGAAAAAATAACATTTGTCAAATTTAATTTTGCCCTATTGACAATGGACAAATCCATAAATGTGACATTATGAACTGCCAATGAATTTGAAACAGTAAAACCTACACCCTCATATCTCACAATGGTTTTATCAACGTCACTTCCGTAGATATTAACCAATTCAATGTTTTTATAAGTATCCAACTCATATTCACCGTTTGCAAGATAAATATTTGAATTGGCCTTAATCCTATCTGATTTTAAAAATTTATATGGATGGTTAATGGATCCATCACCGTCATTTTCAACTGAAGCATTGAAATAATAATCATTTGATGCTTTTAAACAGTAATTTCCATTAACAGGAACTGATAATACTTCCTGTACATTCTCATCATTACTTAAAATAGTTTCATTACCTGTTGCAAAGGCAATTGGAATCATAATTAAAATAAATAATGAAAGAATAAATATTAAATTGACTTTTTTAAACAAAATCATCTCCCACCTAATCATCTGACCCTAATTTTATTGGTTATAATTGATTTTCCATAAATTGTATACATTTTATAAGTACCTTTTTTCAAAGTTAACTTAATATCCTTAAAGGCCACACCCTTTGCATTTGTTTTAGCATAGAATTTTTTACCGTTGATTTTGAATGTGATTATTTTGCCTTTCACGGCTTTTCCTTTAAGATTTACAAGTTTTGCTATGAATCTTGTTTTTTTAGTTTTTATGTTAGATGTGATTTTTGTTGTAAGTACCGGCTTTACAGTTATTTTATTATATACTGTAGTTCCATTATATGTTGCAGATACCTTATAGACATTGGATTTTAAATTAACTGACACAACCGCATAACTATATTTGTTAGTTTTTGCATAATATGTTTTTCCGGCTATGATAAACTTGACAACCTTTCCTTCACCGACAGGCTTTCCATCACTGCCGTAGGCACGTACTTTATAGATGCTTTTAGCACCGAAGTAGTTTACAACATCCTTATTGTACATTAATTTAAGATACATTGTTAACTTATTAGTTGCGTTTTCACCAGTAACTGGATTTATAGCTGTTATGTCATATACTCCCGGCCTTAAATTAATGTTTAATCTTACAATACCATTTGGAAATGTGGTATAGTTATAAATTTTATTGTTAATCTTAAAAAATACTTCAGTGTTGCTTAATGCTTTACCGTTTAAATCTTTAAATATGGCAAAATATTGGGTTCCAGTACCATATAATTTAGTAACATCCTCTGATTCAATAGTAGACAATATTTCGATTGTTGCATTAGTTTGTGAAGGATAATATGAGTCACTGCCTTCAAATCTGATATTAACAGCATATTTTCCTAACGGATAATTTGTATCAACATATATTTTACCTTCATCGTCTGTAACATAAACTGTTTTGACACCGTTAATGTCAACAAGCAGTTCCGCTTTTGAAATAGGTTTGTTTTTAGAGTTGGTCAATGAGGCAATTAATTTGACGTCCCCCACGTAATACTTTACAACATCGACAGAAGTCAAAACAGATTCCAATAAATAATCAGAAACCATAAATGAAGACACAGCTGATGAATCGGAATATTTTTCATTGCCTTCAAATATTGCACTAACTGTATAATTGCCGGGATTGAGTTTACCTATATTTAATGAACCTTTTCCGTCAGAAACTCTGACAGCATATGTTTTACCATTCAATAAAACATTTACTGAACCGGAAATTGTCTCATTTTTATTAGAAGTAAGGCTTACTCTAATAACAACCCTATCATTGCTACTTACATCATTTACTTCAACATCCAAAATTGATCTTGATTGGTTGACAGTTAAAATATAATAAGAGGATGATGCAAGATAATTTTTATCCCCCCCATATACTGCAAAAATTGTATAATTACCTTCATTTAACGGTGAAATGTACCAGCTTGATTGTGAATTGATGACCGGCTTATTTCTTGGAGAATAATAATCTTTCATACTGAATGAAACATTTCCAGTTGCATTTGGACTTAATTTTGCATAAATTCTAATGTTTTCATCTAGATAAACTCCATCAACATATATATCAATAGAAGAACTTGCCTTATTTATCTTAAAGCTGGTGGAATTTCCTGAACTTAAAAAAGTATTATCGCCAAGATAATCTGCAGATATCCTGTATGTACCCACATCAAATCCACCAAATGTCCATGTGGCAATACCGTTTTCAACTTTTGATAATGATTTTAGATTATTTACTGTGAATGAAACATTTCCGGTTGCATTCTCATTCAATTTAGCAACAACAGTAATGCCTTTACCGTAAGTTGTGTCATTGACCGATAATATAATATCAGTTATTAAAGTTTTGATACCAAATTCTGTTTCGACTGTGCTGTTTTTGTGATATTCATCACCCAAATAGATTATTGTTAATTTATGAATGCCACCGGCCAGATTATCCAATTCAAGAATAGCTTGTGAATTTTCAATATCCTTTAAATATTCACCATCATCGATTATGAACTTAATTTGACCAGTTAAATTATCTGCAGTGACTGTAATTATTTCACTCTGACCTAACCCCGCTTCAGATATATCATAACTAAATTTGGAATCAAGTTTATCCACTTTAAATGCAGTAGTTTTACTTTTTGATAACACGCCCTTGATATAGACAGCTTCAACATTATAAATACCGCATTTTAAATTTTCAATTATGAATGATGCTTTACCATTGATAATGTCGACAACATTTGTCAAATTATTTGATACAGTGAAATTAACCTTTCCTGTAATATTTTCTTCAAAAGATGCAACGACAACTATATTTTCACCATAACTTACATTATTGGAAGTTAAATTAAAGTCAATAACTTTTACCAAAATACTTGATACCGCAGTCAGGTTATTGTGAATTGCTATTACAGTATAATTACCACTAGCCAAGTTTAATGGTAAAACAGCCACTCCCAGATTATTAGTAGTAATGTTGAATGTCTGTGAATCAATTTTAATGATTATTGCTTTATTTGGCATTGCCATTCCATTAGCTTCAAATATTTGAGCAGTATAATTAAAATCGTTATATTCCCATGCTGTAATATTATCTGCCATAATCGCATAAGCTTCCGCTTGTCCGATAGTTGTGTTCCAACTTGACTGATTGTAATAATCATCTCCGTTATAAATTACATAGATGTAATTGGTTCCTTCATCAAAGTCAACATCAAAAGTCACCACCCCGTTTTTCAAATTGGATTCATAGTGTTTACGGTTTATGTAAAGACTGATGCTGCCTGTACAGTTATTTGGATTTGTGTTAACTGTTATGGTATTATCTTCAATGTTTACAATAATTGCAGAACTAAATTTTGAAACTTCAAATGATAATGAGTAATTTGCAGGTTTAAATAAATCATTTCCCTTAAAGATCAAATCAACATCATATTTTCCGCTGCTCAGATTAGCAAGTATGAATTCTGAAGTTTTATTTTTTATAAATACTGTGCTGTTTACCCCGTTGATTGAAATAATTAATTCACCTGTGAAATTATTTGTTGAATTAATTTTTAATATTGCATTTTGACCTACAGAAATATTTTCGCATTCAGCATCAAACGCCACATTAAATTTATTTACATTTAAAATAACACTTGCATTGTTCGGATTATAATACTGATTTCCCATCAACCCAACAGTAATATTATATTCGCCGTCTCTGAAATTTGTAAAGTTTATTAAATTATTTCCGTTTTTTAAATAAATAACCTGCTTTAATATACCGTTAATATACAGGTTTGCAGGGCCCTGAACATCCTTACAGTTTAAATTAACAGTGATTGAAAAATTTTGACCTACCATAACATCATCAATATCATCAATTTTCAAATCTATATCCCTTTTTTTGACAACAATGCCTACCTGTTTGAATGATTTGGAATATACATCACTTCCATCATAAGTTAATTTCAGTTCATAATCACCAGGAATCAATTTTGAAAATGTTGCAGTGCCACTTCCTCGGCTTATTGTAATGTTTTGAATTTCCCCATTTAATGAACATTTGACAACACCATTAACATTTTTGGAATTTTCATCTTTTAAAACGACATTGACAACCAGATTTTCATCGAAATAAATTTCACTGGCAACATCAACACTGAGGGTTGTGTTTACTTTTCCAACATCAATTTGAATTGTCTGATTAAACCGGTAAAAACCGACATTTACTTCATATGATCCTTTAGTTTGAGTACTGTTAAAATTATATACATATAATCCATTAGCAGGCAATCGTTTTTGAGATTGATTGTCTGAGGTAAAAATTAAGTTAAATGGAAGCTGAAGGATTGTCTGATTAGAGTTACTTAATCTCCAGGAAGCTACAATATCAATATTTTGACCCATATCCAAATTACAATATTTAGGTGATATATCTAAAACAATCCAAGATGTAGCTTTATCAAAATTAATGCTTTTTGTAGTGCTTGGATTATTATTACTGCCCCACCAGTTATTATCGATATGGACAGAATTACCCCCATTTAAAAATACATCTTTGACAACCTTATTAAATCCTATATTGTCAATAAATAGATTATAAGTTAAATTCAAATCTCCAATATTATAAATTGTAGGGCATCCTTCATATTCAGAGTTAGGTTGTTTGTAATATCCTGTGTTATTCCTAAATATATTGCATGTAGCTATCAATGACCCTGAATTGAAAACATTACCATATATATAGTTAAAGTCATATCTCTCAATTGTGTTATTTTCTATAATTGAATTTGATAAAGTCATAACTCCACTATTAAAAATAGCTGAACCCATAGATTCTTCTTTTGTATATGTGTCCGCTATAGTGGAATTATCAATTATTGCCAATCCCGCATTGTAAATTGCTGAACCCCTACTAAATTTATTTCCACTGGATTTGGTAAATGAAGAGTTATTTATTACTAGATTACCACTAGAGTATATTGCTGATCCAAAACCATAATGACCGTCACCGGAATCCATTGATGAACCTATAAATTGTGAGTTGAAAACAGACAGATTACCCAGGTTACTAATAGAAGCACCGTAAACATCTCCAGAAGAACCGTGACTAATATTATTATTAATAAATTGGCAATTTTCAATTATCACTTCAGCATTATTGATTTCCAATGCTGCCCCATAAACATTGTCGGAACTACCATCAATATTCTTATTTTTAAATGCATTGATGAATTTTATGTTTTTAAATGTTACTTTTACATCATCTTTGATTATAAATAAGTAGTTTTTATTTGCACCATCTATTTTAGTATTTGTATCGCCAATAAAGCTAATTGATTTATCGATGGTTATTTTAGTATTTTTTAAACCACCATAAGTACCATTTGCCAGGTATACTGTATCATCCTTATTTGCTACTTTAACAGCATTACTTATGGTTTTTAGTGAATCATCCCATGTTTGACCATTATTTTTATCATTCCCATGCAGATTATCAACATAAATTGAATCCTGGGTACTTTCAGTTAAGTTAAAATCATTCACATCATTTGAATTAGAAGCACAAACGAAACTGACCGATGACAATATAATTATAATCAAACCAATCAACATAATCTGTTTAAAATTCAATGTCAAAACCCCGATATTAAATTATATTTTAATAAAATTATCCATTATACTTTAAATTATATAAAACAGATTATATAAAATTATCTAAAAAAAAGAGTTTTGAAAAAAGAAAAAAAAGAATTAGTCATAAGACTAATTAAACTATTCAATTATTTGTTCTTTACGTCTATAGCCAACAATTAATAAAATTAATGCCGCAACAATGAAAAATATTGGTGGAATAAACTTTTCATCATGTTCCATCAATTCTTCAATTTCATAAGCTTTTTTACTTACACTATCTGATCCGTCCTGTGAAGCTCCTGATTGAGAACCTGTTAACGGATTGCTGGAAACTCCAACTGAAGCTGTTGAAGATGAATTTGAAACTATAGCCAAATTATTTCCATCAATGTTGTCATTGACCTTTTCAGAATCTGAAAAGACTTCGTTATCAATATTTGAATCCTGACTAATTACATCTGAACTTTCAGCATCACTTTCACCCATATCAAAAGATGCCCCATCATTAATGAACCCCGTTATTTCATCATCAGATTGCTGAATAACACCACTTAAATCAGCGAATCCAGGGATTAATGGATGTTCAGTGGTTGTTTGTTGTGATTTACCTGGAATATTATTAGTATTGATTATGTCTGAACTACCAGAATCATAAATATTAATGAGTGACTCGCCATCAACCTTATTCCTTGATGAATAATAGTCAATTGCCCTTATAACACGATTGTCATAGTCTTCACTATATTCATGAAGCCCATTGCCTTTACTATATGCATTATCACCATTGCTTACTCCGTCATTATATGATACCAATATATTGTTTGAAATAACAGAATCATGAGAATCCAATATATACACTGCATAATATCCATCAGTAACGGCAAAGTTATCCTTTATTTCAAATGCATGATCTCCCGCTATACTTTGACGGTAACTAATTGCATAAAGATTGTCATTTATACCAACATTATCAACACTGTGAACTTCGATTTCATTATTATTGATTTCAGAGTAGGTGTCTTGAGATTCAATACCTGTAACTAAAGCCCAATCATGCACTCCGGCCAGGCCTGTTACGTTTATTTTATTATAAGTAACATAGATATATGTTTCACCAAAAAAGTTTTGGGAATATACACCAATATTAGGACCATTTGAAAATGAATATAAATTATTTCTTGTAATATTCACTTCTGAAGCAGGACCTGAAACCTGAATTGGGTAAGCAGTACCTAAAGCTAATTTTCCTCCTGTTGTAACCATTGAAATCTTATTTCCAATAATCTTTAAATTATCAACGCCATGTACATCAATTCCATATAAGTAATTTTCAATACCTGGATATGTGACAAAATCACTCATATAAATTGAATTATTGGATACCAATACATTATTTGAACGACTTATCATAAAACCGCCCAAAGTTGGATATTTAACAGCAGGCCGTTTGTTTACTTCTGAAACTATGGTGTTGTTATTAAATATAAACCCATCACAGTTTTCAATTCCTACTGAAAATACATAATCCGAATCAATATTAGCATCCTGAGTTATATAATTAACGTCTTTAAGAGGAAGTGAAGTTCTAATTGTATTGTTTTCCATTATTGCATCATAAGAATTTATTAATTTAACAGCACAATTATATTTATCAAGATTAGCATTGTGTCCTTCAAAATATATGGTTGAATTAATGATTTTAAGATTATCTGTCGGATTTTTACTAACATCAGCAAGAATAGCATACGCTTCCACATCATTAGGGACAATATAATTGATGGATAAATTTACTAAATTTAAATCATTACCACTAAAAAGAATTGCTGAACCTTTATTTTTAGCAACCGGTTTAGTCAAATCAAAATTCAAATTTTTTAGCGTAATATTTTTTCCGCCGAGCTCAAATACAGTATTTCTTAAGAAAGCATCTGAACCTATTATGGAAACATCATTCCTGTTGATTACTAACTGACCCATATTATCAAAGTCACCAGAAAATATTAACTTCTTACCTTCATACTTGTTATCTAAAACACCATTGGTAAAATAATTTCCAATATTTGATGAATAAACATATATATGTTCATTATCGACCAAATCCGGCAAATCTGGCTTTTCACTTTGGGAGTCAGACAATATTACATTACTAGAATCAATTGATTGAACTGAATCAGTTAAATCATTAGCAATTGATACAGTAGTGTTGATATTGTCAACGTCTTTAGCTGAAATGACAGTAATATTCATTAATATCAAAATTATTGCTAAAATCAATAATTTCTTATTAATACCTATCCTTTCACCTCCTTTAATCATACCTTCTATAATTAAAGGTTATTAGATATTATATAAAAAATAGTTAATAAAGTTATCTTTACTAATAAATCAATTAAGTCAAAAAAATAAGGAAATGTTAGAGAAAAATACTCCAACATTTAATATTTCAATTTTATTTAATTACAATGTTTAATTTTTTAGTCACAGCTTTATATGTGTTGTCTCCTGCAAAATTAACTACACCAATGAATTTTCCTTTTTTAGTCAATTTGACGGTGAATTTAGCAACACCATTTGCATTGGTTTTAGCTTTGTAAGTTTTACCGTTGACTTTTAAAGTAATCAATTTACCAGCTTTGAGGAAATATTTGCCGTTGTATTGGTTTTTAATAGTTTTTAATGTTACAGAAACAACTTTTGATTTGGCATTTGCTTTGAATACCTTGTTAGGTGCAACAATTGAAGTCGGTTTTTTAGTAATAACCGCTACAGCAGATCCAAGAGATGCCTCGTATTTATCATCACCTAAAAATGACAGTGCATAAGTGTATGAGTTTGCAGTAACTAAACTGATTGGCAAACCAGCTTTACCTTCTGAATCGGTAGTCACATTATAAATAGAACTGAGAACTACAATTTGAACTGTTTTGTTAGCTAATGGATTGCCGTTTATATCAGTTAAAGTAGCATAGAACATTCCACCTCTTTCACCAACATAGAAATCATTAGCGACACGAGTGAATGTTTTTTCAACATTAATAATGGTACCTATTCTTTCTTGAATTACTGGAGCTTCAATGCTGAATGATTTACTTTCGCTTACAGCATTGAATGCATCATTGCCTTCGTAAATTGCTACAATACTGTGATTTCCAGATGAAATGTTGTTTAATGTGAAGTTTGCAATTGAATTTACTAATGGTATGATGTTTTCAACACCATCAACAATTATTTTGACATTTCCAGTAGCATTAACCACACTAACAGTTACTTTCAAGTCATCACCAAGAGCAACATCATTATTGCTTACAGTGATAACAGGAGTTGTTTTATTTAAAATAAATGATTTATATACATAATCATGAGTATAAACATTATCCCCATCATAAACAACAAAAATAGTGTGAATACCACTAGTTAATTTGTCAACTGTGATTGAACCTAAACCATTTAATAACTCGACTACTTTAGATACTCCATCTACAACAACAGTTACATTATCGTTAATGTCCTTAACAGTAACATTGACAACCAAATCCTGACCTATTACCGGAGTGTCATAAATCAAGTCCATTTCTGGAGAAATTTTACCAACATTAAAAGTTAAAACTGATTCATCAGGAGTATATGCAGCATTACCCTCGTATTTTACAACAATAACATGTGTTCCTTCAGTAATTTTTTCAATTGTATACTTAGCACTTCCATTAACCAATTCAATTATCTGAGCATCCTTATCATCAACTAAAACAGTGACATTATCATTGATGTCTCCAACTGAAATATTAAGTATTACATCCTGACCAATAACAGGAGCATCATAATCAACTAACACTTTAGATTCAGTTTTATTCAATGTAAATGATTTGAAAGCATAACTTCCTTCCAATTCATCACTAGATTCCAGTATAGCTACAATACTATGAGTGCCTGCAGCAACATTTTTAATAGTATATTTCGCTTTGACATTGGAAATTTGTCCATCAATCAGATCATATTCAAAGTCAATAGGATGCTGCTGTCCATCAACAATCAGCAATACCGGAGTTTCCGGAATTAAAGAAATACCATCCGGAAGAATATTTAAAAATACAGAAACTTCGAGATCTTCGCCAGCGACAGGTTCAGTGTAATTTATATCAAGTGAAGTTTCATATTTGTATTTAGTAACTGTAACTGACTTTTCTGCACTACTATATAAACTGTCACCTTCATACACTGCAGTTAATATATACTGACCTGCAGGAATCAATTCCAATGAAAAATCAGCTGTTCCATTTACAACATTTAATTTAGTTCTTTGTCCATTAAATAAAACATAAACATTTCCTTTTGCATTAGGGTCAATAGTTACAGTTCCGGTGACCTTGTCATCAAAGTAATAATATTTATCAGTTGTTAAGTTAACTGTTAAATTGACATTCAGAGGGAAGTTATCTGCAATATGATTAGTTTCCTGCTTATATTTAACTGCATCATTTCCACTGGATTTAGCTGAATACAGAATATTATCAGATACATTATTATTAGCACCATTTCCTAAATCAATAGCATAATCACCGTTTGAATAAATATGGTTATTGACAATAGTATTATCACTGGAACTAACTTTAACTGTACCATTAATTTCATTTCCAGACAAGTTAATGTTTTTCGCTCTTATGGTCACATCTCCAATTAATACATTGTCAGTTACTTGCGCATTAGTACCACTAATAGTTATAACACCATTTACAATATTGTCATAAGCTTGACCGTTAGCACCACTTACTGTTAAACCACCAACAGTGTTGTTGTATGCAACCGCATCAGCAGGAACAGTCATGGCTTTGGTGACAGTGTTGTTATATGCTGTTGATCTGGCACCAATAGATAAAGTTCCGGAAACAGTGTTATTATACACTATTGAATCAGGAAGTACACTCATAGATGCACCACCAATTAATACATTATTGCAGAATGTATTATTAGGTGAAGCGGATGTACCATATTGAGTAGTAATACCTACACCCACATAATCAATGAAGTTATTTTCAATCCTGTTATATGCACCTGAAACAACAAGTGCCCAACAGATTCCAGCCGCTTTTGAAGGACCATAAATTTTATTGTTTGTGATATTGTTATGACAATTTGCAACAACACCTGAAGGAATATTTACGTTGAAAGTGGTTAAATAAATCATGTTTCCTACATTTCCCTCAACGACCACAGTGTTGTTATCAAAAGTACAGTAATCAGCCCAAGCCATTACCAGTGAACTTGAACCTCCATTGTTTCTTGTGTAGAAATAACTATTTTTAACAGTCACATAAGTGGAATTTTCCCTTACAGAAGTAGCACCTACACCTGAACCGACTCTTTGGTCTTCAATTACATTACTTATATTGTCCAAAACAACATGATGCGCATTAGCAATCCATAACTGAGTGTTATGTAAATTGATTCCTGTAATATTTGAGTATGAACCGTTGTAACTTATTGCAAAACGGGCTCCAGGGTCTTCACCAAAATAACTTCCAGCAGTTGTATTTAAATCAATTACACAGTCATGAGTTGATGAAATAATATTTACAGGTTTATTTAAATCAAAGTATGCTCGGGCACTGCCTATATAACCTTGGAAATCTAAAGTTGTTCCAGGTTCAACATAATCAAAGAATTTACCTCCATCATACTGATTGAAGTAGTACATGAAATTGTCGGCAGTTACAATATTATTCAATTCCATGAATACTGAGCAATTTGTAGGATTAAACATATCATTTCCAGGGAAAGTAACGTTTACTTCATTAATCACATCAGTTTTTTCAATAGGAATTATAATCTTTTTATCAACTACATTCAAAATTTCACTTTTACCATTGACAGTGACATTTAATGAAGTTATATTAACAGCATTAGGAAGATTAATGAGAATCATGCTTTTGTCATCATTTCTGTGTATGGTGGAGTAAATGGCCAAATCCTGTTTTTCTAAAACATTAAAAGATATAACTGTAGCGAAATATCCCCAGTTATCGTCACCATAGTAGATGACTTGAAGTCTGTTTCTGCCAATAGAATAATTTTCAAATTTAAAAGATGCTGCACCGTTCACTAAAGTCTGATTATAATTTTCATGGTTTGTTTCATCGACAAGTTCCATATTTACAATTCCTGTTGCCTCACCCAAGTTAATGCCTATGCTGAAATCCTGACCGAAATAAATCTCTTCAGGGATAATAGTATTGGCCATAACATTAAAGGAGGAACTCATTGTAAATCCTTTAAATTTATCATCACCTGAATAAGTAATTGAATACCTATTACTTCCATAGGAATATTTAGAGAAATTTTGAATGGCTTTACCATTTTCCAATCTCTGTTTATAATCAATACCTCCAAGTGTAACTGTTATATTACCTGTTGCATTATATAAATTAATATCCAGATATGGAATTTGACCATAATAACCGGCATTTGCAACAACATCCGCCCTTGCATAAACATATTTGGTAGTTGAAACAGGTTTATAATAATCATCACCGGAATATGAAATTCTTACTTGATTGCTATTATAATTATATTCAGTTATTTCCTGTGTGAAAATACCCCCGACTAAAGTACCGACATATTCTTTACCTGCAACAGTGAATGTTACATTACCTGTCGCATTATTGAAATTTGCAGTAATGACCATCACTTCTCCAAAATGAATTTCAGGAGCATCGATTGTATATGATGGTGTGACTGTACCGGCTTTTAAGGTATCCTCAGGATAATTATCAGCATGTTTTATCTTATCAGCTGTATCGTCAGCACTAATACCCAGTTTAGAATCATAATTTACATCTTCACCAATAGCGATATCATCACCACTAGCGTTAATTTCTCCCACATCTGAAGCACTTAATTTTAAGTCTTCAGTTACACCAACTACATTATCGTCTGCAGTCGTATTATCGGAAGCTGCACTCACAGCTCCAAATGAGATTATAGCCAGTAAAACTAAAGTAACCAGCATGAATTTATTAACTTTCAAAATAAAAATCTCCATTTCAATTTAATTGTTATATTATCCAATAGAATAAATACAATAGTATATCTTTATAAATTAATATTTAAAATTTATCTATTACAATTGATAATTATATAAATGCTATGAAAATCAAAATTAAAAGTGATGAAAGGTTGTTATTGTTTAATTATCCATGTAAAAGCTACTACGGAAATCAAAATAGGAAAAAAACTAGGAAAAATTAAATTTGAAAAAGGCTATTACGTATATGTTGGTTCTGCCATGAATTCACTTGAATCAAGACTTAACAGACATTTAAGTGATGAAAAAAAGATGCATTGGCATGTAGATTACCTTCTGAAACAATCTGAAATCGTTGAAATAATCTATAACGAGTCAACTAAAAAAATAGAATGTGACCTATCCGAATATATCTCAACAAAATCCAAAGGAATAACCGATTTTGGATGTTCCGATTGTGAATGTGAAAGTCACCTATATTATTTTAAAACAAAAAAAGAAGCTATTGAATGTGTTTTAAAAGCCTATGATTCAATAGCCATGGATTGCACATACTTTAAAATATAAAACCCTGTTTTTTCTTGTGCCTATATGATATTTCAAATGAATTTAGGGCCAGATTTTTTAAAACTTCCCTATCTTCATCAGTAATTCCTACAACATTTTCCCAATCTTTTTCCAAGGCTGAAATTTCATCTAAAATACCCAAACCTTTTTCGGTCAATGAACAATCATACTCCAAACCATTTCCAGGACTTAAATCGATTTCAATCAAACCTATTTTCTCCAATTTTTGGTATTTTTTCAAATACAAATCCAAATGCATATTAAACAGACCATCTTTTTTAGCCTTTTCAAATTGCTTAATACGAATACGCTTATGATGAGGTTTTTCATGCTTTTTAACCTGTTTTAACAGTTTAATTTGACGTTCATGTAAAAAAATGCTTAAGTTCTCTCGAACATAAGTCATTTTGGACTCTTCAATAACACCCACTAATGAGGATGCATCCATTTTGGCCACTGCATTTTTGTGAGGATGTGCCATATTACCACCTATTTCATCTGGCCGAATAATCCTCTCATAATACCTTTTGTAACCTCACGAGCCACCGTATTTGCCGCTTGTGATGCTGCCTTTTCAGCCATTTTTTGGGCTTCGGATTTTTTAGCTCTTTTACCTTTTGTCGGTTGAGTTCCACCCATGACAGTTCCAATAATATCTCCCAAACCAAATGCCGGTTTTTCCTGTGGAACTTCTGATTTTTGTTCGATTGCTTCTTCAATAGCCTCTTTAGTTTCAGGCATTACTTCACTTTCAAGATTAGAGTCGGAATCTATTTTATTCAATAATAATTCATAAGCGGATTCAGGGTCTACAGGTTCCCAATATCTACTTTTGAGTTCTGACAGATTAATTAATTCAGATCTCATTGAATCATCAATAGCTCCAATATAACTTTGCGGAGGTACAATGTCCACTTTTTCAACAATTCCAGGAACACCGTTTTCATCCAAAACAGATACTAAAGCCTGTCCGATTCCAAGTTCTGATATTACATCTTCTGTTTTGAATTCAGGATTAAGCCTGAATGTTTCCGCAGCTACTTTTACTGCCTTTTGGTCTTTTGGAGTGTATGCATGAAGTGCATGTTGAACTCTGTTACCTAACTGCGCCAAAATGTCATCCGGAATATCTGCAGGTGATTGGGATATGAAATATAATCCAACACCTTTTGAACGGATAAGCCTTACAATCTGTTCAATTTTTTTGCCGAATTCCGGTGACATATCATCAAACAATAAATGAGCCTCATCAAAGAAGAATACGAATTTAGGTTTGTCCATATCCCCAACTTCAGGTAAATTTTCAAATAAGCTGGATAACATCCAAAGAAGGAATGTGGAGTATATTTCAGGTGAAAGAGATAATTTTTGAGAATCTAAAATATTAATAATTCCTTTTCCGTTTTCATCAACTCTGATGAAATCATTCAAATCTAAAGCAGGTTCAAAGAAAAAGTCATTTCCGCCTTGGTCTTCAAGAGTGATTAAACTCCTCAAAATTGTATTTGCTGATTTTTCAGCAATTGCACCATATTCACTTTCGTATTGCGCCTTATTTTCAACAACGTGATTAATCATTGCTTTTAAATCTTTCAAATCAATTATTGGTAAAGAATTATTATCCGCTACTCTAAATACTATATTTAAAACACCTTGTTGAGCTTCAGACACATTTAAAATCTTTCCTAAAAGTACCGGACCCATTTCAGATAATGTAACTCTTACAGGAAGACCTTTTTCACCAAATAAATCCCAAAATTCAACAGGATAATCCTGATATTTGAATCCTTTAGATGCAAGATTATACTTATCAACATTGGCTTTGATTTTTTCAGTTTCAGAACCTATTTTTGCAAGTCCTGAGATATCTCCTTTCATATCCGCCAAAAATACAGGAACTCCCATATCTGAAAATGATTCAGCTAGAGTTTTAAGTGTGATTGTCTTACCTGTTCCTGTTGCACCGGCAATCAAACCGTGACGGTTAGCCATTTTAGGAAGTAAATTCACCCATATGTTTTCATTGCAACCAACTAAGATTTTATCTTCTGCATACATTCTATTCACCCATTTTCTATTTTTTTAATTAACCAATTAGATTTTTTAACAAAATTTTGCCTATTATGAGCTTTAGCAATTCGTTTTATTGCATCCAAATTTTTTACAAAATTATCCAGCCATGAAAAAATATCTCCAGGATATACCTGAATCTGATATTTTCTAAATAACTTATTTGATATATCTTGAGGATCCTTGCCTTTAAGTCTTTCGTGAACAATCACTTCAGAAATTCCCCTCTGCATACATTGACAAAACGGCCTGTCCTGACATTTGCATTGCATAAAATCACTCTGAAGAGCAATTAATGCATCCTGGAATTTTTTATCAACCTTTTCTATTGCTTCACCTGAAGATATGATATCTAAAGTTGATTCAGCAAATAATCTTGTAGAAAATTTAATTTTAAGAGCATTGGCTATCTGATTATGAATAACACTTGACAAATATGCATTTTCAAACATTTCCAAATCCATTGCCATTGCCAATATCAAAACTTTCAGTTTATCATATTTGTCTTTTTTCTTATACATTGGAGATAATCCGACATAATGTTTGAGATAATTATAATCATTTAAAGTATTTTTAATAAACTCCGCATCTTCAATTGATAAAAATGATACTGACACAGCTCTTCCATATTTAGTTACTGTCAATCTGTTGTTAGGGCTTCTGTCAATCAGACCCAAATCTTCCATCTCATCTATAGCTATCTTGATACTTACTGGAACATCAATATTTTTATAAAACTTATTCAGCTCATCAATTGACTTTATGGAGGTTGAAGATATATCAGCTAAAATTTGCTCATATGCAGAGTCTTCATCATATTCAATGAACACATCTTCACTATTGCTTTCCAAAAGATCCAATGCCATTGCCTCTTCTGATTCCCCCTGAAAATCATTTCCAACCTCAGGCAGCAAATAAACTATACCCCGGTCATGATAGGAAGGCCTTCCGGCACGGCCAAGCATCTGTGAAAATTCATTCGGATTAATCCACTTGTTTCCCATGACCAATGAATCAAATATTACCTGTGAAGCCGGAAAATCAACACCTGCCGCCAATGCTGCAGTGGTGACAACACATGAAATTTTGCCTTTATCAAAATCCTTTTCTATCTTTTCCTTTTTATAATATGACAAACCCGCATGGTAAGCTTTTGCATTGACACGTTTATTCATTAAAAAATTAGCAATCTGATGAGTTTTACGCCTTGAATTAGTAAATATTATAGTTTGTCCTCTAAAACCTTTTTTAGATTTGGTATTAAACTCTTTTTTAGCTAATCTCTGCATAATATGTCTTTTTTGAGATTCATTTCGGACATAAACCAAATGCCTCTCAAGAGGAACCGGTCTTTCATCATATTTGACCAGTTTCATATTGAACTCAGAAGCCAAAAATTCAGGATTTTTTACGGTTGCAGACAACCCAATAATTTGAGTTTTAGGATATAAATGTTTTAACCGTTTTATCAAACCGTTCAATCTTGTTCCACGGTCTTCATCATCAATCATATGAATTTCATCTATTAAAACAACACCCAAATCTGAAAGACTGCCAGAATTGCCGTTTCTTAAAAGATAATCTATTCCTTCATATGTTGCAACAACAATATCCGATGATGAAACATCCGAATCGGGAAGATTCAACTCACCTTTTGCCTTGACACGATTTCTTCCAACTTTGATAGCAACTTTAAGACCGAGCCTGGAATACTTCTTTTTAAAATCACGATATTTCTGGTTTGCAAGAGCAACCAATGGAGTTAAAAATACAAATTTTTTGCCTTTTAAAGCCTCCACAATTCCTGCAAGCTCACCAACCAGTGTCTTTCCAGAACCGGTAGCACTTACTACAAGCAAATCTTCTCCTTTCAGAAGACCTTCCTTTATCGCCAAATATTGAACCGGTAATAACTTAGTGTTTCCAGAGTCCAAAAGCACCTTTTTAAAGTTTTTAGGAATCTTCAGTCTTTTCATATCAACTGGAGGAACAATATGTCTTGATTTTCGGGTTTTATCAAACAATGTCAATTTTCTGTTTTTAATCGGATCAAAGTGAGGGTCCAAAACGGACAGTGTCTTTTCCAGACTTCCGGTTTTTTCCAAAGTCTTTTTAAGATTTCTGAAAATTGCCTTGTCAAATCCTTGCATTTTCAGCTCATTTTTAATTGTATCATGAGCACATTCCTTACAGATCAACTGATTATTATATCTATATGAATAGTCTGAGTTCACAATGGTGATATTTCCATCAAATGCACAGTAATCACAAACATGAGTGTGCCTTACTTTAATGTTTTGTGATTTCAGGAAATTTTCCACATTTTCATCTTTTGTAGCTAGAAAAACAGCCTGTGAACGTAATAATTTAATAACTTCCCCTGGAGGAAGGAGTTTTTCATTCAATGTTGAATTGTCATTGAAATTATAATCGGCAACAAACCTTGAAATGGACAATGAATCCCCTTCATGAGAAAACTTGATATTTCCTACAAATTCAGGTTCCCTTCTGTGATTCAAGGCACCTTTCGGAGAACCGATAGGATATAATCTCCACTGTTTTTTAACTTTCTTTAAAACTAGCATTGTATTAAACTATATCTTTAATTGTTAATAAGTTTTTAAAAAAAAGTAATCGGAAATATGTTGGATAGCAAAGATTTTTAACTTACAGAATACCTTGATAAAACAGAGAAATACTTTAAAATAAATGCAATAATGAAACAAAGTTTGTATTTAATCACACATGAATGTGAATAAAATCTTTTATATAGGAATTGTCTAAAAAAAGAAAAGATGTAGGTAGTACCTACATTAAATTTTAAATTATTCCAAGTTTTTTTGCGGTCAGTTCATCGACTTTACCGGTTACCTTCAAATGATTATTCATTTGGAACTTTTTAACAGCAAGAACAGTGTAATCATCATAGATTCCGTCGATTTTTAAGTGATTGCCCTGAGCATTTCGATAATAACCATGCTTAATCAATGCGACCTGTATCTTTTTAACAAGTGCACTATTCTTACTTCCTTTTTGAACAACCTGCCAGACAGAATTAACCTTAATAGTGGCCTTTTTTACTACCTTATTATAATAGTTGTTTCCTTTAAAGGTTATGACTGCATTATATGTGCCTTTTTTAGTCAATTGAGTAATTTTGAATATAGCTTTACCGTTAGCATCTGTTTTTGCAAAATAAGTCTTACCGTTGACTTTTAAACTAACAACTACATTCTTGAGTACTTTACCTGTGAAGTCTTTTAAGATTACAGGATACAATTTGACTTTAACAGAGGACTTATATACTTTGTTTAATGCAGTGATTCTGACGTTTGCCTTTTGAACAACAACTTTAGCAGATGCACTGGATCCAAGATATTTATTATTTCCTGCAAAGGTTATTTTTGCAGTGTATGTTTTTGGAACCATCTTGCCCATAATAATTTTAACCTGACCTTTACTGTCTGTTGTGTAAACTTTAGCACCGTTCAAATTAACAGTTATCTTTACACCAGCCAAAGGATTACCCTCACCATCTTTCAATGTAATTAAAAGATATTTATTGACACTGTAGGTAACTTTCACATCAGCGGCAGATAACACAGTGGAAACCTTATCTACACGGATTGTTGTATTTTTTGAAGCAGAATTATATTTGCCATCACCTGAGTAATCTATTTCAAGAGCGTGGTTTCCAGCACTCATTGGAGGAATTGTGACATCAGCACTTCCATCTTTTAAAGGTACGGTGTCTACAACATTTCCGTCAACTTTAACTGTGACATTACCAGTAGCATCTTCAGGCAAGACCACATTAACAGTTGAATTATCACCGACAGTAATGATTTCAGGAATAGAAACATCAATAGTTGGATTATGTTTATTTACAGTTACAGTGATTGTGGTTGAGTTTTCAGCGTATACTCCATCACCACCAACTGTTAAAGTGATTTTAGCAGTACCTTCTTTAACAGCAGTGACAACACCATTCTCAACAGTTACAACACCGGAATTATCAGGAACATAAGTGACATTTAAACCTTCAGGAGCAGTAACAGGCACAACAGCAGCACTATCACCAACATTCAACTCCATATCTTCAGCACTAACACTAGCATCCCTCAAACTAACAGTAACAGCAATAGTCTTGTTTTCAGCTGCACTATACTTGTCATCACCAGCAAATGAAACAGTAATATTGGCTTTACCCGCACCAACAGCTTTAACATTACCTTTAGCATCAACACTCACAACAGATGAATTACTGGAAGTAAAAGTAACATTACCAGCATCAGCAGGAGACAAAGTAGCATTAATCTTGACCTCATCACCAACCTTCATATCAACACTATTAACATCAACATCAATAGAAGTATCAACTTTAGTAACAGTCACAGTAACATTCTTACTTTCAGCAGCCGCATACTTATCATCACCAAAGAAACTAACAGTAATAACCGCAGTACCATCACCAACAGCAATAAGCTCACCAATACCATTAACAGTAACAACACTCACATCACTGGAAGTATAATCAAGCTCACCAGCATCAGCAGGAGACAAAGTAGCATTAATCTTGACCTCATCACCAACCTTCATATCAACATTATCAACATCAACACTAATAGAAGTAGGAATCTTTTTGACAGTTACATTAACATCAGTTGTATTTAAGGCGTAAACTCCGTCACCGCCAACACTAACTTTAACAGTAGCAGTTCCTTCTTTTAAAGCAGTAACAACACCATTCTCATCAACACTAACAACACCAGAATTATCAGGAGTAAATGTTACACCTAAACCTTCAGGAGAAGTAGTAACAACAACAATGAACTCATCACCAACTAACAAATCCAAAGTAGCATTATTTACACTGACACTTGCTTCATTTAATGTAACAGTAACTGCAATAGTCTTATTTTCAGCAGCAGCATACTTATCGTCACCAGCAAAGCTTACAGTAATGTTTGCACTACCTTCAGCCAAAGCTTTAATCTTACCGTTTTCAACAACAGCAACACTAGAATTACTGGAAGTGTAAGACACATTACCCACATCAGCAGGAGTCAAACTAGCACCGGCAGCAATTTCTTCATTTACTTTCATATCAACAGTTGAATTAGCAAGACTGATTTCAGTAGGAATCTTTTTAACAGTAACAGTAACATCAGTTGTATTTAAGGCGTAAACTCCGTCACCGCCAACACTAACTTTAACAGTAGCAGTTCCTTCTTTTAAAGCAGTAACAACACCATTCTCATCAACACTAACAACACCAGAATTATCAGGAGTAAATGTTACACCTAAACCTTCAGGAGAAGTAGTAACAACAACAATGAACTCATCACCAACTAACAAATCCAAAGTAGCATTATTTACACTGACACTTGCTTCATTTAATGTAACAGTAACTGCAATAGTCTTATTTTCAGCAGCAGCATACTTATCGTCACCAGCAAAGCTTACAGTAATGTTTGCACTACCTTCAGCCAAAGCTTTAATCTTACCGTTTTCAACAACAGCAACACTAGAATTACTGGAAGTGTAAGACACATTACCCACATCAGCAGGAGTCAAACTAGCACCGGCAGCAATTTCTTCATTTACTTTCATATCAACAGTTGAATTAGCAACACTGATTTCAGTAGGAATCTTTTTAACAGTAACAGTAACATCAATAGATTTAAATTCGTAAACACCGTCACCACCAACACTAACTCTAACACTACCTTCTCCTTCTTTTAAAGCAGTAACCTTACCGTTTTCATCTACACTGATAACACCAGAATTATCAGGAGTAAATGTAACATTCAAACCTTCAGGAACAGTATTCACAGTAAGAGTATAGTAATCACCAACAAACAAGTCCAAAGTAGAATTATCTACACTGAGACTTGCATCATTTAAACTAACATTAACAGTAATAGTCTTATTCTCAGCAGTAGCATATTTATTATCACCTGCGAAGCTTACTGTAATGTTTGCACTTCCTTCACCAACAGCAATGATCTTGTCGTCTTTAACGATAGCAACACTAGAATTACTGGAAGTGTAAGTCACATTACCAGCATCAGCAGGAGTTAAACTAGCACCAGCATCAATCTCATCATTAACTTTCAAATCAACAGTTGAATTAGCAATACTGATTTCAGTAGGAATCTTTTTGACAGTTAAAGTAAAAGTCTTGTTTTCAGCGGCAGCATACTTGTCATTACCTGCAAAGCCCGCAGTAACATTGGCGTTTCCTTCACCAACACATTCAATTACAATTCCCCTATCAATATAAGCTTTAACAACGCTTTCGTTAGTGGAAGTAACTGTATATTCTAAATTCTCCCTAATAGTCGAACCAGTATTTGAATCAACAAGTATGTAGCGTAAAGTAAATTTATTACCAACTCTCAACACGGGAATAAGAATATCATCAATTGCAGTAGGTATTTTTACATTAACGCTAACATTGGTTGAATTTATAGCATAAACCTTGTCATCACCAACAGTTACAACAATAGTTGCATTACCTGCGCCGACAGCGGTGACTTTACCATCACTGTCAACAGTTACAACAGACTTATTAGTGGAAGAGTATGAGACGTTCAAACCACTAGGAACTGTGGTAGCTTCCAAATCAAAAGTGCCTTTGACAAGTAAATTCAAAGTATCATTGTTTACACTGACACTTGCATCAGCTAATGCAACATTAACCACAATGGTCTTATTCTCAGCAGCAGAGTAATTATCATTACCTGCAAAGCTTACAGTAATATTAGCACTTCCAGCAGCCAAAGCTTTAATCTTACCGTTTACAACAACAGCAACACTAGAATTGCTTGAAGTATAAGTCACATTACCTGCAGAAGTAGGATTTAAAGTAGCACCAGATTCAATTTCATCATTAGCTTTCAAATTAACAGTTGAATTAGCAATTTTAATTTCAGTAGGTATTTTCGGATCATTAATTGTAAAGGAGACTGTATTTGATGCAGTTTCAAATTTACCTGTTACAGTTGCACTACCTGCTTCTTTAGCAGTGTAGGTTATTTTTTCACCTATTAAAGCAGAAGTTTTATCCAGCTCACCGAGTGTCTGGGATAAATCCAAAGTAATGTTCATTTTTGATGCATCATAAGGGTACCCATTATAATTAGAGTCAATTGCGTTTAATCCAAAAGTGATTTGTGAGCTTTGACCCACATCAAACATGAAAGGTGGTTCAGCATATAAAAACAGCCAGTTTACCAAATCGATTCCAACATTTTCAGGTTCATTCATGAAATTTGTATAATTGTTTCCAAACCAGTTATCCTTAGCAGTAATCTTTCCGTCAGTAACATTTATAATATGGTTAACATCATTATTCAGGAATACAGAGTCTTGAATATAATTATTACCTGAGTCCTTAAGAATGTAAATCACATTGTTTCCAGTGTTATTTATGAATTTTCCAGTAATATTCACATCAGAAATTCCCTCAAAGAAGTAGTTCGCTGCACCACCATCGGTAGCATTAGATCCTGTTGCAGAGTTGCCTATGAAGTTTCCAGATATGGAAACATTAGTCATTGTTTCATAAAATGCGTTAGCTCCACCACCACATTGTCCACCACTGCCCTTTGCAGTGTTGTTAATGAAATCTCCGATTATATTAACATTATTAACAGAGTCAAAACAATTTGCTCCACCATCCTCACTAGCAATGTTATTTATAAATACGGAAGTCAAATTAGACTTAGTAAATGTATCAAAAAATCTGATTGCCCCACCACGTTTTGCAGAGTTATTTTTAAATGTGGAATTTATAACTGAATCAGAAACCATACGCCAATATATTGCACCTCCATTTGCAGATGCAGCGTTATTTTCAAATGTGGAATTTATAACTGAATTAGAAACCCCAGCACCAACATATATTGCACCTCCACTTGCAGCAGATGCAGCGTTATTTTCAAATGTGGAATTTATAACTGAATTAGAAACCCCAGCACCAACATATATTGCACCACCACCATAACGGGCAGTGTTATTTATAAATTTAGCAATTATAACTGAATTGGACAATTTATTATTAAATTTAATTGCAGCACCCTGGCCGCTTACTTTTCCATTCTTGAAAGTTAAACCTGTGATATTCATGGAATTGACGTTAACATTCAAAATTCTTCCTTGTCCTTGCGCATCAAAAATCGCTTCACCGTCACCGTATTTTTCGAAAGTCAAATTCTTATCAACAGTTAAACCAATATTACCAGAACCAGTGTATGTTCCGGCTGCAATTTTGATTTTATCACCATCACTCGCAGAATCCAATGCTTCGGCCAATGTTACAAATGCATTTGCCTCATTTTTTCCGTTACCGCTGGAAGATTTGCTTCCATCAACATACCATGTAGGTGGCTCTTTTACAATCGGATTATTTTCATAAACATATTCACAATCTTCATAGTCACCAGAATCATCATGGTAACGTAAAACAAGATTATAGCTTCCAGGAGTTAACTTAACTTTAGTACTAAATCCCAACGCTCCACCAGGATCCAAAGTAGCATATACTCTATCATTGAGACATACAGAAATTGTACCTTTCTCGATGACATCATCATTTGAATCACGCATACTACCAGAGACATCTAAAGCCCCATTTCTATCCACATAAACATTAACTGGTGTTATTCTAGTTCCAGTAGCACCAAGCACATCAGAGTCTGAATTTTCAACACTCAAAATTTCTTTTTCACCGGCAGCGCTGGATTTAACAGCATTTCCCAATACCGCTTCGCTGTCGGAATCATCTTTATTCAAATCATCTATTGCATTAACATCATTGGAAACAGCAATTTGCTTCTCCCCAATTTCGGATAACGCAACCGTTTCGTTGCTATCATCCAAATCCGCTGCACTAACAGCAGACATTGATATTAATGCAATGAATAAAAAAAGTAAAATAAATATTTTTTTGTTCATTTTTTACACCTTAATACTAATATATTCAATTTTTTAAAAAAAAAAATCAATATATAATAATATTTTATT
>NZ_CAMHFP010000029.1 GCF_946184425.1 uncultured Methanobrevibacter sp. | reverse complement strand
TTTTAAGGACAATTACCCTCCGGATATTCTTTCCACAATTATGGCAAAAATCAGTATCCCAATCCAAGATTTCACCACATGTGCAAATAATTTTTGATTTGATGACCTTTTTCGGATTTAACGGTCTTTCACATGTTTCACAAAATTTAGATCCAGTTTTATTTTTATGACCGCAAACACATACAATAACAGAATTTTCATTTTTTAAATTATTTCCACAGCCAATACAATAATCTGAAGTAACTTCATTTATTGTAGAACAGGTACACAAGATAGAAACATCCGAAGATGCACCATAATTCTGCAGAGGCAATCCACAATTCTTGCAAAATTGAGAAAATTTCTCATTTTCCCCACCACAAAAACAAAATATTGAATCTTCAAACTCTAAATTAAAATTACTGTAATTATCATGAATTTTAGTTGAATTGTAATGTAACTGCTTTCCACACATCTCACAAAAAACATTATCTTTCTTGTTAACATGACCACAATCACACAATGTATTTCCCAACTCATATTTAGGTTTGGATTGATTTTTTAATATCTTAGACAATCTACTTTGAGTTCTTTTTGCACCACACATATAACAATATTCATTATCAACTTCATTTAGATATCCACATGAACAGATTTCATATTTGAAATCTTTTCTATTGCTCTCTATGTATGGTGAAAAATCAATGCTAAAATCAAAAAACCCAATATCATGAATTGGCGGTGTGAAAACTAATAGTTTACCATCATCCGAATAACCTGTTTTACAACCACAATCTGTACAGAAAGGTTCATTAATATGTATTCTATTTCCACAATTCCTACAATAATTTTCTAAAGCCATGATATCTAATTAAATTAGATTTTATTCATATTCTGAATTTCTTTAACTAATTCTGATAAAACATCTTCACTTAATCCTTCAATGTATTTAATAGAACCGGCGCATTCATGTCCTCCACCATCAATTCCGGCTGAAGGAACTCTTTGTGCTAAAACAGACACAATGTCATTTACATTAAATCCATATTGTTCATTTACAGCATCAGTTGCTCTAAATACTCCAAAATCAGGCCCATGTCCCAATGTAACAATAGGTTTATCCTCACCCAATTCCTTAATTACTTTATCATGGACAAAACCGCAGGTTTTTCCAGGAGCAGGGAATGTGAATTTATGAGCATATTTTTCAACATCAATAATATTGAAGTAAATCCCATTATCAAATTGAGTTTTCTTAATATTTGGAAGTGCTGCTTTAAGTTGTGTATCAACTCTTTTTAGATATTCCTTGTATAAAGCATCAATCATTTTATCATGCTTATCCAAATTGTCTACAGCGAGAATTGTATCCATAATTCCCCTACCATTCATGAATCTTAAGAAATAAGCCTCAAAATCAACACATTCTGCAATTTGTGCCAAATGCTCCTTACTGAATCCTTTTTCACTGGCCAATTGCAAATACTGATAAACTTCACCACATTCAGCATGGTCACCCAATGCAGCAACGGCAGGCAAATGTTTAATCAAATCTTTTATCTCAGGATTAATTATATGTGCAACTTCTGTTGCAAGTGCTCCTGCAGTTAATTGTGAATCTCCACCTACCAAATAAGGATTAACATGAGTGTCAACATACTCATCTACGGCTACGGTTGCCCCATAAATTTCACCGTCCCGTTCATCTTTTGTCAACAATTCACCTGGAGAGTGGTGATCTATTACAACAACTTCAATATCATAAATTTTTGCTTGCATTAAAGCTACAATATCCTCTTCTGTAGAACCATTGTCCAAAAGCACAATAAGAGGCAATTTCTGACCATGCCTTTCCTGGTCTTCAAGTGCAAAAGACAAATCCTTAACTACATCTTCAAGTTCATAAAACGGTGCTTTACTTGGAGACCTTTTAAAGTAATAATATTGGGCATCATTGCTAGGATTTGCATATTCAATTAATGGGATTAATGCCTTTTCCATAGCAACTCCTGCACAAATACCATCAGCATCGTTGTGGTGTCTTAGCAAAATTGTCCTTCCATCAAGAATTGCCCTTCTGATTTTACGGGCGGCTTCCCTCATCTTAGGTTTAAGTCTGTTTAAAACATCACTTTTGACTAAGAAATCAACATCTTCAGGTTCAGCTCTTTTATTTAATGCATCATCTATTAAAGTACGTAGCTTTCTAGCATTATCTTCATTAAGTTTTGTCATTGAAGATGACTCAATTTGTGTTTTTCCACCATGTTCATTGACTTCACCTACAACCTGAACAGCATCACCGACTTCAATTTCTGGATAAGATCTCTCACCAGCCTTATCAAATGCAGCAATTTCAGTTACGCCACTTTCATCATTAATTATGAATATTGTTGGTCCAGAAGTTTGCTGAATTTGCTGAACTTCACCATCAATTCTGACTACTTTTCCCTTTTTTTGTTCTAAATTTCCAATCAAAGTTCTTGGAATGGATTTTGTTAATCTTATGAGATTATATTTTCCCACATATGCCGGAGCCAAGTCAATCTTATGTTCTCTGAATTTTATTGCAGTAATAAATACAATAACATCATCGCCAACATTATATTCGGAGACATCACCTCTCATCAATCCCCAAACATTATTATTTAAAGTAACAAAAGCACCATAACGTTCAATTCTTGTAATTCTTCCTTTGTATAACTTATCTTTATCTATATCTCTCATTTCACATAAAGAATCAAGTACATAAACATCCCTAACTTGATTTTCACGAGCCACATATTCATCATGCTTCATTTTTTTAGCCTTCCTTTTCTCTTCACATTCAGGACATACATCATATTTCTCATCAATTAATTTTCCACAGTCCCTACAAACATTAACTTGACCTGTTCCTCTACAATACGGGCAATCTTCAAAAACTTCCACTTGACCTTTTCCATTGCATACTTCACAAGGAATATCCTGTTCAGCACCTAAATCAAATTTTGCTCTTGCTTTATTATTAACACCTTTAAAATGATTACCCACATCAAATGCATCATCTTCATAACCTGTTCCACCACAGGCATCACATTCCTTATAGTCCACTACGACAGAACCTATTCCTTTACATTTAGGACATTTAGTTTTCACATTAAAACCTCATCATATAATAAAATTTTGCTTAAATAATTTAGAGTTATTGACAACTAATGAATCTCTAATATCTTTATAATGCATTGATTCATTCATTAAATCATTCGCTTCAAAGCCATTTTCACTACCGGTAGCATTATAATGCCCTTCAAAACATTCAATAGCTTCTTTCAGTTTATCGACAGCCTTTAATTTTAACTCCAATTCTGAAATGGTATTATTAATATAATCCTTATGAACCTGATTAACATCTGTGGTAAAATTATTTTGCAAAATATATAATTTATTCAGACTATTGTTATAATTATTACCCGCTGAAATGGCTTTATTCATTGACTCTTCATAATTTTTATCATTGACCAAGTTGACAGCATCATTATAATCATTGTCGCCATGAACAATACCATCACTAATTTCAGGCATCAACTTGTTCATATTATCTACAGAACTATCTATAAAAAGAATAGCATATGAAACAATACCCAAAATCAAAATAAAAATTATTAGTTTAATATATTTAGACACGATATATACTATATAAAATAAGTTATTTAAAATTTTTTATGAACAAAAAATAATAAAAAAAGAAGTTTAAAATAAATTTTAAACTTATTCGCTGGACCAAAGTCCATGTAAATTACAGAATGCTAATGCTTTCACATCATCAGTTGAATTTACTGTGAAAGTTGCTTCTGCAACATCTCCAGGTTTGAAGCATTTTGCATATTGTTCTGCACCTGCTTCAACAACTAAAAATTGAATATAGTGATCATCATCCATTGGGTGAGCAGCTTCACCGACTTTTACAGTTACTTTATCTCCGTCAATTTCAACTACAGGTTTGTGTTTTGGAGATTTATCACCTTCAGTTTGTACAGGAATTTCAAGCATGTGTGCATTACATGCGTCACCTTCTCCATCTACAAAAACTTGGATAATACTTCCACATTCGTCACATTTTAAAATTTTTGCCATATATAACATCTCCTAAAATAGATTAAAGATATTTTATTCATCAAAGTATATATTCTTATTGATAACCTATTGGTTATTCTCATAATAATTTTCAATTGCTGCCTGAAGACCATCAGCGGCAAGATTTGAACAATGCATTTTTATCGGAGGAAGTCCATCTAATTCATCTGCAACATCATTTCTAGATATTTTCAATGCTTCTTCCACGGTTTTACCAACAGCAATTTCAGTAATCATACTGCTAGTTGCAATAGCTGCCCCACAACCAAATGTTTGAAAACTGATATCTTCAATTACTTCATCATCATTAACCTTAATATAAATTGTCATTAAATCTCCGCAAGTTGGGTTTCCAACTGTTCCAACACCGTTTGCATCTTCCATTTTTCTACAGTTTCTTGGGTTAGCAAAGTGATCCATTACTTTTTCAGAATAATCCATAATTAACACATCCTACAATTATCTTCATGTTTTTTACACATTACACCATCATAATCAAGTTCCTGATTCCATAATGGTGACATTTGTCTTAATCTTTCAACTGCTTCCGCAATAACATTAACAAATTCATCAACATCAAAAGTATCACTTTCAGGTGCAAGTGAAATTCTAAGTGACCCATGAACATCAACAGGATCCAAACCTAATGCAGTCAATACAGGAGATGCCTCCAAAGTATTAGAAGAACATGCAGAACCTGTTGAAGCCTGATATCCTTTAGCATCCAATAAAAGAATTAATGATTCACCTTCTATAGCCTTAAATCTGAAATTTACAAGATTTGGAAGTCTAGTATCCCTATCACCATTCAAGTAAGCTTCCGGAATATTATCCAATACTTTTTCTATGAGTTCATCACGAATGGAAGATAACTTTTTATAATGTTCATCGAGGTTTTCAGCTGCAATTTGACAAGCTTTTCCAAATCCTACAATTCCAGGAACATTTTCAGTACCTGATCTTATTCCTTTTTCCTGTCCGCCACCATGAATAAGTGGTACGACACGAGTTCCTTTTTTAATGTATAAAGCCCCAACTCCTTTTGGACCATTAATTTTATGAGAAGATAATGAAAGTAAATCAACATTTAATTTCTCAACATCCACTTCAATCTTACCGAAACTTTGAACTGCATCAGTGTGAAATTTTATGCCTTTTTCACGGGCAATTTTACCAATCTCTTCAATTGGCTGAATAGTACCTATTTCATTATTCGCATGCATAATGGTTATCAGGATTGTTTCGTCAGTAATTGCATCAACCAAGTCTTCAATTCTAATCAAACCATCTTCATAAACTGGCAAGTATGTTACTTTAAAGTCCAGTGATTCCAAAAATCCTAAAGTATTTTTAACAGCAGGATGCTCAATATTGGTGGTAATAATATGTTTGCCCTTTTTAGCCAATTTAAATGCAATACCTTTGATAGCAAGGTTATCTGATTCAGAACCTCCACTTGTAAAAATAATTTCATCCGGTTTTGCATTGATTGCATCTGCAACTCTTTGGCGAGCCTCATCCAATGCTTTTTTTGATTCACGACCAATTTTATAAAGAGTTGAAGGGTTTCCAAACTCTTTTGTGAAATATGGTTCCATTTCTTTAAATACTTCCTCACTAACTTGAGTAGTTGCTGAGTTATCCAAATACATTTTCATTATCTCCCAATTGTCTTTTTAATTAAATAAAAATTTTAAACATATAAATTTTAAGTGATTAGATAGTAACTTAAATACTATCTAACGCTTGACTTAAATCAGCAATTAAATCATCAACATCTTCTAAACCGATAGAAAGCCTTATGAAATCAGGTGTAACTCCTGTAGCTTCCTGCTCTTCTGCAGTCAATTGTTGATGGGTTGTACTTGCAGGATGGATAGCTAAACTTTTTGCATCTCCAATGTTTGCAAGTATTGAGAAAAGTTCTAATTTTTCAATTACTTTACGTCCTGCCTCTTCTCCTCCTTCAACACCGAAACCTAAAATACCTGCAAAGTTATCTTTCAAATATTTTTTATTGATTTCATAAGTGGGGTGGGACTCAAGACCAGGATAATTTACCCAATTGACCTTTGGATGTGACTCTAAAAATTTAGCAACTTTAATAGCATTTTCAGAATGTCTTTTAACACGCACATCCAAGCTTTCCAGTCCTTGAAGGAAAATGAAACTGTGTACAGGTGCTTGGGTAGAACCTAAATCTCTTAAAAGTCTCGCTCTTGCTCTTACTGTAAATGCAATATTACCAAGTTCCGGAACATCACCGAATGCATCCCAGAAAACTAATCCATGATAACTTGGATCTGCTTTTGTGAAGTTAGGGAATTTTCCGTTACCCCAGTTGAATTTACCAGAGTCCACAATATATCCTCCAACAGCAGTACCATGACCTCCAACATATTTAGTTGCTGATGCCGCAATGACATCTGCACCATGTTCCAAAGGTCTTACAAGTCCTACACCAACAGTATTGTCAACAATTAATGGAATATCATGTGAATGAGCAATTTCTGCTAATTTTTCAAAATCAGGCACATCTAATTTTGGATTTCCTATTGATTCAACATAAATCGCTTTAGTCTTTTCATCTATTGCATCTTCAAAAGCCTGTAAGTCCTGTGAGTTAACAAATTTTACATCACGTGCCAAATCTTTGAATGTATAATTAAATAATTGGTAAGTTCCGCCGTAAAGATTGTCTGCAGAAACAATGTTGTCACCAGGTTCAGTTACATTTAAAATTGCATATGTAATTGCTGCAAGACCACTTGATGTTGAAAGACCTGAATTACCACCTTCGATAGCAGCAATTCTTGCTTCAAATACATCACTGGTAGGGTTGGTTAATCTGGAGTAAATCTGTCCAAATTCTTGAAGGGCGAATCTTCTTGCAGCTTCATCTGAGTCTTTAAATACATATGAAGTAGTTTGATAAATTGGAACTGCCTGAGCCCCAGTTGCGGGGTCTGGAGTTTGTCCTGCACGTACACCTAATGTTGCTAATCCGTAATTTTTATTTGTCATTAATAATCACCTTAATTTTTTGATTCAGTAAAATATATCACGTGTTATATTTACTATATAACAATAGTTATTTTTTATATATAAATGTTTTGCATACCAAAATCATATGCCAAAAATTAATTATAACTTATGTTATACAAAAATAACATATGTTATTTTTAGTATATAAACATTGTTATATTTTTAGAAAAAAATGATAAAAATAGTAAATTACATGAATTCTCTAAAATTCAAAACTAAAATTAAAAAAAAATAATTATGAAATCATAAATTGAATGTAAACTGATTTAAACTTGTACCTACTGTACATAAAATAATTAACAAAAAAAATAAGAAAAAAAGAGAAAAATAAATCTCCTAATCATTAATTTCATAACCTAATGACTGTAGACCATCACGAATCTTATCAGATAATTCATATTGTTTGTTAGCCCTTAGTTCAGATCTTACTTCTGAAATCAAATTAAGTAAATCATCAGAACCAGCATCAACATCTTGAACTTCAAAACTAACTCCCAAAATATGAGCAACATCATCTAAAAATGATTTTATAGCTTTTTTATCTTCATCGGAATAATCACCTAAATCATTTTTAGTGTCATTAATTAATCCAAATATTGCAGCAATAGCTTTTGGAGTGTTAAAGTCTTCATCCATACTACTAAAGAATTCTTCTTTGTGTGGCAACAATACATCACATTCATAATTATTATCATCAACTTCAACATCTAGAAGTTCATAATATTTTCTAATTCTGTCTAAACTTTTATCAGATTGATGAAGGGAATCTTTAGAAAAGTCTATCGGACTTCTGTAATGGGTAGATAACACAAAAAATCTGAATGTTTCTGCATCCCAATCTTTAAGTAATTCACGTATTGTAATGAAGTTATTTAAAGATTTTGACATTTTTTCTCCATTTACATTTAAAAATCCAGTGTGTAACCAGAATTTTACCATCGGAGCTTTACCACTAACAGCTTCCATTTGAGTAATTTCTGCTTCGTGATGAGGGAATATTAAATCAAGACCGCCACCATGAGCATCATATTGCGGACCAAAGTAGAATTCGGTAATTGCAGTATCTTCTATGTGCCATCCAGGCCTTCCGTCTCCCCATGGAGAAGGCCATGTTGGTTCATCAACACCTTCACGTTTTTTCCATAAAGCAAAGTCCTGAGGATTTTTTTTAGTGGTCTCGGCAATGTCCCTATGAGATTCCAATTCGTCAACATTTCTGTTTGACAATTTACCAAATTCCGGGAATTTATCTATTTCAAAGTAAACCCCATCTTCAGTTTCATATGCAAAACCTTTATCAATTAATCTTTGAATCTGGTCCAATATTTCAGGCACATGATCAGTTGCTCTTGCAAAAAGGTTAACACCATCGACATTTAATTTATGCATGTCTTCAATGTATCTTTTTTCGAACTTTCTTGCTAATTCATGAGCTGGAATTCCGCTTTCTTTTGAACGGTTAATAATTTTATCATCAATGTCAGTAATGTTTTGAATATAAAATACTGCATATCCTTTATATTCCAGATATCTTTTTATTGTATCGAAAGAAATGTATGTCCTTCCATGCCCAATATGTGCATCATCATAAACAGTCGGACCACATACAAACAAGTTAATTCTATTTTCATTAATAGTTACAAAAGTCTCCTTACTACGAGTTAAAGTTGAATAGACGTCCATAAAAAATAACCTCAAAAAAAGTAATTATAAAAGGCAAGTGAGGGATTTGAACCCCCGTATTATGGTCTGCAGCCACACACCTAAGCCACTCGGTAAACTTGCCATAAAAATAATAGGATAATAAAATATTGGTTGCTAATAGTTTATAAAGTTTACTATTTTTTCCAATATTTTACTATTCTGCTTCTGAACCTATACAAGATTGACAGTCATCACTTAATTCAGACTTATCAATGTTAAGCTGCTCCAATACATCAGATGTTTTAACGTGTTTGCATATTGTACAAGTTCTGGAAATCAAATCTGCTTTGGTAGCTTCACCTTCAGACAACTCTTTTGCAAAGTCCTGAACCATTTTCCTGACATTATCGTCAAGTTTGATTCCACTCCCACGTTTGTCTGTGATATACTGTGATACTGCAGGTTGAGTTATATCCATGAGTTCAGAAACATCCTTTTGCTTCATTCCTAAGTTTAATAGTTCTTTAGCCAATTCTGACCTAATTGCAGGTATTACATACCATACTACGATTTCACAAGGCGGTTTCATAAAAATCCCTTCTATTTTTTAAACAAATCCTCTAAGTCTTTTTGTTCATCACGAATATCATCCGCAATACAAATTTCATTTTTATCATATAATATTTGAATATGTTTGTCGGTTTTCTGAAGGTGCTTTTCAAGTGTTCTAATTGCATCAGCAACAGGGTCTGGAAGTTTATTGTGATCAAGATCAACTTTCTTGATTTCCCCTTTACGCTTTACAATACGACCTGGAACGCCCACACAAGTTGAATGAGAAGGAACATCCTTAAGAACAACAGCCCCAGTTCCAATTTTTGAATATTCCCCTATAGTAATATTACCCATAACTTTAGCACCGGCACCTATGATTACACCTTTGTCAATTGTTGGATGTCTTTTAGTTTTTTCTGTACTTGTACCACCAAGAATCACTCCTTGATAAATCAATACATCATCACCAACGATTGCTGTTTCACCAACAACAACACCCATACCATGATCAATAAATACACGTTTACCAAATGTAGCTCCAGGATGAATTTCAATACCTGTAATGAAACGAGCTAAATTAGAATTCATACGAGCTAAAAGTTTTAAAGAATGATTCCAAAGCCAATGACTAACTCTATGCATTAATAATGCATAAAATCCTGGGTAACAAAGAAAAATTTCCAACGTAGAACGTGCCGCAGGGTCTTTTTCTTTTACAGCTTTGATTTCATCCCTTAAATTATTAAACATTGATAAACCTCATGATTTACTATAATTAAAATATTATAACATATAGTATAAATAGTTATTCTTATTCAAATAACCAATCAACAGAAAGATATCTTTCACCATTGTCCGGTAAAATCGCGATAATTCTTTTACCTTTATTTTCTTCTTTTTTAGCCAAATCCAAAGCAGCCCAAGTTGCTGCTCCTGATGAAATACCGGAAAAAATACCTTCCTTTCCAGCAAGAGCAAGTAAAGTTTTACCTGCATCCTCATTTTCAACAGGAATGATTTCATCAATGACATCTGAATCATAGATTGACGGTACAAAACCTGCACCAATACCTTGAATTTTGTGAGGTCCTTTAACACCTTTAGCTAAAGTCTGTGAGTCTTTAGGTTCTACAGCAACAATTTTGACATCAGGAACAGCTTCTTTCAAGACTTTTCCAATTCCAGTGATTGTTCCACCAGTACCTACACCTGCAACAACAATGTCCACATTACCGTCAGTATCCCTTAAAATTTCCTGAGCAGTAGTTTTGGCATGAATTTCCACATTTGCAGGATTGTCAAATTGGCCTAAAATAATTGAATTAGGAGTATTTTCGTTTAGTTCTTTCGCTTTTGCAATAGCTCCACCCATTCCTTCTGAACCTGGAGTCAATACAATTTCAGCTCCAAAGACCGCCAACATTTTTCTTCTTTCAATAGACATGGTTTCAGGCATGGTTAAAATAAGGTTATAACCTTTTGCAGCTGCAGCAAAACCAAGACCAATACCAGTGTTTCCACTAGTCGGTTCAATAATTGTAGCACCTTCGCTTATCAAACCCTTATCTTCTGCATCTTCAATCATTGCAACAGCAACCCTGTCTTTTACACTACCAGTTGGGTTGAATGATTCGATTTTTACATCTACTTCTGCGTTTAAATCTTTTGTTAAATTATTTAATCTTACAATTGGAGTGTTTCCAATTGCATCGACTACACTATCAAGTATTCCTCTTGTTAATTCTGGAACGTTAACCATAATTTTTTCTCCTTATATTTAATTTGTTTTTAATGGTATATTAAAAGGGTTATCATTAAAGTTAATATAACATTTGTTATAATAACTATTGTTATATAACATTGTTTTAGTTTATAAATGTTTTGGAAAAAAGCGATAGAATATTAAATATTATCACTGAAATAATCACAAATCTCAGTGCATGGACAAATTTCACATTGAGGAGACATAGGTTTGCATATATTTTGACCAAATTGAACCATCAAATCATTCAATTTAATCCATAAATCCTTTGGAGCGATTTTGCAAAGTTCAACTTCAGTATCCTCAGGATCTTTTGTATTCACCAGTCCGAGCCTATTTGAAATTCTGTGAACATGAGTATCAACAGGAATCGCAGGAAGCTCAAAGGCAAAAACCATTACACAATTTGCAGTCTTACGACCAACACCCGGCAACTTGACAAGCTCATCAACAGTGTCAGGAACTTCACCACCATACTGGTCTATTAAAATTCGTGAAACTTCCTGAATCCTTGCAGCTTTAACATTGTAAAATCCAGCAGACTTAATCAACTCTTTGACATCATCAATTGGAGCATCAACCACCGCATAAATATCGGGATATTTATCAAACAGGTTTTCGGTAGCCTGGTCTGTGTTTTCATCCCTTGTCCTTTGAGATAAAATTGTTCTAACCAATACCTTATATGGATCATGGTCAAGAAATGTCCTAATCTCAAAAGTATTTTCCAATTGATTGATAAGTTCGATAACCCTTTCAGCTTTATTCATCATATCAGCTCCAATTCAAATCCAAGCTCTGCCATGCTTTCAATGAAATTAGGAAATGAAACATCAAAGACTTCCCCATTTGTTATTTCTATATCATGTTTAAGGCCGATTAAACTGAATGCCATTGCGAGTCTGTGGTCTCCATGTGAGTCTACAACACCAGATTTTACCCCACCTATGATGCTCATCCCATCTTCTCTTTCAGTCAGTTTACATCCTAATTTTTCAAGTTCCCTACAGGTGGTATCAATTCTATCAGTTTCCTTTACCCTTGCATGAGCAACACCTGAAATATTGGTGGTTCCTTCAGCCATCGCTGCCAATACTGCAACAGTTATTAATAAATCAGGGGCATTAGATAAATCAACATCAATAGCTTTTAAATCACCATTTGATGCAATTTCCACATAATCCTCACCTCGAATTACTGTTGCACCCATTTTTTGAAGAATATCAAGAATATATTTATCTCCTTGTTTTGAATCCCTAAATAGATTTTTGATTTTGGCTTTCCCACCATTAATAGCTATCAATGCCAAAAGATAGGATGCTGAAGAGTAGTCCCCTTCAACAGTATAATCACAAGAGACATAATTCTGTGCATTAACTTTAAATTCATCAATCCTGCAACTCTGATGTTCCTTGTCACATGTTTCATGTTTCAAATAATAACCTCTCAATACCTTAACTCCAAATTTTCTCATAATATCTAAAGTCATATTGACATAAGGCTTTGATTTAAATTCAGGCAACACATACAATGTAACACCCTTTTCAGACAAAGGTGAAGAAATAATGATGGAAGATATGAACTGTGAACTTACGTTACCTCTAATATTTGTTTCACCACCATGATAACCTGGTTTAATTAATATTGGTGCCTTATCATTGTCATTTAAAGATTCAGATTCAACCCCCAATGGCCATAAAGCATCCATCAGCAATCCCATTGGGCGAGTTTGCAATGACCCGTCACCTGTCAAAATTACTTCATTGTCACTTAAGGCGGATACAGAAGTCATTAATCTTAAGGTAGTTCCGGAATTTGCCAAATCAATAGGGCCACCATATGAATTGTGCAATTTTCCACCAGTTCCACACACTTCAAGATATTCCTCGTTTTTTGTTAATCGTGCACCTAAAGCTTCGCATACTCTGATTGAAGCCAAAGTATCTTCTGAGTATAACATATCATAAAGTCTTGACGTTCCTTTTGCAAGAGACGCTAAGATTATTGCTCTGTGAGAGTAGCTTTTGGAAGGAGGTGCTTTTACAACCCCTCCAATTTCCGAAATATTTTTTACCTTAAGAATCATTGTATCATTAATATTTTTAAATTAAATTCAATAAATACTTACCTATAAAAGAATTTGACAAACTTCAGGCAGGACTTGCGTAGTGGCAGATATAAAAAATTCTAAGAAATTAAACAAAATACATTTATAAATTGCAGAACATACAGTCTATTAATTATGCAAAAGGCAAAAGTTATATGATTTTGTAAAATTCAGTAATCTAATTTTGTTAAAATGAAGCAAAATCATTTATCTAAGTAATTTAAATTAAAATCAAAAGATTATGTTAAAAGGAGATGAGAAAACGAGCCTCTAAAATTTTAGGGATTTAAAAAAAATAGTATCAAACATCTTAATCCACACTAAAGACAAATCCTTAAAATATATTTAAAAATATTAAATTCTCATCTCCACTATTAATTTAAGTTATAACTAATATAAATACTTTTAAATGACAATAACAATATTTACAATAATATAAAAAGATTTAGAGTGAAATAAAGATTGTTTTGAATGCGAAAAATATAGTGGAACCATGATGAATTCTAAAAATATCTTAATAATAATGAATTTAACAATAATTATCCTAGAGATAATTGGATTTATATTAGTTTTTAAAGAGTTAGGCATTCAATCAATTGAATATTATACTGAAGACAGCAATTTGCTTTTGTTAATATCATCCATAATTCTTTTGGCATATCTATCGTCAGGAAAAGAAATTCCATCCTGGCTGAAATCCTTTAGATTCATATCAATTGTTTCAACAACACTCACATTGGTAATTGTTTTAACCGTACTGTCCTGGACAACCGAATGGGGATTATATAAACTTCTATTCGGAGGGTCAATGTTATACCATCACACACTATGTCCTATTTTAGCAATTTTATCAATTGCTTTTCTTGAAAAATATGATGGAATAAATGCAACTCAAGGATTGTACTTTACAATAATTTATGCTATAATTATGATAACTTTAAATGTTTTAAAAATAGTTGAAGGTCCTTATCCATTTTTACTGGTTTACAAACAGCCAGTTATACATTCAATAATATGGACAATTCTTATTTTAGCAATAACATATGCAATAGCTTTAATATTAAAAAAAGTTAATGGGAAAGTAATTATCTAATTACTTCCACAATCATATCCAAGTTTTCAGACTGAAGGATATCCACTTTTTTCCCAGATGCTCCAACAATCTCTTTTTTGATGTTTAACATGTCTTCGCCGACTACAATATCACCAATTGTCAGCTCATGATTTTCTTCCAATACCTCGCTGATTTCATCAATATCAGTTGATTTTAAATAACCGATAATTTTACCTGCATCCCCTTTGAATTTTGGTCCTATTTGAGACATATCAGGTTCTACTTCAATAATTTTTTCATGAACTTCAGGTTTTCCGGAACTGATTTCCAGATTCTTAATCTTTAAAGTTCCTTTAATATCATCATCAAATTGATTGAACACATCAACCAGATTGTCATCTGAAGTGTATACATTAACTTCAGCAAGTTCTGCATTCAATGGTATTTTTGCAGATGATTTGAATCTTCTTACTTCATCAATCAATTCTACAGTAGTTTCACCTTTATTTTCCATATCTTCATTGATTAACTCATCATATACTTCAGGCCATAATGTTGTATGGATTGATTCGTCTGAGAAGTACTGATAAACCTCTTCAGTGAAGAATGGTGCTATAGGAGCAAGCAGTTTTAAAGAAGTTTCAACAACATTTCTTAATGTGTATTTTGCCGCCCTTCTTGATTCATCTGAAACATCAGTGTATAATCTGTATTTTACCGCTTCAATGTATTCATCACAGAAATCATGCCAGAAGAATCTTTCAATTGATGTGATTGTCTCAGCAAAGTTGTATTCGGCAAATGCATTATCAACAGTCTTATTCAAATTATTTAATTTTGACAATATCCACAAGTCTATTGGGCCAAGATTATCCTTGACATCCTCGTAAGAAACTTCTTCATCAAAAATCTGCATACTAATGAATCTGAATGCATTCCAGAATTTTCTAAGGAATCTGAATCCATGTTTAATGTCTTTCCAATCAAATATTACATCAGATCCCGGAACGCTATTTGCAGCCCATGTTCTTAGTGGGTCTGCACCGTATTTTTCAATTACCTCTTCAGGACCAACTACAAACTCAGGTCTTGATTTACTCATTTTGTTTCCATCCTCACCGAATACCATACCATTGATAACAATATCATCAAATGGTTTTTGGTCAGTTAGAGCTAAACACCTTAATGTTGTGTAGAATGCCCATGTACGGATGATATCATGTCCTTGCGGACGGATATTTGATGGGAAATGATTTATATAATCTTCATCAGGCCATCCGGCAATTGATAAAGGTGAAATTGATGAATCCATCCAAGTGTCCAAAACGTCCTCTTCTCCTATGAACTCTTCACAGCCACATTCACATGCATGTTTAGGTTTATCCACAGTCGGATCAATTGGTAAATCTTCAGGATCAGGTAAAATTACTTTACCGCAGTCTTTACAGTACCATACTGGAATTGGAGTTGCAAATATTCTCTGTCTTGAAATACACCAGTCCCATTCCATGGAATCTGCCCAATTGACCATACGGGATTTCATGTGTTCAGGCACCCAGTTCATTTCATCTGCAGCCACTTTGGTCTTTTCAATTAAATCCCTAACAGCTACAAACCATTGCTTTTTGACAAGAATTTCAATAGGAGTTTTACATCTCCAGCATTGACCTACATTCTGGTCAACTTCCTCCTGTTTTAACAGGTATCCTTCACTGTCCAAGTCTTGGATAGTCTGTTTTTTACATGTCTGCAAGTCCATTCCTTCATATCTTCCAGCAGCAGATGTTAATGTACCTGTTTCATCGATTGCATTTATTATTTCAAGGTCATATTTTTGAACCCAGCTTACGTCGGTCTTATCCCCAAAGGTACAAATCATTACTGCACCTGTACCGAATTCAGGATCAACCTCTTCATCTGCAATGATTTTTACTTTCTGATGTGATAGAGGCACTTCAACATATTTGCCTAAAAGGTGAGTGTATCTTTCATCTTCAGGATGAATTACTACAGCCACACAAGCAGACATGAGCTCCGGACGAGTGGTAGCAATCAGAATACCTTCATCTTTAGGATTAGCCTGTTTGCCGGATTTTTGAGAAGATGCAATATCCTCATAAGAGTCATCGACTGCAGGAGGGAAATTGACATAGTTTAGGAAAGTTGTATTGTCACTGTATTCCACTTCTGCAAATGCAATAGCTGTTTGACAACGTGGACACCAGTTAACAGGGTGTATTCCCTGATAAATTAATCCCTCTTCATACATTTTTAAAAATGAGTATTGGGTTTTTCTCATGTACTCTGGAGTCATTGTTACAAACTCACGAGTCCAGTCCTGGGAATATCCCATTGCTCTCATCTGTGATTTCATTTTAGCAATGTTATCAGTAGTCAAATCAATACAGTACTGTCTGAATTGTGCTCTTGAAACATCATTTTTACTGATGTTGTGAGTTTCTTCAACTTTTACTTCAGTTGGAAGACCATGGCAGTCCCATCCTTGAGTAAACAGCACATCATGGCCTTTTTGCCTTCGGTATCTTGCATTCATATCAATATAAACCCAATTTAGAACATGTCCTAAGTGGATTGAACCTGTTGGGTATGGTGGGGGAGTATCTATTATATATCTAGGACGAGATCCATCTCCAATGTATTTGTAGATGTCTTCATCTTCCCATTTTTTCTCCCATACTTTTTCTTTTTTAAAATCATAGTCTTTAGGAATTTCTTCATTTGACATATATTTTCTCCTAATAAGTATAGATAAAAATAATATTATTAGATATATTTTTTCTTATTTAAAAAAGTAATTGAAAGATAAAAAAGAATAAGTTTAAAAATTAACTGATGAAAATAATTATTTAATGTATTTTTTCTAATTTTTCTTTAGATTTTCGTCCAAGTCTGAAAATTCTAAAAAGAATAGATAAATATATTATATACAAAAACCATATTAATAATATTATCAATAAAAAAAGGACTGTGTAAAAATGAACTTATTATGGTTTTACGTTGCAATTGTATTGGCTATAAGTGATGTATTGCACACACAAATTATGTGGAAGGTTTTGAATAATTTCTACATTTTATTAGGCGGTTTAATCCAGCAAACTACCAAAACCACTTGGCAGACCTGGTTAGTTCATGAAACAATGGAAGCGGGATTTCACTTTATTGTCCTTTCAATAGTTTTCCTAAATCCAATTGTAGGAATTTTAGCAGCCCTAATTCATTTTGTAATTGATGTTTCACACACCGTATTCATACGCAATATGGGTGAATTAGAACATAGAGCATTACATTTCGTAATTGAATCTCTATTTTTCATTTTACTGTTTGGATTATAAAAATATGGAGTTATTAAATGCCAGTTATTACATTTAAATATCAGGATTTAAAAGATTTAGGAATCGATATGGAAAAAGACGAATTAATAGACACATTGCCAATGATGTCTAGTGATATTGAAGACTTCGATGATGAAGAAATAAAAGTGGAGTTCTTCCCTAACAGACCGGACAACTTGTCTGTTGAAGGTGTTGCTAGATCTTTTAAAGGATTTATTGGCCAAGAAATTGGTTTTCCAGATTATAATGTTGAAAATTCCGGAGAATATGTTGAAGTGGACAGCGATGTTGCAAAAATCAGACCATTCATAGGATTTGCTAAAATTGACAATGTCGATTTTACTGGCGATAAACTCAAATATATTATGGATTTCCAGGAAAACCTTCACTGGGTAATCGGAAGGGACAGAAAAAAAGTTGCTATTGGTATTCACAATGCAGATGTCGTTAACGCTCCATTCAAATATATTGCAACACCAAAAGATGCAAATGCATTTGTTCCTTTAGAAAAAGATACAGAAATGACTCCTGATGAAATATTGACCGAACATGAAAAAGGAGTTGACTATGCTCATTTAATCCAAGACTTTGATAAATATCCATTAATTCTTGATAAAGACGATAATGTTTTGTCTATGCCACCTATCATCAACGGTGAGTTAACTAAAATCAAAGAGGATACAAAAAATATTATTGTTGATGTAACCGGAACTGATGAGAGAGCTGTTAATCAAGCATTAAATATTATCTGCTGTTCATTTGCAGAAGTTGGAGGTCAAATCAGAACCATGGAAGTGAAATACACTGATAAAACTATCAAAACTCCTGATTTAACTCCTCAAGAACAACTTGTTCATGTTGATACTGCCAATGAGCTTATTGGTGGAACCGAACTTACTGCTGAAGACATTAAGGAATTATTGTTGAAAGCACGTTTTGATGCTGAAATAATTAATGAAAACGAAGTCAATGCCATTATTCCTGCTTATAGGGTTGACATTTTGCATGAAGTTGACGTTGTTGAAAATATCGCAGTGCAATACCATATCAACTCAGTTGAGGCAAAATTGCCAGAAATAAATACTGTTGCTTATGAAAACGATTGGTTTAAGGCAGAAAGCACTATCCGTGATGTAATGGTGGGACTTGGATTTCAGGAAGTAATGAGTTTAATGCTTACCAATGAAGGAGCACATTACGAAAAAATGAACCAGCCTGAAGAAGACCATGTGCAAGTTGCAAGACCTATTACAATTGACAGAACAATGATTAGAACCAGTTTAATTAACAGCCTGATGGAATTTTTAGAAGACAACAAGCATGAAGACTTGCCTCAAAAAATATTTGAAATCGGTGATGTATTATACCTAGACGATTCAAAAGAAAACAAAACCAGATCTTCAAAAAAACTGGCCGCTTTAATCTGTCATTCAACAGCCAACTTTACCGAAATAAAATCTGTGATGACTAATGTTTTAACCAATTTGGGATATACAATGGAGATAAGCGACAGCGAGAATAAAACATTCATTGAAGGCAGAGTAGCTGATGTTACAGGTGAAGCTGAAAAAGGTAAAATTGAAGGATTCTTTGGAGAAGTATCTCCGGAAGTTATAACTAATTTTACATTGGAATATCCTGTAATTGCTTTTGAAATTGAATTCATTAACAAATGAATTCCCAACTTATTTTTTTAATACCACAATTTTCTCATTTGTATTTCCATTTCAGAGTAATTGTTTGCAACTGGCGCGGCATCATAATTGCTGAAAATTGCTATAAAAATAAGCAAAAGTATTATCACAATTATTAAAATTATTGTCCATTTTTTCAATTATTCACCAACCATTGTCAAGGTTATTGTTCTTCCGCTTCTTGGCCCATCTAATTCTATGAAAAAAACTGATTGCCAAGTACCCAAATCAAGCCTTCCATCTTTAACTGGCAAAGTTTCACTTGATGAAAGCAGAAATGATTTAAGGTGTGACTTTGCATTATTGTCAATTCTATCATGCCGATAGCTAAATTTATCCGAAACTAAATTATCCAACATGAATTCCAAATCATTCAACAATCCGGATTCATTTTCATTGACAACAATAGCGGAAGGAAAATGTTTTGAAAAAATAGAGATGATTCCATCGTTAATGTCAATTAAATCATTAATTTGAGATGTTATATCATGAATTTCAAAGTTTTTAGCCGTGCTGATTTTTAAGGATTTTTTAGTAATCATTGATAATAACTTTCTAAAAACTAGTATAAATATAAGAAAAAAAGAAAAGGAAAAATTTATTCAAAATCCTCTTTACGCCAATATCCATATACAAGCATTCCCATAATGGAGACAATACTCAACACAACAAGACCTGAAGTGTCAGTAACCTCATTAGATATTTTACTTGGAGGAACTATTTCATATGCTTTTCCTTCTTCAGATACTTCACCATTGCTAGCATCTCCGGAATTAATATCCCCCTTAGTTTGGGAATTCTGACCGTTGTCAGAAGAGTCCTGATAGCTTCCTGAAGCATTCATTCCAAAGGCTCCTAAATTCTTATTGTTTGAATAATGTGCACTTTTAGAATTCCCATTTTGTGAGTTACCTTTGGCAACTCCTCCAGCAGCATTATCAGTTGAAATTTGTGAACTTGAACCTGAAGATCCCCTATTCCCATCAGTTGCATCAGATGTTTTTGAGTCTTTGCTGTCATCCTTTTCACCTGATGCGACTTTATATTTATATTTTATAGGTTTTCCTCCAATCATCACTTCAATGTCATATTCTTTGTCAGGATCCAAGTTTGCTTCAATTATTGCTTTACCATTTACGAACTTGGCAGTATACTGATTTCCATTAACCTTCACTTTAGTGTCAAATGTTCCAAATTCCTTTACCGCCTTGCCTTTAGTATCATACATCTGAAGACCAATACCATTTTTAACAGATATTGTCCCCATTTTCATAATACCAGCAAGAAGCATAGGGCAGACAAATGTATCTGAATCATCAGTTGAATCAAACCAATTATCACCCAACTTGAAAACCGGCAAGTCAGGATTGTTTTTAGCCTGATACATCTCATTATGTGCTAAAACATTATACCTAACTTCAAGTCGTCCAGGAGTATTTTCTTTTAAAGTTTTAAATCCTGAACCGAACAAAAGACCGTTTCCGGTTTCATAAACTCCACCAGTTTCCTTTATTGATGGATTTTTGCGATTGCTTGTAAATGAATTTGCATTGATAACATCATAACTTGAAGTGGAATTAATGAATATTCCGTTGAGGTTTTCATAAGCATCATTATGTTTTATCAAATTTCCATAAGACCTGCCCTGCAGTGTAATTCCATTTAAAACATTATGATGAATAACATTGAAAAAGATACTATTATTGTTAATGTTTGAAGTTTCAATTCCAGACCTCTTATTATAAGATATAGTATTATTTTTAATGTTACTGAAACCTACATCATGAAGCTGAAGCCCATCACCATTTGACTTAGAAATTGAATTAAAGCTTACAGTTACATGATCAGAATTTTTAATCAACATTCCTGCCTTTTGACCCCCTATAACAACATTATTTTTGATTATAACATTGTCAGAGGAATCAACAATGACTCCATAGTCACCTGAACCTGATATTATAGTTATTCCTGATAAAATACTTCCGCCACTATTTTGTGTGAAGTAAAATCCGAAGGTTTTGTCTATTTCAAATTTTTGGGCAGTAGTGCTTACAGTACCTAAAACATTCACAACACTACCAACTTTAGATACGATATTCAATTTCTTATCAACAACTAAAGAGATATTATTATACTTTTTTGATGTAAATTCAAATGTATCTCCATCGTTTGCATTATCGAAAAGCAATTGAATATCATCATTAGTAGATTCATTTGTAATCTTATGAAAGTTACCTTGTGAAGTTAGATTATTATTGAAGTTTTTAGTAGCATTTACCGATGAAACTAAAAATAAACTTATGATACATATGAAAAAAATAATAAAAACTTTTTTATTCATATTTAACCCTCAATTTACAGATTAATCAAATAAAATTAAAAAAATTTAACGAATTGAATTAAATTTATTATTGATTAATAATTATTATATTTAAATTTAACAAATATAAAGTTTTTTAAATTTACTAAAAAGATAATATAATTGTTATAACTATGTTTTAATAAGATTAACAGTGTTATATAAAATTAATTTAAATAATAAAAAATACAAACTATAAACTATTGCTTATCGATAGAAAATCATAAGCAGATGTGAAAAAATTAAGAAAAGATGATTATATGAACAAAAATAAATTGCTTATAACAACATTATTAGTTTTCGCCATTATTTTAAGTTCATCAGTAGCATTTGCGGAAGATAATTCCGATATAACTGCTACAACTGACGAATTAGAATTACAGGAAAGCTCTGATGTGAGTGACATAATTCAAAGTACAGAAGATTCGAAGTTATCTTCTAACTACGATATTAAATCAAATGCAGATAGTGAAACAATACAAAATACTATCAATAATATGAGCGATGGAGATACTTTAAACTTCGAAGAAGGAACATACAATGACATTTGTATATATGTAGACAAAAGTATTACAATCAACGGTAATGGAGCAACATTAATCGGATATGAAAATCCAAATAATAATAGCACTCCTGAAAAAGTAACCAATAAAACCCAATCCGGAGGATACGGAATCGGAAATTATGCAACATTATACATTATCAATACAACCAATGTTGCAATCAAAGGATTGACCATTGTCGGACAAAATACTACATACGGACAAGCGGCAGTTTTTGCAAATACTGCAAATAATTTAACCATTGAGCAGTCAACAATAGATGGTGGATACTGGGGTATCTATTTGCAAAGCTGTGCTGATGGAACCATAACCGGCAACACAGTTAAAAACCAGGAAGCAATTGGTATAATAAACTTTGGATCTGCAAGAACTCTTATTGCTGATAACAAAATAACCAATGCTAAAAACCACGGTATTGATGCAAGACACGGAACCGGACCTAACGTTCAAATTATAAACAATACCGTAATAGGTTCCAAAGAAGGAATTTACCTGATGCATTCAAAAGGACATACTGCAACTGGAAACACTTTAATAAATTGTACTACCAGTTCCATCACCTGTTACGGATCAGGTCAAATCACCATTTCCAATAACACTATGAAAAAATCAAGAATTGGTATTTTGCTTGGTGGTGGATACTATGACATCAATATTGAAGAAAATAGTTTCAGTTTGGACAATTTGCCATTCCCACCAACATTCGTATACTATGTAGCTCAAGCGGATAGCTCTTACCAAAGTGCAGACAAAGTGATTGGAACTTACAGTGACAGTACCTCAAATGATGTTACTTACACATCTTCAGCAGAAATAGCAACACCTGTAAAAATAAATCCGGATTATTCCGCAATTGTAAACCCGACCGGAACTACCTACAATGTAATAAATGGAATGACTGGAAGTGAAATCCAAAGCATAATTGATTCAATGGCTGATGGAGACACATTATCTTTTGAAAAAAATGCCATATTCAATGACATTTCAATTTATGCTGATAAAAATATTAAAATTATCGGAAACAATGCTACATTAATCGGCTACTCAAATATCAATGCTTCAAATGTACCTGCAAAAATCAGGACCGAAACATCAGCGGGAGGATATGCAATAGGCGAATATGCAGTTTTATATGTAGTAAATACAACCGAAGCAGTTATTAGTGATTTAAATATTGTTGCCCAATACCCTGGTTACGATACAACCAAAGCAACCACCAGTACAGAAGAATATAAAACTGTAGGATTACACGTTGAAAGCAGCAAAAAATTCTCAGCAATTAATTTAGACATTACTGGTGCATCCTGGGGTATTTTCTTAAGAAGTTCACCTAACGGTCTTGTTGCTGATAATAATATTCATGATGTATACACAACAGGCATTATGAACTTCGGTTCAGCAAATACCACAATCATGAGCAATACCATTACAAATGCTGTAAACCACGGTATTGATGCAAGACACGGAACAGGTCCTAATGTAGTTATCTACAACAACACTGTAAGCGGTGCAAAAGAAGGAATTTATCTGATGCATTCAAAAGGACACAAAGTTTATGAAAACACAATTAATAATTATAAAATTAGTGCAATTACAGCATATGGATCAGGTAATGAGGCTATTTTCAACAACACCATTGGAACTGGAAGATTATACATATTACTTGGTGGAGGATACTACAATGTAACCATCGGAACCAATAAATATCCTGCAGCTCAAATATATTACCCATTCCCACCTACATTTAGAGAATTCATTGCATTTGCAGATTCCAAATTCCAAAGTGCTGATAATGTAGTCGGACTTTACAGTACCAATGCAACCACAAAACTTATTGCAGAAGATATTAACTTAACTTCAACAAAAGGTTCCATAGAAGTTACCTTAACTGACGGTAATGGAAATGCATTATACAATGAAAATGTTATTTTATCATTGAATGGTGCAAATTATACTGCTAAAACCAATTCCAAGGGTATTGCATCATTTGAAATTACTGCAAAAGACGGTGCAAACACCGCAACATTCATTTATAATGCTAAAAGTTATCTTGAAAGTTCAAATACCACTGCAAAAATCAATGTGGCATTAACTCCAACCTCTATTACAGCATTATCTAAAACTGTTTATGTAAAAGCAATTGCTTCAGGTTACAAATATTATGTAACCCTAAAAGATGCTTCAGGCAATCTTTTAGCAAAAAAATCTGTTACTGTCGTGTTTAATGGTAAAACCTACAAAGCAACAACCAATGCTAAAGGAATAGTCGCCTTTACTTTAAAAGCAATAAAAGCAGGAAACTTAAAAGCTACCGTTAAATTTGCAGGAGATAGTGAATTTAAAGCAACAAGCAAAATTGCAACCATTAAATCTATTAAAGAATCCAGCAAATTAACAGCTTATAAAAAGACTTTTAATGCAAAAACAAAAATTAAATCATATGCTGTAACATTAAAAACAAAATCTGGCAAAGCTATTGCAAAATCATTAGTTACTATTAAAGTTTACGGTAAATTATACAAAGCAATTACCAATTCTAAAGGTATAGCCATATTCAAAATTACCAAATTAACTAAAAAAGGTAACAACATAGCAATAGTCAAATTTGCAGGAAACACATATTATAGTGGAAAAATAGTAAAATCAATAATATCAATAAGATAAAGAGATTAATTAATCTCTTTTATTTTTCTTTTTTAAAAATAATTAATAATATTTATTTCTGTGGTCAATTGCAGTATAAATAATAAATAGTCCGATAATTATCAACACTATCTGAGGAAATACTGCCGCAATTATAGCTGGAATCAAACCGAGATTAACAAGAAGCCATAAAATGCCATAAATCACTATTACAACACCAAATACAATAGCAATTTTATATACCACATCTTTTATGTCTGGAATATCGAACATAGGCATGTAATCACCTACAATTCTTTAGTTCCATTTTCTGTTCCGACAATGACTTTATCAACCATCTGTGAAAATATTCCATTTTCCACTACGCCTGGAATTGAATTTAAATCTATTTCCAAGTGTGCAGGTGATTCGATTTCATCAAATTTAGCATCAATGATAAAATTACCATTGTCAGTTATTACAGGACCGTCTTTTCTTTGTGCCATCCTAATTTCTGGTTCAGCACCCATATCCTTCAAAGCCTGCATAACCATACGGGATGCATCAGGCAATACTTCAACAGGCACCGGAAACTCACCTAAATTTTCAACACATTTTGATTCATCAACAATGACAATGAACTCATCGGCCGCATAATCAACTATTTTTTCTTTTGTATGAGCTGCTCCCCCACCTTTAATCAGATTAAAATCACAGTCCACTTCATCTGCACCGTCAACAGATAAATCAATGTCATGCTCTTCCAATGTTGTTATTGGAATATTCCATTTTTTAGCAATTAACAATGACTGAAATGAAGTTGGTATGCCTAAAACATTTATTCCTTCGTCACGAATTCTCATACCTACCTTTTCTATAAAGTAGTGAGTTGTTGAACCGGTTCCAAGACCTAAAACCATACCATCCTTTACATATTCAGCAGCTTTATAACCTGCATTTTTTTTACTAGAATCATTACTGCTAGCATCTTTCATTATACCACAAATCCTAAAGTAAGTTTATTAAGTTTATAACCTTTCTTACATTCTTCACTATGTTTCCCATTATTTTCCAGAACTATACATTTGTCGTTATCTTTTAACCCTTCAGGGAAACAAAAATCATGAAAATCACATTTTTCATCACAGTTAGGAGCATTGAATGTGAAAGTTGATCCTTCAAAGATATTTTTTGAATCAGTTAACAAATCTATTTTTGCTCTATCGACTTCAACTGGGATAACTGTTCCTTCTGCATGTAGTGGGCATTTCTGTTCTGTATCTTTAACATCAACAACAACGTATTTTCTGTTTAATTCTAAGTTTCCAACACAAGATGATTTAAATCTACAATTTTCACATTCATCAGCTGGACCTAGAAAAACAAATTCTTGACCTTTTTTAGCCAAATCTTTACCAATTAATGTAATCATCTAAATCACCTCTGTTTTGTAAGCCAGTTCATAAGCTGCATCTTTTGAAATTCCATTATCTCCTAAAATAGTATATCTTTCAGGTCTGATATTGTGAGCCATCATTAATGCTTCAATTATATCCTCCTCAGGAATGTTTAATTCCGCAGCAGTTGTTGGCGCTTGAACTTCCTTAAGAGAATCTCTTATAGCCCTCCAATCACCACCATGAAGATACATCATCATGATTGTTCCAATTCCGCACTGTTCACCATGCAGCGCAGGCTTATCCAATATTTTATCCAGAGCATGTGAGAATAAATGCTCGGATCCGCTGGCGGGTCTTGATGAACCTGCAATGCTAATTGCCATACCTCCGCTGAACAGTGATTTCATAACAATGCGAGCACTGGCTTCCAGATTGGGTTTGATATTTGAAACATTATCAGTAATCAAATGTGCAGACATTATGGACAATGAAGCTGCAGATTCAGAAAATGTTTCATGTTTTAATCTATGAGCAAGTTTCCAATCCTTGATAGCTGTGAAATTAGCAATTAAATCAGCACAACCCGCAGATAACAGTCTGAATGGAGATTGTGCTATGATTTCAGTATCTGCAATCACTGCTATTGGAGACTGAGCCTTGGCGGATGTGGAAGTATTAGGGTCTTTAATTGAAGCTAAGGGAGATACAATGCCATCATGTGAAGCAGTTGTCGGCATGGATACGAAATAAACACCTTTGTTATGTGAAGATAGCTTAGCCACATCAATTACTTTCCCACCCCCAATACCTAAAACGGTAGTGTCCGGAGTAATTAATTCTTCAACTTCGGATATTGAATCATAGGTTGCCTTATCAACTCTGATAACATCCCATTCAATATCCTGTTTTTCAAGGCTTTCTATTACAGGTTTTGCACCTACATCATAAGTATGATGACCTGTGACAATTAAAATCTTCTTATCCAAATGTAAAGACTTACAAATATCCCCAGTATCTTTTATGATACCAGGATCAATGTAAACTTCACGGGGCATTTGTATTTTCCTATTGCTCATAATATCTCCCATTACAAATTATACATTAATATATATTAAAAAAATAATTTAAAAAACTTTCTTTTAGAGATGCAATGGAAAATTTTTAAAAGAAATGA
>NZ_CAMHFP010000028.1 GCF_946184425.1 uncultured Methanobrevibacter sp. | reverse complement strand
GCTACTGAAGGAGGAACAGAATTATTCCCGATTACTTACTTTGAAAAAGAAGCATTCTTAGGTCAATCTCCACAATTATACAAACAGATGATGATGGCCAGTGGGATGGATAAAGTATTTGAAATCGGTCAAATTTTCAGAGCAGAAGAGCACGACACATTAAGACACTTAAATGAAGCGGTTTCCATAGATGCGGAAGCTTCATTCGCTGATGATGAAGATGTAATGAAAATCCTAAATGACATGATTATTCAAGTTCTCAAAGATGTAAATGAAAATTGCGCTAATGAATTGGATATTTTAGGTCATGAATTGGAAGTGCCAACTGGTGATTTCCCTGTTGTAACCTATGATGAAGCTATCGACATTGTAAACTCAAAAGATGTTGAAATGGAATGGGGTGAAGATTTATCCCGTGAAGCTGAAAAAGCATTAGGTGAGACAATGGGAGGATTCTACTTCTTGACCAGATGGCCAAGTGAAATTAAACCTTTCTATGTAATGCCTGTTGACGGCGATGAAAAGTACTCTCATGCGTTTGATTTAATGTATAATAATTTAGAATTATCTTCTGGTGCAACTCGTGTTCACCAATACGATTTACTCGTAAAACAAATTGAAGAAAGAGGTTTGAATCCTGCTGGATTTGGAAGCTATCTAAAAGCATTCGAATATGGTATGCCTCCTCATGCAGGTTGGGGTGTAGGTGCTGACAGGTTAACCATGGTACTTACAGGTTCAGAAAACATCCGTGAATGTGTACTCTTCCCAAGGGACAGACATAGATTAACCCCTTAATTTCTTTTTTTTCTTTTTTTTGATTTTTATGGAAGACTATGATATAGCTATTATTGGCGGGGGGCCTGCAGGGATGATGGCTGCAATTGCCGCAAGTCAGAATTCTTCAAAGGTAATATTGCTTGAAAAGAATCCCTCCTTGGGCCGTAAATTATTGCTTACTGGCGGAGGAAGATGCAATATCACAAACAATAAGCCAATAAAACAGCTATTGAATTCTTTCAATAATAAAAACTTCTTAAAACACTCTTTTTATACATTTACTAATGAAGACTTATTTTCTCTTTTCGATATTGATTTTGTCCAGGAAGACAACAACCGTGTATTTCCAAAAAGCGGCAGGTCACGTGATATCCTGGAAGGTTTAACTGATAAGTTGGAAGATGTTGTTATAAGTTGTAACTTTGAGGTTAAAAAGATCTCAGAGGGCTTTGTTATAAATGATAAGTTAAAAGCAGATAAGATTATCATTGCCACTGGTGGTGTTACTTATCCCAAAACTGGTTGCAATATTGAAAACTATTCCCTGACTTCACAGCCTCTGACAGATATTAAATATGGACTTTCACCATTAATCACTGAAAAAGATCTATCCGCAATTGCCGGTGTAACTTTAAGTGATGTTGTTATAAGTTATAAGAAACACAAGATTAAGGGAAATGTTTTGTTTTCACATGTTGGCCTTACAGGTCCCGGAATCATTAACCTGAGCAATAAAATATCTGAAGGTATAAGTTATAACTTATTAGAAAATAATCCTGATATCGATTTGGAGATAGCTATTGATTTATGTCCTGAGTATAGTCGTGAAGAGCTTTTTGACAGATTCACTTCAGACTTCCAGTCCAAGGGTAAAACTATGCTTAAGAATTACTTGAAGTTGTTTTTGACAAACAGTTTTATTGATTACTTTTTATCTGAAATTAATATGGACTCTGAAGTTCAATTGTCCAGAATCAATAAGAAAAGCAAAAACAGATTGATAGAAAACTTGAAAAGATTCCCTTTCAAAATCACCGCTTTCAACGATAATCTTGCTAAGGTGACTATCGGCGGAGTTGATTTGAAGCATATCAATTCAAAAACAATGGAATCAACAGTGATTCCCGGTCTTTACTTTGCTGGTGAAGTATTGGATGTGCATGGGCCGACTGGGGGCTATAATTTGAAAATTGCTTTTTCAACCGGATTTTTAGCAGGTCTATCAGCCAGTGAAAAATAGTTGATTTGTAGTTTTTATTATTGGTTCAATAATTTCCACGTTTTCAAATCAATTTTATATAATTAAAGCATTTTTACTTTGTATTTTTAAAAAATAAAGTTTTATATATCTTTATTTTTATATTTATTAATAAAATGTAACTCTTTAAGTCCAGAAGGTGATGTTGTGATGTTTCATGATGTTGCCGTGACTTGGATTTGGGGGTTTTTCTTTGATGAAAAGTCTACTGGCAACTTTAATTTAACTCATGAGGGAAACATTGTGAGTATCCTTGCTAAGTATTGGATTACAATGGTTTGGTCCTTATTTGTCTGTGGTGTTTGACTTTTGTATTCACGTTGGTTTTGGTAAAATTGATGTGAAACTTTCTTTAATTCTCCTTTAGATTGTAGGGATCTTCAGTTTTATAGGGATTTGTTTTTAGATGGCTTTGACCGGTCGTTTTTGGGTTCAGTTTTACTTATAATGGCAACTCCCTGCATTCTATAAATTTCATGATTAAATTTATATATTATTTGAGTTATACTATTTAATAGAATTTGAAAATCCTTTGGATTTCTTATTCCAATTAGGTTAAATTAAAGTTTTTTTTCAGTATCTAACGGTCATGTTGCAGGAGTTTTTCCTGCAATATGGATATTGACTATTTTTATACAAGTTCTGTTTTTTAATTCTAAAATTATCATCATTTTTTACTAATTGACATTTAAAAATACCTGTCATTTTTATCAAAAACAAAATATTTAAGATATATATAATTTAAAAATTATCTTATGACAGACAAAATGTTCATGGGTGCATCAACTAAGCAAGGTCTGGATATTGCCAACAGAAGTAGGGAAATTATCCGTGGCCTTATTGGAGATGATGTCAAAGATTTAAATCCTGCTGAAAGAGACATTGTTGAAAGGATTGTTCACTCAACTGCTGATCCTGAATATGCAAAATTGGTTAAAATCAGTCCTGATTTTGTAGATGCAGCTATGGCTTCCCTAAAAAATAAAGAAACCATTTTGACTGATATTAACATGGTTAAGTATGGTATTACAAGATATGATGGGGAAGTAGAGTGTTATATCAGGAATGAAGAAGTTATTAAAATAGCTAAGGAAAATCAAATCACAAGGGCTGCGGCTGCTATGCGATATGCGGCAGTTAATGGTTTTGAAGGTATTGTAGTTTCTGGTAATGCTCCAACTGCTGTTTTTGAAGCTATGGATTTGTACCAAAAAGGTGAAATGAATCTGAAAGCTATTGTAGGTGTCCCTGTTGGTTTTGTTGGGGCAGCTGACTCAAAAGAGGCACTTCACAACTCTGACATTCCAAATATTATTGTTGAAGGACCTAAAGGTGGAACACCGATAGCTGTAGCTTGCGTAAATTCATTAATCCAACATTTATAGTGTGATAAAATGTATTCTGAAGAATTATTCAACGAATCTAAAAATTATTTTCCTGGAGGAGTAAATTCTCCTGTACGCGCTTTTAAACCATATCCATTTTTCGTTAAAAGTGCAGGTGGTTCTAAAATAACTGATGTAGACGAAAATACTTATACTGACTATTGTTTGGCTTATGGTCCTTTGATTTTAGGTCATGCTAATCCTAAAGTTGTAAGGGAAGTTTCAAATCAGTTAACAATAGGAAGTGCTTATGGTGCTCCTACTGAAAATGAAATTAAACTTGCTAAAGAAGTGGTCTCCAGAATTCCTTCTGCAGAGATGGTAAGATTCTGCAATAGTGGAACAGAAGCTACTATGAGTGCAATAAGACTGGCAAGAGGTTTCACAGGCAGGGATAAAATCGTAAAATTCGAAGGTGCATATCACGGTGCACATGATTATGTTTTAGTTAAAGGAGGTTCAGGTGCTGCAACTCTTCCTGACAGTCCCGGAATCCCTCAAGACACTACAAAAAATACTTTGTCTGTTCCGTTCAATGATGAAGAAGCTTTAACTGATTTGATTGAAAAAGAAGGAGAAAATATTGCTTGTATTATAATGGAAGTCGTTATGGGTAATATTGGATGCATTGAACCAAAACCAGGATTTTTAGAATTTATTAGAAAAATAACTGAAGAAAATGGAATTGTCCTGATATTTGATGAAGTAATAACTGGTTTTAGAGCTTCAAAAGGTGGAGCTCAGCAATATTATGGTGTTACTCCGGATTTAACTACACTAGGTAAAATTGTAGGTGGAGGACTTCCTATGGGTGCGTTCTGTGGTAAGAAGGAAATAATGGAATTGATTGCACCTAACGGACCAGTTTATCAGGCAGGAACTTTTTCTGGAAATCCTATTTCTGTTCAGGCAGGAATCTCAACCATGTCTCAGTTAGATGATAAATTTTATAAGGATTTGGAAAGTAAAGGAAATTTCCTCAGAAGTGAAATAAGGGCTACTGTTGAAGATAAGGATTTAAATATTCAGCCTGTCGGTTTAGCTTCAATGTTTCAGATTTATTTCAATGAAAATGATGTTTATAACTATGAAGATGCTAAAAAATCAGACAGCGACAGATTTTTAGTATACTTCAGAGAATTATTGAAAGAAGGTGTTTTCATACCTCCTAGCCAATTTGAATGTAATTTTATTTCAAGCGCTCATAGTATGGAGGATTTGGAAAAAACTTCTCAAGCTATTGACAATGCATTAAGAGTGGCATTTAAATAAAAAGTAAGGTGTTATTGTGACAGATTGGAAAGAAATTGCATCATATGCAGTTATTTTAATAATTGTTTTGATTGCAGCACAGCATTTGAATGTAGTTGTTTCAGGTAGTATGGAACCTGCATTCTATAGAGGAGATATTGTAATGATTGAAAAAGCTAATTTCCTTGGTATTCAGGAGTTCAATGTCAATGATATCCAAAAAGGAGATGTTGTGGTTTATGATGCAAAATGGTTTAATCAACCGGTAATTCATAGAGTTATTGATATTGTAGATATTAATGGAAGTACAATGTATCTTATTAAGGGAGATAACAACAATGCTCCAGACCCGTATTATGTTTCACCGAGCCAAATCCAATCAAAAGTTGTGACAATCGGTGATAATTTAGTTGTAATTCCAAAAATTGGTTATCTTTCCCTTTGGTTAAGGGGTTTATGATTATTATAAGGTGAGTTAATGTATTTTGAGATTGAAAAACAAGCTATTGATGCAATTAATAAGGCATTAGATCAGTATGATGTAGAAATAGACAGGAATTTTAAATTAGAATTTCCTCCTAATCCTAACTTAGGAGATTTGGCAAGTACCATTGCTTTTTCACTTACAAAAAAATTAAAAACATCTCCTCCGGAAGTTGCTGCGGATTTAGTTGAAAAAATAGAAGTTCCAGAAATTTTCACTAAAGTTCAAAATTTCGGACCGTATGTTAATTTCTTCATTGACTATTCCAAATTTTCAAAACTTCTTTTGGAAAAGGTTGATGAAAATTACGGACAGCTTCCTGAATATGGCGAAAAAATTGTATTGGAACATACTTCCGCAAATCCTAATGGTCCGTTGCATATAGGCCATATCAGAAACTCAATTTTCGGTGATTCCCTTGCAAGATTATTGAAATTGGCTGGAAGGGATGTTACAACCCAGTATTATGTTAATGACATGGGTAGGCAAATAGCTATTATTGTATGCGGTATAACTGAATGCGGTCTTAAGATTGAGGATTATGAAGGAGATAAAATTGACCACAAAATAGGTAAATTATACTTTGATGCAAATAAGGCTGTTGAAGAGGATGAAGCTTTAAATGCTAAGGTAGATGAATTAATCCAAAAATATGAAAAAGGGGAAGATGAAGATTTGAACAAAGTCTTTGAAGATGTTGTCTCCAAATGTATTTCTGGAATGAAAGAATCCCTTTTAAGAATGAATATCAAACATGATGACTTTGTATGGGAAGGTCAGTTTGTAAGAAACGGAGAAGTTGACGGTCTTGTAGAATATATTCAAAAAGAAGGTTTCACACGTGAAAATGATGTTTTATACATTGATTTGACTGACTTCAACATTGAAAAAGAGTTTGTTCTCAGAAGGTCTAATGGCACATCCCTTTATTCCACCCGTGATTTGGCTTATCATAAATATAAAGCTACTTTAGGTGATACTGTACTGGATATTTTAGGTTCAGACCATAAATTAGCTGCAAAACAAATCAAGGTTATTTTTGAAGAAATATTCAGACAGACTCCTCCGGAAGTAATCTTTTATGAATTCATCACACTTCCTGAGGGGTCCATGTCAACAAGAAGAGGCAAGTTCGTATCTGTAGATGAACTCATTGATGAAGCGGTTTCAAGAGCATATGATGAAATCAAATCAAGGAATCCTAATTTATCCGATGATGAAATTGCTCCAATGGCTGAAGAAATTGGTGTAGGGGCTGTAAGATTCTTCATTGCAAAATTATCTCCTGAAAAACACTTGACATTCAAATGGGATGAGGCATTAAGTTTTGAAAGAGGTTGTGCTTCTATTCAATATGCTCATGCAAGGGCTTGTAAGTTGATTGCAAAATCCGGCAAGGATATCGATTCTTTAACTGTCAGTGACGATTGGATTCCTGATGAAGCAGAACAGGATTTAGTCAGACAAATCGCCAAATTCCCACAGGTTGTTGAAGACTGTGCTAATAAAAAGAGAGTTCACAATATTACACAATATTGTCAAGATTTGGCAGGTTCATTCAATAAATTTTATAAATCAGAACAAGTTATCGGATCTGATGTAGAAGATACAAGATTAATTTTAGTTGATAGGGCTAAAACAACTATTAAAAATGCTTTAGACATTTTAGGTGTTTCTGCACCTGAAAAAATGTAGATGAGTAATTAACTCATCTTTCAATTTCTTTTTTTTTCGCATTAACATTTGCAATTATTCAATTCACATTTGATTCAATTTTTACATGTATATCATCATATTAAATATTGGTTATTTTCATTGAGGTACAATGTTAATGAAAAGTTCAATAATTTTTTTATCAAGTTTCATCCATCAATGTTAAAATCATTGGTCATTACTTTAATTTAAAAAAATAAAAATTTAATCCACATAGTGGATATAATCTTCTTTTCTTGCTAAAGGTTCGGGAGCCTCCATATCGGGATGACCCAAAACCACATGCCCAACTCCTTCGTAGGATTCAGGAATTCCCCATTCTTTCAGCAATTCCTTTCCTTTTTTTGATGAAAATTCATCATATGCCCTGTGAATCCAGCAGCTTCCGATGCCTATTGCATGGGCGGCATTTACAAGTACTGCCAGTACACTGGAACCGTCTTCTTTCCATGTTGGTACTTCACTATCTGCTAAAACTATAAGCAATGTCGGAGCTCCATAAAAAGGGTCCATGTCTTCCGGCATTTCCATTGGGAAATAACTTCTGTTCCACACGGAAAATTCTTTTATTGTTTCGGGATTTTGTATAACCACGATTTTAGGTGATTGCAATCCTCTTCCGGTTGGAGCATATGTTCCTGCTTCTAAAATGGTTTTTAACTCTTCGTCTGATATTTGTTCGTCTTTGAATTTTCTGATGCTTCTTCTTGTTTTTAAATCTTCAATTGTTTGATTCATTTTAAATCCTCACATATTTTTATTAGCAATTTTCTGAAATTTTCGTATTCTTCATTAGTTAATGAGCTTTTCAGGTTCAGGTCCCACTTTTCATCTATGTGCATTACTTTTTTAGCTATTTCTGCACCTTCTGGAGTTACACTTATGATTTTTTTCCTTTTTTTGGGAGTTCTTATTATCAGTCCTTTTTTTTCCAATTTATCCAAATTTCGTGTAACAGTACTTTCATTGACATGCAATGCATCAGCCAGTTCCTCCTGACTAATTCCTTCATTTTTATAGCTTTTAATTAGTAACGGATATAATCCTGAACTTAAATTCACATCTTTTAATTTATCATTGATGTGGGCAGTTTGCTTTCTGTGGAGAAGTGAAACTAAAGGAGGTGTTGGGATATCACTATCAAAAGGCATTTTGATTGCTCCTGATTAGTTTATTGATGTAAAGTTCAATACATGCATAACATATTAAAGATCCAATTCCTCCGCCTAAAAGCATTCCGCAGTAAATTCCAAACTCTCCCATATGGAATGTAAATCCTAGAAGATATGCAAATATCAGTACTAAAATGAATTCTCTGAATGTTGTTAGGAAAAAGGATATTGTTCCTTTTCCAACCCCTTGGAATACATTACCTGCACTGGCTCCAAATGGAACATATAGTATAAATAAACACATTATCTGCAGGAAACTGGCAATAAGTGGAGCTAATTCTGCACTGCTTTCGGAGTATGAAAATATAAACGCTATCTGATTTGAAAATACATTCAAAATTATGCACACGATTATTGAAGCTATTAAAGCTATCTTAACGGCATATCTCGCTGTTACTCTTAAATTTTCATATTTACGAGCTCCAAATGCGACTCCCGCAACTGATATGGCAGCTGTTCCAACACCGATAGCCGGAAGCATACCAATATTGATAATTCTCCAACCTGCGGTATATACTGCCACTGCAACAGGTCCTGAGACGAGTGTAAGCATATAGTTTACAAATATTGTTAAAACGGACAATACCAATTGCTCCAAACTTGCCGGAATACCTACAACTAGAATGTCCTTATACATTTTGAGGTCATTGTGAAAATCTTTAAAGTTATATGAAAGATAGGTGTCTTTTTTGACAAATATCCAGTAAAACATGAGTAATAGGCTTATAAATGGTCCAAGAGCGGTTGCCCATGCTGCTCCGGCAATTCCCATATTGAATGTGTAGATGAATATAGGGTCTAAAATCATATTGATTATGGCGGCAAGAGCTATTGGTATTGTTGCTCTTTTAATATCTCCTTCTGCTCTGAATGCTCCTCCAACTATAGGGGGCATTAAAAGTCCAAATGTCCATGCAAATATAATAAATCCGTATTCCATTGCGTAATCAAGAACTGATGATGCACCCATCATTACAAGCAGGGGTTTCATAAATGTGATGAAAACTATTGAGATTATGATTGAAACGATAATGCTTAAAATCAGGTTGTGTATTGCGGCATTATTAGCTGAAGCCTTGTCTTCCGCTCCGATGTATCTTGAAATCAGTGAGTTACCACCGGCTCCAAGTCCGTTTCCAAAACCCACTAAAATCATAAACAGTGGAGTAATGTATCCAAGTGCCGCTAACGGTTCTGCTCCAAGTCCAGCTACCCAAATACTGTCAATGATATTATTTGCAAAAATCAAAAACATACTGGCTATAATCGGTATTGACAATTTGTTTATAGCTTTTTTTGGGTCTCCTGTAATCATCTCAATATTTTCATTCTTCTCCATACTTTACCTCTCTTGCATATGCAATTATACACTTGTATATGCAAGTATTTGTATTTAAAGTTAATGTTGAAATTTTGAAAAATAAAATAATGCTTAATTATTTACTGTTTTCGTAACTACCTATTGTTGTTAATTAAGTGTATCATTTTCGTGCTTTATCCTCTATAAAGATACCTAATTCAATATTTTTTTAATGATTATTATATGAAAATCAATAATTTTGTATAAATTAAAACATTTTAAATATTTTTAAATATATATATTAAATCAATAGGAGACTAAATTATGAAGGTTTTAGTTGTTGGAACTGGCGCTCGTGAAAATGCAATAGCCGATGCTTTAAAAGATGATGTTGAGTTATACGTTTACATGAGTAAGATTAACCCTGGTATGTCCAAAATCGCTGAATTTAAACAAGGCGATGAAGGAGAAGTTGAAAAAGTAGCCGAGTATGCCGTTGAAAATGAGATTGATATTGCATTCATTGGTCCTGAAGCTCCTCTCGGAAAAGGAATTGTAGATGAGCTTCAAAAAAATGGAATTAAATGTGTAGGACCTACTCAAAGTGCGGCAAGAATCGAAACTGACAAATCATTCATGAGAAAATTGTTTGAAGACTATGAAATTGAAGGATCATTAGTTTATAAAGTATTTGATAACTCCGAAGATGTTTCTAAATTTTTGGATGAATTTGACCGTGATGTTGTTGTAAAACCGGTAGGTTTAACAGGTGGTAAAGGAGTTAAAATTGTTGGTGACCATCTTAAAGACAATGAAGAAGCAAAAGAATACTCTTGTGAAGTAATTGACAATATTATGGGCGGTTTTGCACAAGTAATCATTGAAGAAAGATTAATTGGTGAGGAATTCACTATTCAGGCTTTCTGTGATGGTGAAAATTTGGCACCAATGCCTGCAGCACAAGACCATCCGCATGCTTTTGAAGGAGATGTGGGTGCAATTACTGGTGGTATGGGATCATATTCTGATGTTGGTGGATTATTGCCATTTTTAAGTCAAGAAGATTATGATAAGGCTGTAGAGATAATGAAATCTACTTTAAAAGCTATTGCTGAAGAGGCAGAACCTTACAAAGGAATCTTATACGGTCAGTTCATGTTGACAGCAGACGGACCTAAACTCATTGAATACAATGCAAGATTTGGAGATCCTGAAGCAATGAATGTATTGCCACTTTTAAAAACTCCATTGGCTGATGTTTGTCAGGCTATTGTAGGTGGAAATTTAGATAAAGTCGAATTTGAAGACAAAGCTAGTGTTTGTAAATACATCGTGCCTGACGGATATCCTGAAACCGAATATGCCGGAGAACTAATTGAAGTTGACGAAGAGGCTATTGAAAATTTAGGTGCAAAGGTATTTTATGCGGCTGTATCTAAAGAAGATGATGGAATTCATCTGTCCGGTTCAAGGGCATTAGGTATTGTTGCCAGTGGTGAATCCATTGCAGAGGCAGAAAAAATAGCTGAAAAAGCTTGTGAATTTGTTAAAGGTAATGTTTACCACAGAAGGGATGTCGGTACAACTGAACTTGTAAATAAACGTGTCGAACATATGAAAGAAATTTTAAATTAAATTTCTTTTCTTTTTTTTGATAATATGAATGATGAGGAAATTGAACAGAAGTACAGCAAACTCATTAAAGTGAAACAGCATATTGACGCTATTAAAGAGGATTGGGATGATGAAACTCTGGAGGAACTAAAAGAGTTTTTGTATGAAAAATACTCTATAGATACAGATGAAATTTCAAAAACCCAGCTTTTAGCTGAAAATGCTGCTGAACAAAAGTCTGGTGATGGTTTTTTAACTAGAATTAAAGATGCATTTGAAAAAAATGTTGGAATTGATCCTGGAAGGTTACTGGGCCTTACTGATGGTATTTTCGGTATGGTAATGACTCTTCTGATATTCGGTATTACCATTCCTGAAGTTGTCATATCTTCCTATTCGAATTATATAAACTTTTTTTCATCATTACTTCCAACAATCGGAGTTACTATAGTGAGTTTTGTTATAATAAGTTCATTTTGGATTTATCATCATGAATATATGAAGGTTAATAATCTCAACATTCCGTATTTATGGCTTAATATTCTCTTTTTGATTTGCATATCATTTATTCCATTTACAACATCTTTGATTGGAAATTATTCTGAATTTTTCTTGTCAGAGGTAATTTTCGGAATCAATATCCTGCTGACTATAATATCGTTCTTATTGATGTATATTTATGCTTATAAACGTGATTTTCTTGAATATAATCCTTCAAAACAAGAGAATAATCAGGTTTTAGTCACATTGGGAAGTATAATGGCTTTAGTAATTGTTGTAAATCTTTTAGATTTTAATGTTTCGAGCAAATGCATATACCTGTTCCTGTTAATTCCGGTGTTATCTACAACTCTTGACATCTACTTTCAATATAGAAAGGTTTAATATATATTAGTAAAATATATTTATTTTTGTTAAGATTATTTAGGGGAATTATTAAATGGGTAATTTACTATCTATATGTGATATTAAAGATGATGTTCAACATATTCTGGATTTGGCTTGTAAAATTAAAGCAGGCGAAATTGAAGACAAACCTCTTGAAGGTAAAACTTTAGCTATGATTTTTCAAAAATCATCAACAAGAACCAGAGTATCATTTGATGTTGGAATGTATCAGTTAGGCGGAAGAGCAATATTTTTATCATCCAACGATTTACAGATGGGAAGAGGAGAGCCGATTTATGATACAGCAAAAGTTTTAAGCCGTTTTGTTGATGGAATAATGATTAGGGCTATCGATCACTGTGATGTAGTTGAACTGGCCAGACATTCTGATGTGCCTGTAATCAGTGGGTTAACCAATGTCGAACACCCTTGTCAAGCATTGGCTGATGCCTTAACTATCAAAGAACATTTTGGAACATTTGAAGATAAAAAAATATGTTTTGTAGGTGACGGAAATAATGTCTGTAATTCCCTTTTATTGATTGCCCCACTTTTAGGAATGGATATGTCTGTAGCATGTCCTAAAGGATATGAACCTAATGAACATATTCTAAATATAGCAAGAGATTTTGCCCGTGAAAACAATACTGAAATTGTTGTAAGTGACGATATCAACGTTGCCTTGGATAATGTTGATGTTGTTTACACCGATGTTTGGGTAAGCATGGGTGATGAAGCTGAAGAAATCGAAAGAAAAGCTGTTTTTTCTCCTTACCAAGTTAATGAGGATTTAATGGCATTAGCAAATGATGGAGCTATTTTTATGCATTGCTTGCCTGCAGTTAGAGGTCAGGAAGTTTCCACTGCTGTCATTGATGGGCCTCAGTCTGTTGTCTTTGATGAGGCGGAAAACAGGATGCACGCTCAAAAAGCTATTTTATATCATTACTTAAAAGATTAATAACTTTTTTCTACAGTAAGGTTATTATAATCTTTAATATTTCCTTAATTACTATTTTTAAAAATATTATTAAACCGATTCCACCAATAAATCCTGTTAGGAATCTTAATGTATTGTTGCTTTCCCTCAGATTAAAAAGTTGTGTAAAACCATCAATGGACACGGGAATTAAAAGAATCACTGAAAGAATCAGTAAACTTAAACTATATTCAATTTTAAAAAAATAATTGTAAATTAGAAATACAGCCAAACCACTATAAAATCCGGTGCATCTTGCACAAACCGGAAACTGATGATTTCCAATGAAAAAGCTTCTTTCAGGTTTCCTGTGACAAATTAAATTTTTGTAATCCATTTTATCCATTTAATTTTTTGTAATTAAGATAATTATATATATTTTTGTATACATAAGTTAATGTATAATATATAAAAAGGTTATTACAATGAGAGGCGGAGAAGCGATAATTGAATCCCTCAAGAATATGGGGGTAAAAACAATATTTGGTTATCCAGGCGGACAGACCATACCATTTTATGACATGTTATATGATGCAGACATTGATCATATACTGGTTAGACACGAACAATGCGCAGCTCATGCGGCTGACGGTTTTGCAAGAGCTTCTGGTGAAGTTGGTGTGTGTTTGGCTACTTCAGGTCCTGGTGCTACCAATCTTGTAACAGGTATTGGAACAGCATTTATGGATTCTTCTCCAATTGTAGCTATTACCGGTCAGGTTCCTACTCATTTAATTGGAAATGATGCATTTCAGGAAGCGGATATTGTTGGAATAACAATGCCTATTGTTAAACATAGTTATCAACCGAAAGATCCAGATTTAATTCCTTCAATTGTTAAATCTAGTTTTAAAATTGCTTCTACTGGAAGGCCGGGTCCTGTTTTAATCGATGTTCCTAAAGAAGTTCAGGAAGGGGAACTGACAAAATTTGACGATTCATTAATTGAAACTCCTGGTTATAATCCGACTATTAAAGGAAATATCAGACAAATTAAAAAAGCTCGTGATTTAATCAAGGAATCAAAAAAACCAATGATTTTAGCAGGTGCAGGTGTAATTATAGCTAACGCTTGCAGTGAATTAACCAAACTTTCAAAAACTATTAACGCTCCTGTGATGACTTCACTTTTAGGTAAAGGGGCAATTGATGAAACTGATGATTTGGCATTGGGAATGCTGGGCATGCATGGAAGGAAAGTTTCAAATGATTATATTAATGAATCTGATTTGCTAATAGCAGTTGGTGTAAGATTTTCGGATAGAACTACTGGCAGATTAGATAGTTTCGTACCTGATACAAAAGTTATTCATATTGATATAGACCCTGCAGAAATTGGAAAAAATGTTGATGTTGACTTGCCTATTGTAGGGGATGCAAAAAATGTTTTATCTTCATTAAATAAGCTATTGGATGGTTATGAAGTATCATCTGATGTTAATAAATGGACTGATATGATGAAACAAAGAAAGCAAGATTTGCTCCCTCGTGTAAGTTATGATGATGTGCCTTTAAAACCGCAAAGTGTTATAAAGGAAATTGCAGAAGTCTTAACTCCTGAATCTATATTGACAACAGACGTTGGTCAAAATCAGATGTGGGCGGCACATTTCTTTGACACTCAAAAACCACGTAAATTCATCTCATCAGGAGGTTTAGGAACTATGGGATTCGGTTTCCCGTCAGCTATTGGAGCAAAAGTTGCCTGTCCTGATGATCCGGTTGTATCCATAAACGGTGACGGTGGATTTTTAATGGTCTGTCAGGAACTGGCCACTGTTCGTGAATATGATTTACCGGTCATTGCTGTTGTGTTAGAAAACAGAACTTTGGGAATGGTATATCAATGGCAAAGCTTATTGTATAATGAAAGACACTCTCAAACATTATTGGGAAATAGCCCTGACTTTGTTAAATTGGCTGAAAGTTTCGGTGTTAATGGAGTAAGAATTACTAAACCTGGCGAAACTAAAGAAGCTTTATCTAATGCAATTAAAGATAATGAACCTATTTTATTAAATGTTGTCGTAGACCCTGAAGAAGCTTTACCTATGCTTCCTCCTGGAGCCGGTATCAATGAAATGATAGGTGAATACAAACTCGAAAAGGATGTGATTTAAATGGATTTGGAATATCACGTTATTTCCACATTAGTTGAAGATAAACCAGGTGTTTTACAGAAAGTAGCTGGAATGTTTAATAGAAGAGGATTCAACATTGACAGTATCACAGTTGGAAATTCTGAAGTAGAGGGCCAATCCCGTATGGTAATCACTGTTCATGCAGACAAAAAAGGATTGGAACAGGTTACAAAGCAACTGAATAAATTAATTGACGTTATCAAGATTAAAGATATTACTGAAAAAGCTGTTAAAAGGGAGTTGTGCCTTGTTAAGGTTGCTATTCCCAATGCAAAAGCAAGAGCTGAGATAATGCAATACTCTAATATTTTCAGAGCTCACATATTGGATGTCACAGAGCAAACATTAATTATTGAGCTAACTGGAGATAAGGAGAAAATCAATGCATTCATATCTTTAGTGGAGAGCTATGGAATAAAAAGAATAGCTCGTACTGGCCTTACCGCTATGTCAAGGGGGGTATAAAATGACTATATTGGAAGATGTATTAAAAGACAATAAGGAATTTGTAGAAAACTTTGAAGGCGAAGAAATGTCACACCATGCAGCTAAAAAATTAGCTATTTTAACATGTATGGACTGTAGATTAATCGACTTTTTTGAACCTGCTTTAGGTCTTAAAAGAGGAGATGCAAAAATCGTCAGAAATGCTGGAAACTCAATTGTTGGTGAAGATGCAATAAGATCTATTGGTGCAGCTTTATACAACCTCGGTGCTGAAGAAGTAATGGTTGTCGGTCACACTGAATGTGGTATGGCTGGTGCAGATGCTGAAGCTTTAAAAGAAAAAATGCTTGCAAGGGGCATTAAAGAAGAAGACATTGCTAAATATGATTTAGCTGAATGGATTGGTGGATTTGAATCAGAAGAAGAAAATGTTAAAGATGTTTGTGAAAAAATCAAAAACCACCCATTAATTCCAGATGTACCGGTACATGGTCTTATAATTGATATTGTAACCGGAGAGTTAAAAGTTTTAGTAGATGGATATTAAATCCTATCTATCTCTTATTTTTTTATTGTTATTTGGCTTTTTGCAGAAATGTAGTAGTTTTTATTTCCGGATGAAATAATAACTTTATGTATTCCTATTTTTAATGTTTTAATATTTAATTTAGCAATTCCGTTCTTATTTGTTTTTACTGTATATGTTTTGAATTTTTTTCCGCTAAATACTTTAATTTTTACTTTAACATTTGAAAGTAGTTTTTTTGTTTCTTTATTTTTAATAATGACTGTGAAATATTTTGATTTTTTAAATTTACTGATAATTTTTGGGGCTTTAACTATTGTCCTAGCTTTATCAATTTTAATGAATGTTGTTTTCTGGACTTCACTGGCAATAATCTGAATTTTATGAATGCCGGCATTTATCCTGTCTGGTATTTTTAAATATGCCACTCCATTGGAATCGGTCGTCCTATGATAAATATTGTATTTGTTGGTGTAAAATAGTTTAAAAATCACATGCATGCCTGATAGATCACCTAGATTATTATAGCTAATTATTTTTGCCTTTAAAAAGCCGCTGACTTTTGAATACTTGTTGAATTTAAAGTTTTTGGTTAGTTTTAAATCAATAACTTTTGGTTTAACTATCAAATTTACTTCTAAATAAGTTCTTCTTTGTTGCCAAAAATCAGGTCTTATATTTTCATAAAATATTTTAAGAGTTACTTTTCCAATATCGTCTAGTGTGTAGTGTGCATTCCCGTTTTCATCTGTAATGATTATGGTTGTAAAACTCTTATTTGGATTTTCAATGAGTAATCTGAGGTTTGCAACGGGATTTCCATCAGGTGTTCTTACATTGAATGTAATGATGTCATTAGTATAATAATTGATATTTCTGTTATATGATATTTGATAAACTGTATCGACGTTAATGTCTTCACTACTTATTTTGTGTTTTCCGCTGCCGTTGATTAGGTAGGAGTTTTCTGAGGTATAATTTGTTTTTACCTGATAAGGAATGCATACTTGAGTTTCAGTTCCATTATTGTCTCTAACTGTAAATGGATCGGATTCAGTTTTTGTTTTGATTACCTCACATACACTTCCATTGCTGTAAAATAGGGAATTTGCCATATCCAGATTTGAGAAACTTAATTCAAGCCAGCTTTCATTGAAAGTTGAGTTATTGATTTTAATGTCTGTTTCTGTTGTTTTAATTTCACAATTTTCAACAGAGGAATTTTGAATTGTCAGGGATGATGGATGTGAAAAGATATCTGAACTGAACTTAAAATTGGAGTTATAAATATTGTTATTTTTTAAAACAACATTGCATCCTTTAGCATAATATCCTCCTGTAAATTTAAATTCGGAATTATTAAAATTACTTTGCTCAAAGTTAATGTCACTGTAATCAAGGTAAATTTTTTGATTGTTGGAGGAGGTATTGACAATGCTGAATGAATCGGACTGTCCTGTTAATTTGGAATTGCTGAATTTTGAATTGCTTATGTTAATTTTATAATGACTTAATGAAATATCTGAGTTTATAAGGTTAGAATTTTTCAAATCCAGTCCGTTTTTAATGAAAACCATGGAACTTCCAACAATACATATAAAAATATTGACCTTGGAGGTGATTCGGGAGTTATGAAGAGTACAATTTGTTATTTTTGAATAATAATTGTGGATATACCCATCATATAAATGTAATTCAATTTTTGATTCATCAAATATGCAATTTTCAAAAGTATTGTTCAATTCTTTGCTTGTGAAATTTGTTTTTATAAAATTGCAATCTAAAAAGTCCATTTTATGGCGGCTTATTAAGTTCAAATCTTTAAATGTAATATTTTTAAAAATTATATTTTTTCCGGTATTTTTGATATCATAAATGTCTTTTGCTATTATAATTGTTCCATTGTAGTCCGGTTCAGGTTCTTTTACAACATCTAAAAATAAGGTTGAATTTTTTCCGTCAATTATTGTTTTTTCATGTGTTCCTTCAATGGAAATGGATTTGTTTAGATATAAATGTGTTTCACTTTCAGGATTCAATTCGTATGTTCTTTCATCAAGTTTTACGATTCCTTGATCTTCACAGTTATCTATTAAATCTTCAATATTGTCATTATCTGTTATATTTTCGGATGCGGAGACTATTCCAAGACATAAAAATAAAATGAATGAGAATAATATAATTCTCAATAATCCGTTTTTAATATAAACCACCTTTGATATTAGTATAATAAATATTTTACATTAATTATATTTAAAATTGATACTTTTATAAGTGTAAAAAATCATATTTATTAAGTGATATTAAATTGATATCTTAATTTTATTAAATACTTGCGAGATGATTTTAAATGAAAATGTATTACGACGACGATGTAAATACGGATGCTCTTGAAGGCAAAACCATTGCAGTAATTGGTTATGGTTCTCAAGGAAGAGCACAATCTAGAAACATGGCTGATAGTGGAGCTAATGTTATTGTTGGTGTAAGAGAAAACGGAAGTTCTTGGAATCTTGTTAAAGAAGATGGAATGACTGTTAAAACTATTGAAGATGCAGCAAAAGAAGCTGATATTATTCACATTTTACTTCCTGATGAAATTCAGGAAAAAGTATACAATGAACAAATTGCACCATATGTTGAAGCGGGTAACACTATTTCATTCTCTCACGGTTACAACATTCACTTTGAATTAATCAAACCTAGTGAAGATGTTAATATTGTAATGTTTGCACCAAAAGGACCAGGATCTATGGTAAGAAGAACTTACGAAGAAGGATTCGGTATCCCTGGTTTAGTTGCAGTCGAACAGGATGCGACTGGTGATGCTTTACAATTAGCATTAGGCATGGCAAAAGCTTGTGGTTTAACCAAAGCTGGAGTTTTAGAAACAACCTTCAAAGAAGAAACTGAAACTGACTTATTCGGTGAACAAACTGTTTTATGCGGTGGAATCACTGAATTAATCAATGCTGGATTCACAACTTTGGTTGAAGCAGGTTATCAACCTGAAATCGCTTACTTCGAAACCTGTCATGAAGTAAAACTCATTGTAGATTTAATCTATGAAAAAGGTTTTGCGGGCATGTGGCATGATGTAAGTAACACTGCAGAATACGGTGGTTTAACCAGAGGTAAAAAAATCATCACTGATGAAGCAAGAGAAGGCATGAAAGAAACCTTAAAACAAATTCAAGATGGAACCTTCAAAAAACAATGGGCTGATGAAAACGCTACTGATGGAGCTAACTTAAAAGAAATGAGGGCTGCAGAAGGTCAAAAAGATATTGAAATTGTTGGTGAAAGATTAAGAAAAGCTTGCGGATTACAAAAAGACGATTAAGTCTTTTTTAATCCTTTTACTATTTTTTTATTTAATATTTTTATTGTGTGTGGTAAACATGGTATTTATTGGGATGGACCATGGAACTACTGGAATCTCTTTTTGCATAATGTCCACTGAGGGGGATGTTGTCGATGTTTTTAAAATTGGAAGAGAGGAAAGTAAAAAAGGTTTGATTTCTGCTTCAGAAGAGCTAGCCAAACGTGTTGATTTGGATTCAGTTAAATTGATGGCTATCACTTATGCTATGGGTGACGGAATCAGTAAGATTTTACCTACTAATCAGGTAAAAGACCGTGGAATTTTATCTATAAACGGTGCGGGAAAGGTTACAGGCGGTGGAACATCTGTCTTTTCTGAATTGCAGGAATTAAATATTCCTTCTGTAATGATTCCGGGTCTTCATAAAGATTCCATTTCTTTAGATAAACTTTTTAGAGCAGCTTATTCTCACCAGGCCAGTCCTGAAAAAGTCAGCATTTCCTATAATGCAGTAAAAGAGACAGGATGGAGTAATTTCATTGTAGCAGATATCTCATCAAACAGTGTTGATATTCTGATTGAAGACGGAAAAATCAAGGGCGCTATTGATGCCTGTTTGGGTGCTATGGGTGTTGTTCATGGGCCTATAGATTTGGAAATGATTAGGGATATCGATGAAAATAATGCTTCTGCAAACGGCTGTTTTTCACATGCCGGTGCAATTAAGATAGCGGGAATTGACGGTAAAGTTGCCAATATGAAAGACCAGCTTTTAGAAAACTATAGAAATGGTGATGAAAAGGCCAAATTGGCCATTGATACATTAATCATGACTGTAGCAATGGAAATTGCCGGTTTGGATGTGGTTTGCAATAACGAAATTGAAGGAATTGTATTAACAGGTTCTATTGGAAGTGCAACCGAACCATTTAGTTTTGAAGATGAAATTAACAAATATTTCAAAAACAAGTATCCTTTACAGGTTATTTCAAAAGAATCCGGTGCAATCGGTGCTGCACAAATAGCGATGGATGTTTTCAATGGTAAAAAAGAAATCTTAGGAATTGAAGTGGATATCTAAGATTTCAATCTTCTTTTAAACTGATAAAAATAATATTTCCGCCTTTAATGGTTTCAAGGCCGTTTTCATTTTCAAGGACAAGATTTAAATAATTATCGATAGCAATTACTTTTCCTTCACTTTGATAGTTGCCTCTTAAATCTACAGTTACATATTTATCTTTAAATTGAGTAAAAAGTTTATTTACGTTATCTTTGTCAAAACTCATTTTTTCAAATCCTTGCTTAATTCTATTTTTATTTTGATGTTTCAACTTTAAATACTTTAATGTTGATAATATATATTATGGCAATTAATCAATTAGAAGAAAATTTAGAAGCGATTACAAGAACAATTGAACAGTTAAAAAGAGATGGATGCAACGATGAAAAAATTTTAAACGAGCTTCGTGAAGAAAGAGATAAAATACTTAAAGATTTGAACTTATAAGTATTTTATTTTAACCATTTTTTTAATAAACTCATATCACTGGTTAAATCTATTTTTAATGGTGTTATTGTACTTTTTTGACCCTTTCGTAATTCATAACCGTCACTGCCTGGCTTGTCGAAATCGTATGGTTCACCTCCAATCCAGTAATATGGCTTGTCACGGGGATCTAAACGTTTATGAATGACTGGTGTATACATTCTTTTTCCTAATTTTACAACTTCAAACTCTTCATTTATTGGTTCTGCTGGAATATTTACATTCAATAGGTCAATTCCTTCAGGCAGTCCCTTTTCAAGTACTATTTTAACTAATTTATTAAGCATTTTCCCGGCAAAGCTGAAATCTATTTCAACTTCTCCGTTTTCAAATTTTATATCGTCCCTCACTACTTCCAGTGAAATTGCTATGGTTGGAATTCCAAAACTTGCTGCCTCTAGGGCGGCCCCTAATGTTCCAGATGTTGTTAGTTCTGCTTGTCCTAAATTATAACCAGTGTTTATTCCTGAAATCATGATGTCCGGTTTTTCGTCCAGCAATTCAAAAAGTCCGATACTTACTGCGTCGGTCGGTGTTCCGCTCACACCATAGCCTAAACTTCCATCTTTCAATGTATGTTTATTTAATCTTAATGGTTCATATAATGTTATGGCATGCCCAATACCGCTTTGTTGTCTTTCTGGTGCAATTACACATGTATCACATAATTCTTCCACGGCTTTTTTAGCAGCCAATATTCCTGAAGCAGTTATTCCATCATCATTACATATTAATGCTTTCATATATTAATTAAGGTATAACCTTGTTAAAATATTTTTATATCTGGGGTGCAATATGATAAACTTTAATAATAATTTAATGTATAAAATATATTAGTAATTTTTTTTAAAAAACACATGCGGGTGGAAATTTGGAAAAACCACAACTTATCAATTTTATAGCTAAAGTAATGGAGGACTCAGGTTTCAAGGTTTATAAGAATTTTAAAACCTCCCAAAAAGTTATAGATATATATGCTATATTACCAACCAATATTGGTGATTTTGGGGTAGTTGTAGCATGTAAAAACTATGACAAAGACTTTGAAATCGGAGTGGATGTTTTAAAGGAGATGGAAGAAGTCGGCGAAAGTCTGAAAGCATCTAAGGTAACCATTGTTTCCTCATCTTATTTTTCAAGTCAGGCGACAAATTATGCACTTAGGAAAAATATCAAATTGGTTGACCGGAACAACTTGCTTGAACTTGCCAAAAAATATCAGGACAGAACTTCTCAGACAACTCTGGACAATACTCCATATGACGGAGGAGCTGCCGCTTATATTGATGAAGAATATCCGGAATATAATTATGACGCTTCCGACATGGAATATCTGATGAGGAGAAGAGACCAAAATCCTGTCGTTTATAAAAATACTCTGTATAGGGAAATAGGTGAGAATCATCCTAAAGGATTGGCTTCACTGTTCAATAGAGGTGCTTCCACTAGAAGTTCCAATTACGGTCCTACTACATTGTATAATTACAATCAGAGAATCGGCATGGCAAATTCTTTATTCTTTAAATTAATTCAAAATCCGATAGCAATGATTTTGGTTGTAGTAGTAATTTCCTATCTTATTGCATTCATCGGCGGAAATATTATAGGATTGGATGCGGGAATTACTGGATTAATTGAAATGGTAGTGGCATTAGTCTTATCTTATGGTTTATCATTACATGTCGAAAGGAATTCCAATTTCCTTGTAAAAGGAACATTCATATTCTTTATTTCATTAGTAATATTAATTATATTAATTTTTGTTTAATTTAATATAATTAAAATTAATTATTATTAAAATCAATCCTAACAGATATAAGAACCAAATCATAATGTCTGTTGGTCCGGTTTCTATCCAAATTAATGTGTGTGTTATTATGATGGAGTAAATTCCTACTCCTATTCCTTTTTTTATTTTATGTACTAACTGTAAAAATACTCCCATGAAAAGCATTTGAACTGTTAGTCCGACTAATCCGAAATCAAGATATACAGGTCCGAATAGTGTGGATGTTAAACATACATCGTAATGCAGTACGTACTGTCCTATAAATGTTCTAGGGCTTCCTGATGAGAAAATCATGCTTAGGATATGGCCGTGTGTTGTTCCGCCTAACGGGATTATTTTTTCAAATACTTCCAATGTGAATGCGGCTCTGTAGAAAACAAGTTCAAGAGGATTCAATGTCCAATGCTGGTTTGCAATTGACTGGGATGCAATGTATCCGACAGCCAGCATTCCGACAACGATTATTGCAATGAAAACGATTCCTAATTTTCTTGATATTTTTTTAAGGTAAAAAAGAGTAATAAATGAGCTTCCAAGTATTCCAAGTACTGAAGTTCTGTAACCATTCAAACCGAATATTAACGCTCCTAAAACGACTAACAGGAGATATTTTTTATTATAATATTTTGCAAGCAATACATTTATCATTATCAAAAATAGCGGATAAGCTATTCTCCAAATGTTTGTGGTTGCGTTTGACTTTAAAACACTGTTAAAAAGAGGAATTCCTCCAATCAATACCATATTTAGAGTTTGAAGGATTAAAGCTATTATGACTAATGAGACAATTAACTTTTCGGATAAAAAATCGAGCTTTTTTGTTTCATCAACTGAAATCTTGTATTTTACAAAAATAGCCCCTGCCGCAAATATTATGCAGGAAAATACAATTGTCAATATCACTTTTAGTTTTAAAGGATTTTCAAATCTGTAGTTAAAAGATCCTATATAGCCCATACCTAAAAAGGCAAGAATTGCAACAACCACAAGCAACGGCTGGAAAAAATCAACTTTTTCAAATTTCATAATTTATCCTCCAATTTCCCGGGCGGAAATAGTCAGGTTTCCTCCAAAATCAGGCATTGCCGCCACATGTGTGTGAACATAACTTGCAAGAGTGTTTCTTTCCATAAATCCGTCCTGGTTATTGTATGAACCTTTTCCTCTTAGGATATTAAATGCCAAATTGTGTTTGATATTGTTTGAGTCAACCAATACTTTGGAATAATGGAATTCATGACCATGGAATTTTTCACCTTTTTTGGATATGATATTGTCCTCTTTAACTTCTGCGATGGTGTATTTTAGTGCCTGCACTCTGTCTGTCAGAACTGCTTTGTAAGGATATACATCAACGACTTTATCTTCATGAATGGAATTCATAAGATACATCAGACCGCCACATTCGGCAAAGATAGGTCTGTCTTCAAGGTGGAAAGTTTTAATATCTTGAAGCATCTTTTCATTTGCGCTAAGTTCTTTGGAAAAGAGTTCGGGATATCCTCCACCGATATATAATCCGTCCACATCAGGCAGTCCTTCGTCGTTTAAAGGTGAGAAATATTCTATTTTAGCATTGTTTGCCTCTAAAGATTCAATATTTTCTTTGTAATAAAAATTGAACACTTCATCATAAGCAACTCCAATCTTTACTTTCTGTTTATTTAATTTGTTCCAGATCGGAACGATATCTGAAGTAATTTTCGGAGCTTCACGCGCAATTTCAACCAGTCTGTCTAGGTCAATTGAATTTTTAATAACTTCTGACCAGATGTCAATGTATTTAAGAGAATTTTCTTTTTCACGGGCAGGAACAAGACCTAAATGTCTTTCTTCAATTGATATTGAATCATCCCGTATAATGCCGCCGATTACCTCTGTTTTGGTAATTTCTTCAATGGACCTTTTTGTTTTTTCGTAGTGTGCTTTGTTTTTTACTTTATTCAGGATAACTCCTGCAATATTAATTTCCGGGTCAAGAGCTTTAAAACCCAAAACTAAAGCGGCCGCACTTTTAACCAAGCTTCTGGAATTTATGATTAAAATCACCGGTGCCTTTAATGATTTAGCTATTGAGGCAGTGCTTCCGACATCGTTTACTGAGTCGATTCCTTCATAAAGCCCACGAACACCTTCGATTATGGCAATGTCCTTTCCATCCATTGCTTTCAGGTAGGAATCCCTTATCTGGCCGGATTCCATAAAAAAGGAATCCAGATTTCTGGACACGTTTCCTGTAGCTAATGTGTGGTACGATGGGTCGATGTAATCAGGTCCAACCTTAAATGGCTGAACATTATATTTTTCACTTAATGCTTTCATGATTCCGGTGGATATTGTTGTTTTTCCAACGGCACTGCCGGTTCCTGCTAAAATAATTCTCATATTTAGTAATTTGAAACTTGTTATATAACAATTTTTGTATAAATCATTTTATATAATATTAAAAATAAAATTTAAATCATAATATATTGGTGATTAAATGAGAATTTTATTAATTCATTCTGATTATTTAAATTATACTGTAAAGAATAAGACACCTGTTGCTGAAGAGATTGAGGACGCAAAAATGGAAGGCGCTTTCGATGACTCTTTAGTGGTATTTACAAGTGTTGAAAAAGATGATGAAAATAATCCGGAAGGCATTGTTAAAAATTTAGTCAGTGAAGTTAAAAAAACCAATGAACAAGTTAAAGCTGAAAATATAGTTTTATATCCATATGCTCACTTATCTTCTTCATTAGGTTCTCCAAAAGTAGCAATTCAAATATTAAAAGACACTGAAGAAGCTTTACTTGCTGAGGATTTCAATGTTAAAAGAGTACCTTTCGGATGGTATAAGGCATTTGAAATTTCCTGTAAAGGACATCCATTAAGCGAACTTTCAAGAACTATAACTGCTGATGCTGATGAAGAAAAAGTCGAAAGAAAACCTTCTAAATGGCAAATTCTTGAAGGAAACAAAATTACTCAAATTGAAGACTTTAAATTTGAAAATAGAGCTTTCAAACAGTTAGTTGATTATGAACTCGGGCAGGGCGCATCTGATGAAGGTGAACCTCCTCATGTAAAAATCATGAGAGAAAAGGAAATCTGTGATTATGAGCCTGCATCTGATGTAGGAAACTTAAGATGGTATCCTAAAGGAAAATTAATCAGAGATTTGCTTGCTGATTATGTCTATGACTTAACTGTTGATCGTGGAGCAATGCCTGTTGAAACTCCAATTTTCTATGATTTGGATAATCAGGCAATTTATGAACATGCTTACAAATTCGGTGAAAGGCAATACAGAACTGACACTAAAAAGAATTTAATGCTTAGGTTTGCAGCTTGTTTCGGCGCATTCAGATTAATGTCCGATTCATATTTGACCTGGAAAAATTTCCCTGCAAAAATCTTTGAATTAACCAGATACAGTTTCCGTTATGAGAAAAAAGGTGAAGTTGTAGGTCTTAAAAGATTAAGAGCATTTACCATGCCTGACTGCCACTCATTCTGTTGTGATGTACCATCATCATTAGATGAATTCTCCCAACAGACTGACATGTGTATGCAAACCGGTGTAGATTTGAATTTGGATTTTGAAGTAATTTTCAGAGCAACTCAGGACTTCTTTGAGGAAAATGAAGAATGGATGTATGAAATTGCAAGTAAATTCCAAAAACCAATTCTTTTAGAAATCTTGCCTGAAAGACATCATTACTGGGTATGTAAAATAGACTTGGCAAATATCGACGCTTTAGGACGTCCTATTGAAAACCCTACTGTTCAAATCGATGTTGAAAGTGGTAAAAGATTTGACATTACATACTTGGGCGAAGACGGCAAACAGCATAATCCTACAATATTGCACACTTCACCTACAGGCAGTATTGAAAGAGTTTTATGTGCAATGCTTGAAAAAACTGCAATTGAAATCAATGAAAGATCTCCAATGTTACCTACTTGGTTAAGCCCGATTCAAGCAAGAATTTTGACTGTTGGTGAATCCCACAAGGAATTTGCTGAAGAACTATATTCAAAAATCAACTCCGCAAACATCCGTGTAGACATTGATGACAGGGATGAAAGTGTCGGTAAAAAAATCAGAAATGCATCTAAAGAATGGATTCCATACATTTTTGTTGTAGGTGATAAGGAAATGGAATCCGGTAAATTCCAGGTCACAGTTCGTGAAACTGGTGAAAAAGTGGACATGACTGTTGATGAGTTGATTGCCGAAATCAATGAAAAATGTGAAGGAAAACCTTTCAGAAGATTACCTTTACCAAAAGATATCTCAAAAAGGATTAACTTCCAATAATTATATTTACAAATAAAAACATATTATAAAATGTTATTATATAACGGAGGAAATTTAATGGACCCAATGTACAGAATAGGTGAAGCTCTTATTGGAGATGGCCCAGAATTAGCTCACGTTGATTTATTAATCGGTGATAAATTCGGCCCTGTTGGTCAAGCTTTTGCTAATGGATTATCCAATTTATCTGTTGGACACACTCCTTTAACAAGTGTAATCAGACCAAACTTAATGACTAAACCAGCTACTTTAATTATTCCTAAAGTAACTGTTGGTGATTTAGACGATGCTAGTAAAATTTTTGGACCTGCACAAACTGCTGTTGCAAGAGCAGTAGCTGATGCAGTTGAAGACGGATATATTCCAAAAGATATTGTGGAAGACATTGTTATCAATGTAAGTGTATTTATCGACCCTTCTGCAAAAGATTACAGAAAAATATATCAGTACAACTATGGGGCAACAAAATTAGCTATCAGAAGAGCAATGGAAAATTACCCATCCATCGACAAAGTACTTGCAGAAAAAGACCGTGGAACTCACCCAATTATGGGATTCAAAGTCAAAAAACTTTGGTCACCACCATACTTACAAGTTGCACTTGACCTTGATAATGAAGCGGCTATGGAAAGAATCATTAATGACTTACCTGATAATGATAGAATTTTACTCGAAGCTGGTACTCCACTCGTTAAAAAATTCGGTGTAGGAATTATTGGTAAAATCAGAGCTTTACGTCCTGATGCATTCATTATTGCAGACTTAAAAACTTTAGATGTCGGTCGTGTTGAAGTTAAAATGGCAGCTGATGAAACTGCTGATGCAGTAGCAATCTCTGGTTTAGGTACTGTCGAATCTATCGCAAAAGCTATTCATGAAACTCAAAAACAAGGTATCTACTCCATCCTTGATATGATGAATGTAGCTGAATTTGAGAAAAAATTAGCAAAATTACCTGATGATTTAAAACCTGACATTGTTTTATTACACAGAAATGTTGATATGGAAACCTACAGAGCAGAACACGGTGAAGACACCAGTGACATGACTGAATGGGGTAATATTAAAGACATCAAAGCAACTCTCGGCGATAAAGGTTTAATAGCTGTTGCTGGAGGAATCAAACCTAATAATGTTGAAGAAGCTATCAATAAAGGTGCTAATATCATTATTGCTGGTAGATACATTATCGGTTCAAGAGATGTAAGAAGAGCTGCACAAGACTTCTTAGAACATTTCGACC
>NZ_CAMHFP010000027.1 GCF_946184425.1 uncultured Methanobrevibacter sp. | reverse complement strand
TATTAATATTGTTAGTTTATACTAATTATTGATTCTGATTTTAAATAAAATTAATATAAATATTAATTGATTTTATTGTATTCAACCTATAAGTAGTTGAAATAAGATATTTTAAATACTATAGAGGTGTATTTAAATGGATGATAAAATATTAGAAGGTACAACAACCGTAGGAATTACTTGTAATGATGGTGTTGTATTTGCAAGCGAAAGAAGAGCTAGTATGGGAAACTTAGTAGCTCATAAAGTCGCAGAAAAAATATTTAAAATTAATGATCACATCGTAACAACCATTGCAGGTTCCGTAGGAGATGCACAAAGTTTAATGAAAGTTATTGAAGCAGAAATTTCTCTTTATGAAATGAGAAACAATGATAAAATCAGTGTAAAAGCAGCTGCATCATTAACTGCAAACATATTACGTTCCGGTCCAATGTATGTCCAAACATTACTTGGAGGAATGGATGAAGACAAACCATCTCTCTATTCATTAGACCCTGCTGGCGGAATGATTGAAGATACTTATATCTCAACTGGATCAGGTTCTATCGTTGCATACGGTGTTCTTGAAGACAGATTCAGAGATGATTTAACAACTGACGAAGGAATCGAAATAGCCATAAGAGCTATTAGAGCTGCTGCTGAACGTGACACATATTCCGGGAACGGATATTTGGTTGCAAAAGTAGATAAAAACGGCTTTGAAATGTTAGATAATGAAAAAATTAATGAAATTCTAGAGAAAATATAAGTAAACTAATTTTTCATAACTAACTATTTTTTTATATAAATAGTGTAGATAGTTTATGAAATTTAACTATTTATAGCTTAAAGCTTTTCATAAACTATTATACTACACCAACTTTTTTTGAAGGGATTATATGACTTCAGATATTTTAGAAGATATTAAAAAAGAGATTTTGGAAAAACTACCAAAAGAAATTCAAGTTTCCAAAGTGGAATTTGAAGGACCAGAAGTAGTAGTTTACACTAAAAATCCAGAAATTATAACTGAAAACGGCGATCTTATAAGATCACTTGCAAAAGAACTTAGAAAAAGAATTATTATCAGGTCCGACAAATGCGCATTACTTGAACCCGAAGAAACCATTAATAAGGTTCATGAAATTGTTCCTGAAGGAGCTGAAATTACTGACATTTACTTCGATACTGTAACTGGTGAAGTAGTTATTACTGCAAAAAAACCAGGGCTCGTTATTGGAAAATACGGAGTAACATCTAGAAGCATTGTGAAAAATACTGGATGGGCACCTAAAATCTTAAGAACCCCACCAATAAGTTCAGATATTATTGGAAAAATAAGAACAATACAAAAGAATAGTAGTAAAGAAAGAAAAAAAATGTTGCAACGTCTCGGACGTCAAATCCATCAAGGAAGTAAACACCCAAATGACTGGGCAAGAGTTACTTCAATGGGAGGATTTAAAGAAGTAGGACGTTCTTCAATGTTATTACAAACACCAAACAGCCGTGTATTATTGGACTGTGGTGTAAATGTTGCAGCATCAGATAATAAAAATGCATTTCCATACTTAAATGCACCAGAATTTTCTATTGAAGAGTTAGATGCAGTCATTATATCTCATGCACACTTAGACCATTGTGGATTTGTACCATATCTTTACCATTACGGTTATGAAGGACCTGTTTATTGTACAACTCCAACTAGAGATTTGACCACACTTTTACAATTTGACCACTTGGACATAGCTCATAGAGAAGGAAATCCTCTCCCATTCACATCAAAACATGTGAAACAAGCTATTAAAAATACAATTACATTAGACTATGGAGAAGTAACCGACATTTCTCCAGACATTAGATTAACATTACATAATGCAGGACACATTTTAGGTTCAGCAATATCACATATGCACATCGGAGATGGAGCTCATAACTTAGTATATACTGGGGATTTTAAATACGAACCTTCAAGATTACTTGAACCTGCAACAATCAGATTCCCACGTGCCGAAACAGTGATTATGGAAAGTACCTACGGTGGAAGAGAAGATGTGCAACCATCAAGGAATAATGCTGAAAAAGAAATGATGAAAACCATCTATAAAACACTTAAACGTGGTGGAAAAGTATTAGTTCCAGTGTTTGCTGTAGGAAGAGCTCAGGAACTTATGGTTGTTTTGGAAGAATATATGAGACATGGATTAATTGAAGAGGTACCAATTTACATTGATGGTATGATTTGGGAGGCAACTGCAATCCACACTGCAAGACCTGAATACTTAAGTAAAGACTTAAGAGACCAAATTTTCCACATGGGCAGAAATCCATTTGTATCAGACATGTTTGAGAAAGTTCAAAACCACGACCAAAGAAAAGAAATTGTTGAAAGCAAACAACCTGCAATAATATTATCAACTTCAGGAATGCTAACTGGAGGAAATTCCGTAGAATACTTCAAATGGTTATGTGAAGATGATAAAAACACATTAATATTTGTAGGATACCAATCAGAAGGATCAATGGGTAGAAGAGTCCAAAAAGGATGGAAAGAAATTCCATTGGAAGACGATGATGGCAGAACCAGACAATTCTGTGTAAGAATGGAAGTGAAAACCATTAATGGATTTAGTGGACACTCCAACAGAAGACAATTAATGGAATATGTTAAAAGACTTAATCCAAGACCTGAAAAAGTTATTACTTGTCATGGAGACCCTTACAAAGCAGTTGATTTAGCATCTTCAATTCACAGAAGTTATAAAATTGAAACTAAAACTCCAATCAATTTAGATTGTGTGAGAATACAGTAATAAAAAACAATTAAATACTTAATAAAACAAAATATAAACTATGAAAATATTGTTAAACACAATATTTTTTTATTTATTTTTAATAAATTTTAACAAATAAAGCTTATAGGTGTAAAAATGGTTACTTATTCAGAATCTGGTGTTGATATAGACCTTGAAGCTGTTACCGTTTCAAAATTAGCAGATAAACTTAAATCAACATTAGCATGTAGAGATATTATTACTGACAGTGGACATTATGCGGCTTTAGTAAAATTAGGTGACAAAGCTATCGCAATGAGTACTGACGGTGTTGGAAGTAAAATTTTAATTGCAGAAATGATGAATAAATATGACACAGTAGGAATAGACTGTATTGCTATGGTTGTTAATGATATACTCTGCGTAGGTGCAGAACCAATAGCATTAGTGGATTATCTTGCTGTTGAAAAACCAGACCCCGAAAGAGCTAGTGAAATTGCTGAAGGATTAGTGAAAGGTGCTGAAGAATCAAAAATAGCAATTATAGGCGGTGAAACAGCATCCCTTCCAGGAATCATCAAAGATTTCGATTTGGCAGGTACTGGAATTGGTTTTGTAGATATCGATAAAATCATTACTGGTGAAAATATTGAACCTGGAAACGTATTAATCGGTATTGAAAGTAATGGAATTCATTCCAACGGATATAGTCTTGCAAGAAAAGCACTGTTTGATGATGCAGGTTTTACTGTTGATGATAAAATGCCTAATGGTGAAACTACCATTGGTGAAGAGTTAATCAGACCAACCGAATTATATGTTAAACCTATAGTAGCATTATTTGAAAAAGAATATAAAATTAATGGACTTGCACATATTACCGGAGGAGGATTTACTAATCTCAGACGTTTGAAAAAAGGCATAGGATATGAAATTACCAATCTTCCAGAAGTTCCAGAAATATTCAAACTTATTTACGAACAAAATGTAGACATCAAAGAAATGTATAGAGTATTTAATATGGGTGTCGGTTTTGTTGTAATAGCTGATGAAAATGAAGCTAATAAAATAATGGATACTTTAAAAGAATATTGCAATTGCCAAATCATTGGTAAAGTAACAGATAACGAAAAAATAACTGTTAAAGCTTTTGAAGGATCTGAAATTGAATACTGATTTGATGAAAAATTTAGAGGTGTGTAAATGAAGATAATGAAAGATAACGAAATAGCTCTTGTAAAAGAAATTTTAAAAAAATTAGGAGCTAGCGAAGAAGACAGCGAATTTGTAGCTGAAGCAACAATAGATGCAGATTTAAAAGGATTTACATCACATGGATTAGGAAGATTCCCACAATACCTAATCAGTATCGAATCAGGAACCATAAATTTAAAAGATGACATTGTAATTGAAAAAGAAACTCCTGCAATTGCTTTAATCAATGGTAATAGTGGATTTGGACAAGCTGTATCCTATAAAGCAATGCAGATTGCAATTAAAAAAGCTAAAGAAGTTGGAATTGGTTGTGTAGGTGTCCACAATACAAATCACTTTGGTGTAACTGGATTTTATTCTGATTTAGCATTAAGAGAAAATTGTATCGGACTAGTTCTCGCAAATACCGACCCTGCTATTGCACCATTAGGAGGCAGCAAACCATTAATCGGTACCAATCCTATTGCATTAGGTATTCCTTCTGAAACATATATTACTGTGGATATGGCAACTTCTGTCACAGCCCGTGGAAAAATAATTGAATCCAAAAGAAAAGGTTTAGATTTACCTGACGGATGGGCATTGGATAAAGATGGAAACCCAACAAATGACCCAGAAGCAGCACTTGAAGGATCAATATTGCCATTTGGTGGATTCAAAGGGTATGCATTATCATTATTAATTGAAATTTTAACAGGACCATTAGTACAAGCAGGATACGGACTTGGAGTGAGTGGAACAGCTTCACCTACCAAAGACTGTACCAAAGGAGACCTATACGTAGTTATCGATCCTTCCAAATTTGGAGACTTTGGAGAGTTTGTTGCTAATACCGAAGACTTTGTATCACAAGTCCGCGCTACTGGTGAAACTGTTGCTATACCTGGCGATTTAGAAGTTAAAAGAATTGCAGATGCTGAAGCTAATGGCATTGCAATTGATGAGAAATTATATGAGCAATTAAAAGGAATCTGTAATGATTTAGATATCGACATAGATTCCTATGTTGAAGAATAAAATATATTCTTCTTTTCTTTTTTTAAACATATACAAGTAAACTTTAAATATTATAAAATAACAATGATTATATACTTAAATTAAACAAAAGTATAAATGTTAAATCATACTAATATTAATAGTACTGAAAATCTATAATCTTTTTTTAAACAAAATATGATTTTCTTAAAAGGAGGATAAAAGTTATGAAACTTAAAAACTCTTATATCTTATTAATAGTAATGAGCATATTCCTATTAGTAAGTATTGGGTCTGCATGTGCACAGGAAATAGGCGCATCAGATGCCGGTATCTTAGCAAATGAGAGAACTGATGTGACTCCTACTGACGATACCGTTGAAAAAATAGACACTACAGTAGAGTCTGAAAATGTAAAAATTAATGAAAAAGACCCTGTAGAAGTTCCAATAACTGTAAAAGATAATGAAAGTAATGCAATACCTATTGTAAAAAGTAATATTACAGTTAATGAAGGAAACAAATCAATAAACTTTAATTATAACAATTCAAAAATAATTATTACAGATAAATTAGCTAACGGAAATCACAGTTTGATAATTAATTATTTAGGAAATGATGTGTATAAAAATTCCACATCCAAAATAATTTTATCCATTTTCGGCAATTACTCATTAGTTGCACCATCTTCCGTAAATGTTAACAGTTCAAAAATCGTTGAGGTGCCTCTTAACATTACAAATAGTGTGGATATTGAGGCTGTGACAAGTAATGATTTTAGTGTAACTATTACATATAACGAAGGAAATGCTACTAAAACAATCACTGCCGAAAATCTTGAATACATAAATAATAAACTTAAATTTTCTTACACTTTAGCGAATAACATTACAACTTCCAACATGACCGTTGTTTACAATGGTGCTGTGGGCAACTTTACTAAAAAGATTAAATTGAACAGAATTTATAATGTAAAAATTGAAGGATTAGTAACCGAAAACCAATATCAAAACGGTGCTTTTGAATTTAAAATAACGGATGTTGATGACAATACAACTTCACTTGACGGCAAAAAGGTAAGTTTATATACCGTTGGAAATATCAGAGCAGGATTTAGTGCAACCATAACTGGAAATATAGCAAAATTCCCAACTAAAAACCTGTATGAATTTGATCAATCTTCAGGTACATTTTCAATGAAACAACTTGAAGTTGGAAATCATGCTGTAGACATCCAAGTTAGTGACCAGTTGAAAGGTACAACTCTTAAAGTTAATTTAACAATTATCAAAGCAGATATCAACATTAAAATCGATAACTTTAAGGAAGAATATGGTACTAAAAAAAATGTAACAATTACTGTCACTAGTAAAAAAGACGGTTCTGCAGTTCCGGGAATTGTTCTCCACTTATATATGCCACAAACCAGCGGAAAAAATTATTATTTCCAAACTGATTCAAATGGTCAAAGTAAAATCTCTGTTACAAACTTAGTTGGTGGAACCTACAATATTACAGTAAATAACAACGATACTAAAAATATTAACAATGCAAAAGCTGTTAATACTATTACAATTACACCAAAAGCGGCAATAATTGTAGCTAAAAATACAGTTGTTTATTATAATACAGGAAGTTCTTCAACTATTGTAATCAAAGATAAAAAGACCGGTGCTGTTGTACCTGGTGCAATTGTGCTTATACAATTATATACTGGTAAAACATCTAAAAATTATCTTTTCCAAGCAAACAATAAAGGGGTTGTAACATTTTCAGCATCCTTAAGTGTTGGAAAACATAAAATGATTATACAGACTGCAGATACTAGATACAGTGCTCCAACAGTTACCAAATATATTACTGTCAAAAAAGCTAATGCGAAAATTTTCGCCCCAAGAGTAGTTACATATTACAAAGGTACTAAATACTTTACTGTAGGTTTAAAAAATACAAATGCAAACAAACCAATTTACGATGCTAAAATTAATATTAAAGTTTTCGTCTCCAGCAACAGATATTACAACTATGTTGGAAATACCGGTTCAAACGGTCAAATCAGACTTTCACTTGACAACTTAAATCCAGGTACTTACAGAGTTATTGTTGCAAAAGGAGAATCCCAAAACTATACTGCATCACAAATTACCTCACAGATAGTTATTGTAAAAGCTCCAACTGTATTAACTCCATACAAAGTAGTTGCAAAAAAAGGAACAAATACTTACTTCAAAGTTGTTGCTAAGAATACAAAAACTAAAAAGGTCATTACTGGACTTGCTATAAAAGTTAAAGTTTTCACAGGTTCAAAATATAAAATATATACTGTTAAAACTAGTTCAAAAGGAGTAGCACTCCTTAATGTAAAAACATTAAGTGTTGGACTCCATAAAGTAGTAATAAGTTCAGGAAATAAATATTGTGTTGCAAAATCCAAAGCATCCACAATAAAAATAACTAAATAAAATTTAAGAGAAACAGATTTCTCTTATTCTTTTTATTTTTTATATTTCGCATAAAAACCATCAGTATCAGCATAAATTGCATAAAAACCATATTCTTCTGCTTTTTTTATTGAAGACTTAATGTATTGTCTTCCCCAAGAAGTAATAGCTTTTGCACATTCAAATGAATACCACCTAAATCTTGGAAATCCATAAATACCATACATAGTATTCGCTAATCTTTTAATAGCTTGTTGCTGTACATTTAAAGATCTTTTTTCAGTCTCATCGGTAGACTCTTTCATTTCACGTTTTATTCTAAATCTTTCCTGTAAAATTTTATCAATAACTGATGGAATAAAACCCTGAGGCGACTTTTTAAACTTCAAACCGTGTTCAGGAGAAATGTTATAGTCATCTTCATTTTCAACATCCCCAATAACCATAACATCAGGAGATATGTTTTTTGAAATTATAATACTAGGGTATAGACTCCTAAAATCGAATTGTACAAGATTTTCATGAAGTCCTGTTTCAGGCTCTCTTACATATCCGCCTTCATTATCCTCAGCATTTGCACGATTCGCAAAATTTGAGCCCTGCTTATTGGGAACTACTTCATCATCAAAATAAGCCTGTTTTACTAAAAACCATTCGGCCTGTTGACCAGTAGCCATACGACTTACATCAAATAAAGGCTGACCGATTATACGAGTAAGTTCCAAATTAAGAGGTAAAGTCTGTTCTGCAATTTTTAAAGTAGAAATAACATCATCAAGAGAATAATCAAATAGATTATCTAATTCTTCACCGCCATTATCCCAATATTCCCAAATTCTTTCACCAGGAACATCAATTTTTTCTTCGCCGAACAGTTCATAATAAACTCTTTCCAATGTATATCTCTCAAGAGACATGTATCTTCTCATGACCAAATATAAGTCTACATGGATTAATCCTTTAAGAGATGCAGCATTGGCATAACCTCTTCTAATATACCGGACATCAGATTCATCCATTCCGATATCCAAATCAACACCTAATATCTTTGCCCTATCCTTGATATATGGAAAATCAAAATTATCTGAATTATATCCGACAATAATATCTATATTATTCTCTTTTATAATCTTTACAAATTCTTCAATCATTTCTTTTTCAGAGGAAACTTGATTTACAAAATTATCCTTATCCTCTGAATTGGTTTTTGTTGAAATAACCTGATTAACACCGAAATTACTGGCCACACCAATCATGATTATTTCATCCTCTTCTGAATTAGGCATTCCATGAGGATTCCTAACTTCCAAGTCAAAACTTAAAATTCTAAATTTTTGAGGGTATTCTGGAACCCTCTTTAACTGTTCTGTTAATTTGATAATCTGAATATCCTGTTTTTTAGAATCAAGATTTAAAAATGAATCAATCTCTTCACCAACTGCAATAACTTCAGTCATAGGAATTACATCACGATCCATCAGATAACGCCTATAAAATGGAATATCAAATTCACGAATTTGCAACACACTATCCAAATCTCTCAGATTATCCCTATTTTTAGCAAGTTCCTGAGGATGTTTAAATGTGACTTTTATAAATTCCTTTTCAATTTGAAAATCTTTTTTAATGATTTTCTCAACAGAAATAACATCGAGATTTTCCTGAATTTCTGATATGCATTTATCAATTTCATCACTTACCACATACAGGTAAGGTTCAAAAGTATCATCCAATAATATTACATTCTCATTGCCATGTTTTGAGAATAAGCGAATGACAGGTTTTTCATCATATGTAACATAATCAATATCCAAAATTACAACATTTTTTTCCATTTAATCATCACCAAGAATGTATTCTTTTCTATAACTATCCAACACGGCATATGTAATTCCCAATATTAACGGACCTACAACAAAACCAACAATTCCATACACTAACGGACCGGCTAGAAATCCAATCAATAAAATTAATGGATGAATATCAGCATAATGACTTGAAAGATTCGGCCGAATATACATATCCACAGTACTCAAGAAAAATCCAAAAAGAAGCACTATAACAGCCCTAACATAATTGCCTGAAGCAATGTCGATGAAAAAAAGTGCCCAATATATTGGCCATGGCCCGAATACTGGAATCAATTGAAGTATACCAGTCAATACTCCTAAAAAAATCCCAAATGGATAACCTAAAAGTGAATATCCTATACAACCAAAAATTCCTATAAGTACAGATGTTAAAAAGTGTCCATAGAAAATACTTTTCAATACATTTTCTATAGATTTTATAGTGTTATCAAAAAATTTCTTAGATTCATCAGGAACAAAAGATTTAATAAATTCTAAACAATTTTCTCCATCACGTATGAAATAAAATACGGAACAGACTAAAATAAATAAATCCAAAGTAAGATTTGCAAGTTTACCTGCAAGTTTAACAATATAATTTAAAATATAACTCCCCACATTTTTAATTGCGGAATCAACATATGAATTAACAGCATTTATATCAAATCCAGCAGGCAAATACATTTTTATTTGAGAAAAGAAACCTGCAACATCAGTATTTGAATTGTTTGCCAAAACCCAACTAACGAATACTGACACTTCAAAAATAATGTAGGACAGCAACAATATCAATGGAATCAATACGGCAACCATTGCAATTAAAATTGAAATAGAAGAATATTTTAACTTAGACTGAATTTTTATAGCAACAGGTTTGATTCCATAAGCTAAAATTGCTCCTAAAACCACCATGTTTAAAACAGGAAATATAAACACTAAAGAAATCAGCACAAACAATATTATAATCAATATCGGAAGATTTAAATAATCTTTAATGTTTAATTCCATTAAAACCACCAATAGTTAATATTTAACACCAGAAGCATCTCTTCTGTATTTTGCAAACTCATCAATTTTATATATTTTCTCATTTTCAAAAACAGGACCTTCTACACAGATTCTCCAACCTTCACTATCGACACAACATTGTCCACATACTCCAAGAGCACATTTCATATATCTTTCAAGAGAATATTGAGCAGGTATGGAAGCATCTTCAAGAATATCGAATATTCCTTTCATCATTATTTCAGGTCCACAAACAAATGCATAATCATAATTCATAGTTTTAAGTAAATCACTTAGACAATTAGTTGCAAATCCTTTAAATCCAAAACTTCCATCATCAGTACAATAATGAACATTAGCCCCAAATTTTTCTAAAGAATCCCCAAACAGCAATTCATCTTTTGTTTGCGCCGCAACAATGACATCAACATTATTTCCCTTTTTAATCAAATCACAAGCTATTGCATTAACCGGAGCCATACCAACCCCACCACCTATAGCTATAATGTTTTTATCTTCAAATGAATTATTGAATCCGTTTCCATAACTTCCTCTTATACCAATTTTATCTCCAACATTCAAATTATGGAGTTGAGAAGTAAATTTGCCTATATTTTTAACACTGATTGCCAATTCATCATCACTGATTTGGGAAATTGACATTGGCTTTTCATTTTCAAAATTCCAAACCATTACAAATTCACCAGGATTCGGACGACCAAGTTTTTCCATATTCCAATCAAATTTAAATGTTTTAATAGTAGGAGTTTCATCAACAATTTCTTTAATCTCTACAATCTTTGGCTCATTAATCATCTTTTACAACTCCTTATGTGCAAGTCCAACCATCTCATCAATAGATGAAAATCCTTTTGAGGCCATGAATTTTTCCAATCCATCATTTATTTTTGAAAATACTTCGACACCTTCATCCATAATGGCAGTACCAATTTGAACTGCAGTTGCACCAGCATAAATAAATTCTACAACGTCTTCATAAGTATATATTCCCCCGACACCTATCAATGGAATATCCACAGATTCATAAACAGAATAAACATTACTGATGGCAATTGGTTTTATTGCCTTTCCACTCATTCCCCCAAATTTATTTGATAAAACCGGACGAGCAACATCAATATTGATTTTCATACCTGGTCCTAAAGTATTAATTAATGACAAGGCATCAGCACCAGCATCTTCACAAGTTTTTGCAATTTCAGTAATATCAGTAACATTTGGAGTTAATTTAGCAATAATTGGAACATCAGAAGCATCCTTTGAAGCAGAAACAATTGTATGTGATAAATTACAGTCCTGACCGATAGATGCACCATAACCATCCATAGCATGAGGGCAGGAAATATTTAATTCAATCATATCAACATATTCCTGAACTTCGCCAACCAATGAGGAAAATTCATCAGGAGTTGCACCATAAATTGAAGCAATAATCACATTATTTTCATGATTGATCCTCTTCAATTCCTCTTTAAAGTTTTCAACACCAGGATTTGAAAGTCCAATAGCATTAATAATACCTCCATCAACTGCAACGGTTGTAGGATTTACATATCCCGGATGAGGATTCAAAGAAAAAGATTTGGAAACTACCCCACCAGCACCAGATTTTAAAATCCAATTCATTGATGAAGCATTACTGCCCATAATTCCAGCAGCCAACATCAAGGGATTTCTAAATTCCACGCCACAAATATTTCTTTTTAACATAATACCAACTTTGTAATTAATTATTTAATTAGTTTTTGTAAATTTATCAATAATTTCCTGATATTTTTCATTTTGTAATTTTAAACTTATAACATTAGTTTTATTAGATTTAATAATTTCTTCTTTTGACTTAATCAGATTATCAATTTGTTCATCTTGTTTTTCAATTATCATGTCTTTCTGTTTCAATAACTCTTCATAAGTCTTAGAAATCTTTCGCAACTGAAGCTCTAAATTTTCACTGTTTGATTTAATCTGATTTTTATAATCATCAATTAAAGACCTCAAATATTTGACTTGATCATGCTTATCTTCAATAATCCCCTCTTTTTCATTGATTTTTTCTTGCAAGTCATCTAATTCTTTAATTCGGGCTTTATCATAATCAATTTTAGTGTCCAGTTTATCTTCCAAATTTTTATTTTCATATTTTAGTTTAGTTGAATAAAGCTTCAATTTATTAATCTCTTCCTTTTTTTGTTCAAGTTCCAAATTAAGCTCATCAATTTCAGCATTTTTTAATTCAATCTCATTTTTTAAATCTCTAAAACTTTGTTTTGACATAATTACAAATCCGAAAAGTAGCAAATTAAATCTTATAAAATAATTTAGTGTTTCAAATAAATTAAATTTTTTTATAAAAATACTTATTAAAAATAAAAAAAATATTTTAAGTTATGCAATGTTATATAACTTACTGCATCAAAGGATTTTTAGCTTTTAATAGTGAAAATGAATTGATATCTAAAAAATTATTTCCAGAAAATGAAATAATTCAAAGATTAGCGGATATTGATGATAAAAAAATTGTTAAAGAAGAAACAGATATTATAGAAGAAGTTTTGAAAGATTATGATGAAGTAATTATTGAATCAAATAAAAGATTATCTGATTACAATAATGAAAAAATCAAAATTCAAACACCTAATCAGGCGGGAGAATATCTCAGAAACAACTACGACAAATTTAACATTAATTCAGAAGACATTTCAAAAATATACCAAGATTTTGCAATTTATAAAATTAAAAAAGAATCAGCTTCTGAAGACAAACACTTAATCCAAGCCATTAATTCAATTGATGAGATAGACGAAACAATATCAAAATTAATAGAAAGAATTAGGGAATGGTATGCACTATATTTCCCAGAGATGGATGTTATTAAAAACAATGAAACTTACATAAGATTAATATCACAAAACAAAACCAAAGAAGAAATCTTAAAAGAAAAACCAGATGCCTTTCCAAGTAATATGATCGATATTGATGAAAATATCAATCAGGAAGATTTGGAAATAATGAACAATTATGCAAAATCTATTTATGAACTTCAAAAATCAAGAAAAAATATCGAAGAGTACATTAATCATAAAATGGAGACAATTGCACCTAACTTGAAACTGTTAGTTGGCCCTACACTTGGAGCAAAATTAATATCTCACGCAGGAGGAATAAAAAGACTTGCAATGTATCCTTCAAGCACAGTCCAAATAATGGGTGCAGAAAAAGCTTTGTTCAGACATTTGAAAAGCGGAGACAGACCTCCAAAATATGGTTTAATCTACCAACACCCACAAGTTAGAGGTGCTAAATGGTGGAACAGAGGAAAAATTGCCAGAATGCTTGCTGGTAAAATATCCCTAGCCGCCAGAAGAGATGTTTTTACCAAAACAATTTATGAAAATGTTTCGGAAGATTTTAAACAAAAAGTAGAAGAAATAGAAAAAAATAATCCATTTCCTACCAAAACAACTAAAAAAAGAAAAGAAGAAAAGTTCAAATCAAAAAATAAGAAGAAAAAAGGAAAAAAGAAAAAGAAAAGGAGATAAGGCATGAAAGTTTATTATAAAGATGGAAATGTAGCCACAAAAAATTTAACTCCAGGAATTTCTGTTTATGGTGAAGAATTAATTAATGAAGATGAAGAATATCGTATATGGAATCCTAGACGTTCAAAATTAGCTGCTGCTCTTTTAAATGGATTAAAAAATCTGGAACTTGAGGACACTTCAAAAGTACTATACTTAGGCGCATCAACCGGAACAACCGTATCCCACATCTCAGACATTGTAATCAATGGAAAAATATATGCCATTGAATTTTCACCAACTACAGCCAAAAAACTTGTTCAACTTTCACGTCAAAGGATTAATATTGCTCCGATTTTGGGAGATGCAACCAAACCCAAAGCATATATGAACATTATCGAAAAGGCAGACCTAATATATTGCGATGTCGCTCAACCAACACAAAGTGAATTGTTTATGAAAAACATGAATTTATTCTCAAAAGATGAAGGTTTAGGACTTTTAATGATAAAAGCTAGAAGTATTGACGTAGTACAAAAACCTAAAAAGATATTTAAAGAACAGGAAAAGAAATTGAAAGAAAAAGGTTTTAAAATTATTGAAAAAGTAAAACTAGAACCATACGAAAAAGACCATATTGCATTTTTAGTGGAAAAAAATTTTTAAAAAAAATAAAGTAATTTTCAGTGCCAAATGCATGAAAAACTAACAGAGAGAAATATAAAAAATTACTACAAAAAACCCAAAAAAGTATTACTCCAATACCTTTTTATACTATAAAATAAAATATAAAATATGCTAATGCAAATAAAATAAAAGTTCATTGAAACGTCCTTTAGGTTTATTCACTCTATTAATCACTCCATTTAACTAATACCTAAAGGCATGAACTTATTTTATTGAAAAACTCATTTTAAAAAAACTTATTTTCAAAGATTATTTTACTTATTTTATTTAAAAAAGTATTACTTGTAGACGCTCTAATCAGCTTAGAAAAATACAACTATTATTAAAAAATTAAATCAAAATAAAATTTAAATCAAAACTATTAATACATCAACCATGAAAAAAACATAGGAAAAACAAAAATTATTTACACTTAAAAAATGAAAAAAAGAAATTTAAAATATTTAACGATTTTCAATAATACTCACCCAAAATGAAACCAAATATATTAAAATCATGGTGAATATAAATAGTATCTTTTAATAAAAACTATTGAATAGTAAATTAAATTATTGAAAATTTTAAAAGTAAAATAAAAAAATAAAAATATTAATTAAGTCACCTATATGTGACTATAATCTTTTTAATATTTCATCAAAAATTGTTTTTGCAATTTGTTTTTTAGATGCTAAAGGAACAGATAAAACATCATCATCCACCAACAATACTTCATTACTGTCAGATCCAAATTGACATTCGACTTTAGAAATATCATTAGCAACTACCAAATCAGTACCTGCATCAGAAATCTGTTTTCTAGCGCATTTAATCATTTCATCACGAGATATATTAAATTCCGCCTTAAATCCAACCAAAAATATATCAGGATTTATCTTTTTAATTTGACGTATAATTTTTGTAGTTGGCTTCAAATCAATAGATAAAGATTTTGATGAATCAATTTTTTTACTGGATTCCTTTTTAAATTGAAAATCAGATACAGCAGCGGCAGAAATAAATATGTCACATTCAGGAATTAAATCTAAAATAACATCATTCATTTCCTTACCCGTTTCAACATTAATAACATTAAAAACAGAAGGAATGTCAACACTTACATTAGCTACTACCAATGTCAAGTTAGACCCTCGAATGTAAGCTTCCTTTGCCAATTCTAAACCCATCTTTCCAGAAGATTTATTAGTTATCCCCCTAACAGAATCAATAGGTTCATATGTTCCACCCATACTAATTAAAATATTTTTACCTTTAATAGTATCAGTCCTTTTTATTCAAATTTATAGTTCTTAACGATTCAAGAACTATATCCTCTTTAGATGGAAATTTAGCCTTACCTTCATCCATTTTTGGTTTAATAAAAGTAGCAGAACCTTCCAATTTAATTTTATCAATATTATCTTTAATGGCCTTATACATGGAATCATGCATTGACGGAACAAAAATAATTGGTGTGTCATGACCATATGCAGTAATCAGTAAAGTTGAAATCGGATTATCAGAAATTTTATGTGCAAATTTGGATATGGTATTTGCTGTGGCTGGTGCGACCAAAATCAAGTCTTCCTGAGAATATTTGACATGCTCAATACTGCCAGTTAAATTTGTTACCACAGGATTTCCAGTTGCAAATTCCATTGCATTAGGATGAATAATTTCACAAGCCGCATCACTCATAAAACATTTAACTTCAACATCATTTCGTCTAAATTCACGAGCTAATTTAATTGACTCAGTAGCTGCAATACTACCAGTAACACATAATACAATCATTTAAAACACCAAAAAAAGAAATTAAGTAATTTGAATGTCTGATAAAATATAATCAAATACATACAAATTAGATTCGAATTTATCTATAGGTGCACTATAAAGTAAAACATAAGCTTGTCCACCTTTTTCAAACCAAACCGCCTTATGTTGTTTTTGAACACCATTCTCATTGGAAGTATAAACATACTCCAATGCATCATTTCCATCTATCATTGATGAACCTGATGACACCAGATCATAATTATTATTGTTTTGCATAGGAGCATAAGTATTATTTACAAATGTTGCAAATTCTCCTTCAATAGGTTTCTTTTCAATATTAATATTGACTTGACCTATGCCAAAAGAGTCTACAGAATCTGCTTTTGAAATAGCCATTATAGAATAGGATGAAAGAGCATCAGAATAACCCCAATCAGAAGGATAATTTATAGTAATTCCTGATTTAGATAATGTCAAAACAGTAGTATCATTTGATTCAGCACTAACACTAGCCATACATATGAACAATAACATCAATACAAAAACAACAACACTTCCTTTTAATATAACATTTTTCATAAATATCACCCATAGGAATTAATTCCCATTGCCTCCATTTCCAGAATCTGAAGAAGATTGACTGTTACTACCACTATTACTGCCTGATGAAGATGAACTACTATCAGAACTACTTGAATCACTAGAACTACTATCAGAACTTGGCGCAACAGCTCCAGAATCATAAGTAGATGAACTACTTGAAGACGAATCTGAAGTAGTCACTACTGAACTAGAAGAATCACTTGAACTGCCACCAGATGAACTATAATTTGTATAAGATGTCTGAGTAGATGTTGTAGGTGCAGTAGTTTGATTAATTTCAGGGAACGCTGTATCTTGAACAACTGCAATTGAATTATTGCCAGACAAGGAATCAAAGTCTAAATTAAATACCCCATAAGCAACACCGGCTGTGAATCCAATTACCAATATCAACAATAAAAGTAATTTAAAAGTGCCACCATCCATGGAAGATTTTTCCTTACGATTATATTTTGCATCGCCTTTTTTAGGATTAATAATATATTTTTGAACCAAATCTTGCTCTTCTTTCTTTTTATTAATGGCAGGTTTCTTACTTCTTTTTCTTTTTCTTGAATTATCAGCAGGTTTGCCTTGCATAGATCTGATTCTTCTTGTAGCTGCTTGAGCATCAATAGTATTTAATTTATCTTCATACTTAGAACGAAAATAGCTATATTTCTCAGCAGAAATTTTACCAGATCGATAATCATTTTCCAAACTGCTCATAATCTTTAGAAGTCTTTCTCTATCATCTGACATACCTACCCTCCCTGAAACTTTATAACATTATAATATATATCAACATTAATTTATAAGTTTACCTAAAATTCGGGATAGGAACCTAAAACTTTTAAAAAATAAGTATTATCTTCAATTTCTTTTAAGATATTCTGAATTAAATTATCATCAATATGACCATTAAAATCAACAAAGAATAAATATTTGCCCAAACCTTCTTTAGAAGGTCTAGATTCGATTTTAGTCAAATTGATATTATTTTTCTCAAAAATTCCTAAAATATTATACAAACCACCAGGACGGTCTTCATAAATGGAAAATATAATTGATGTTTTATCTCTACCAGTCATTTTAGGACTTTCTTTTGAGAGCACAACAAATCTGGTTTCATTATTAGCAATGTCCTGAATATTTGATTCCAAAATTTCCAAGCCATATAATTCCACAACTTTTGCATTACAAATTGCAGCTTTTGATTTTTCGCCAATGATACTTTTTGCAGCCCTTGCAGTACTTACAGCATAATGTGGCTGAATCCCATGATTTCTGATATAATCCTGACACTGCGCGATAGCTTGTGCATGGGAATATACATCTTCAATATCCTCCATTTTTGTACCAGGATTAACAATGAGATTCTGATTAATTGGAATAATTATTTCTTTAAAAATTTTTAAATCATATTTATGTGCCAATTGATCTAAAGTTATTCCAACAGGCCCTTCAATGGAATTTTCTATAGGAACAACACCTAGTGAACAATCTCCATTTTTCACACTTTCCATTACAGCCGGAATAGTACAATAAGGAATCAATTCATCACCAATCAGGCTTGCGGCTTCGTGAGTGAATGTGCCCTTAGGTCCTAAAAATGAGATTAAAGTAATATGAACCACACCTAAAAAAAATAAAAAAAAGATATTTAAGATTCTAATTTTTCAATTAGTCTTAAAATATCAGTTTGTGTTATTATACCAACAACATTATTTTCTTCAACAACTGGCAATCCATTAAATCCAGTTTCCATGATAATGTTAGATATTTCAGTTATTGACATGTCTTTTGAAACAAATGTTGGATTTCCAGACATTATATCCTCAACTAAAAGCTCTTTAATTTGAGACTTTTGATATTTTTCAGGAACTTTTTTCCTAAAGTCAATGAATGCCCTCATCAAATCTTTTGAAGTAATCATTCCCACTAGTTCATCATCGTCAACAACAGGTAATCTACCCACATTAGATTCAATCATTTGTCTTCTTGCATGTACAATTCTTTCAGTTGGAGATACAACTGTTAAATCTTTAGACATTATTTCTTTTACAGTAATCTTATCAAATGCAATTCCTGTAGCAAGAGTTACAAAGTCAGCTTTTGATACTATTCCAACCATTTTATCTTCATTCACTACTGGAACAGAACCAATTCCTTTTTCTAACATTATCTTAGCCACTTCGTCCAATTGCATTGATTCAGGAACTGTAATAACATCTTTAACCATTACAGATGAAATATGAAGTCTTGATGCAGGCATGCTTTCATATTTTGATGAACCAAGTTTATTAGCAATGTCTCTTTCTGAGATAATACCTACTAATTGTTTATTATTGGTTACCGGTAAACGAGATACATTATGTTTACGTAATAATTTCAATGCATCAGAAAGATTTTGATCTTTATCTATAGTTATTATATCTTCAGACATCAAATTCTTAATTTGCATATTATCATCTCCTATAAAATGTTTAATATCTTTTAACTGCTCTTAAAATATCTCTTTCAGTGATAATTCCCATTACTTTATCATCTTTAACTACAGGAACACCACCAATATTTTTTTCAGCGAATAATTCACATAAGTCCCCTATAGTCATAGTCGGTTCGATTGTGACTGGTTCTTTAACCATTATGTCTGAAATTATGGTTTTTAAAACATCAGTAGCTAAATTGGAATTTAAATTATCGAATAATTCTTTAGCATTTAAGAATCTAATTATATCGGTAGAAGTAATGATACCTAATAATTTTTTAGCTGCTTTAGAAATGTCTGCTTCACCACCCACAATAGGAATTCTCCTTAAACCATTTCTTACCATGATTTTACATGCACTTTCAAGAGGAGTTCCCGGAGTTGTAGTGAACACTTTTGTACTCATATAATCTTGTGCTGTTTCTTTAGAAGCGACACCAGCTAAGGATAATGCAATATCCCTTTCAGTTACAATACCTGCAAGTTTATCATCAGCATCAACAAGAGGAATAGCACCTAATTGATTAGATAACATTGTTTCAATGGTTTCACCAATAGAAGCTTTTTTAGATAATGAAACTACGTCACGAGTCATGATTTCTCTAACTGGCTCATTGATAGCTGCTAAGAAGTTGTCTTCGTATTTTTTCTCAATAATGTTGAATTTGCTTCCCCCACCAAAGAAGTCTAATATATCCATTACTGTAACAATACCCAACACTTTACCAGAACCAGGATCGGTAATTGGTAATCTTCTAAATTCATGTTCCATCATAATTTTAGCAGTATCTTTGATACTTTTTGAAGGAGGAATTGAAACTACTTCTCTTGAAGCAATTGCCATGATGTCTCCTTCTTTATCATGAACTTTAGTTTCACGTTCAATTGCGCCTGTGTTTGATTTTCTGTTAATGGATGTTTTATCTTTCATTTTCACACCTCTACTAAATTATATTCCCTAAAAATAAAATCATTATATTAAAAACAAAATATTACTCAATATCCAAAATTTTATGAATTTGAGGAATGGTGGAAACTTCAAAATATTGCCCAACAATCTCTGAAAACTCAAATAATTTAAAATTAAGATCCTTCCATTCGTTTAATGGACTAGAAGGTTGGATAATTATTTGAAGATTACTTTTGCTTGAAATATTATCGGATAATTTTTTGATTACCTCTTTAAATGACTTTATTTTTGTTGAAGGCAATATAACTACTTTACAATATACATTTTTACACTTCGCTATTAATAAATTTAGTGATTTAATTTCATTGTAAAATATTTCTTCATCAAAATCACCATCAAAATGTTCAGGTAATTTAATATCTAATGAAACCATATCTAATTTTTCAATTGAATTGATATTATCCGGTAAAGTTCCATTAGTTTCAAGCATTATCTTCAAATCAGTTAATTTTGAAACTTCATTTATAAATTCTGGATAAAGTGAAGGCTCACCGCCAGTGAATGAAATTGTATTACAATCAGGAGTCAAAATTTCATTAATTTCACGAACAACATCTTCAGGAGCCATTACTGTTCCGGATTTCTCAGATTTGCTGAAACCAGTATCACAATAATTGCAATTCAAATTACAACCTGCAAATCTGACAAAAATCTGCCTTTGACCTATCAAAAGGCCTTCACCCTGAAAACTTGAAAATATCTCAATAATTGGAGCTTTCATCATAAATCTTTCCTATACATAGCCCCTTGTCCAATACCTTCATTTACGCATACTGCAACATATTCCAGATTATCATATGTTTCAGATAATTTTTTAGCTAAAGTTTCTGCAAAAAATTTGGATAATTCTTCAGCAGAAGTATATGGAAGAGGCAGAAATATACAGTCCACGGAAGGAATTGAATAACCTTTCCCATCAATCTTAAAGAAAACAGTTTTTTCTTTTTTCAAATCAAAAATTGAATCTTTTTTCTTATCGAAATCTTTAAATTCAATCAGGTCATTGTAAACAGGAATTAATAATCTGTGGTCCAGTTCGTCACAAATTGCTTTAGTATAAGCTTTAGCATCTTTAAAATCTACAACAAATTCAAAATTTCCTGCTCTTTCACCCTCAATTTCAATGTCCACAAAGTAAGAATGTCCGTGAATGAATCCACATGATTCATGGCCCGGAATTACATGAGCAGAAGAAAATCTTAAATTTGATTGAATACCGTTTATTAAAATTTTCATCATAACACCTTTGTTTTACTTATATCTTTTTCAATAGTTTCTAATTCATCAATAAATCTAGTTACAGTTTCATTTATTAAATCATCCAAATTATCTTCATCAAAAATTTGCTTACCATCAACTTTAATATCATATAAACCAATGGTTTCAACATCACTAGGAGTCCCCTTATCCTCCAAATTAAGTGCAAAATGAATTTTTGCAGAACTTAATGAGACACTGGCTATAGAAATAGACAATTTTCCATCATCTACAAAAAGATCATCACCTTCTCTTTTAGTTACAACACCATTCTCAGCCAATATCTCTCTAAAAATCATTACCAAAAGTCTTTGGCGAAGATAAGCTATTCTCATATTTGGTGGCTGTTGGTCAAAAAACTCGCAAATAAAATTAACCATATAATTTGATTTAATTTCAAGACCTACATCAGCAAAATCCTTCAAATTATCTGGAGTGATATTGACCGGACCTATCCATGTTACTATGGATGATCCATAAATTCCAAATTCCTGGAAGGCCCATGACGGATTGATTTGGCTTCCATCATACTCAAAGATTTCATCAATATGTTTATGAGTAATTGTCATAATAAAACCTAAATAAATTAATACATAATAATATATGCATTTTTATAATATAAACTAAACTAAAAAGTTATCTGAAAATGAAAACATAATATACTAAATTAAAAAAATATTATATAAGGAGATAATATTATGGAACAAGTAAGAACAAGAGATTTTATTTACACCACTGACGATTTATATTTTGCATCAACAAATTACATTCACCCAGAAAACAGGGTAATTTCCTTTTTAAGATATATTCCCGATCCCGAAGGTGACCGTGAAAAGGACGGTAAAAGATACAGAAAAGTTGGATCTGAAGAAGCATATTCCTATTTAAGAGAAAATTATCCAGATTATTTATATTTTTCAGAAGTTACCAACGTTGAAATGATGGGAGTACCATTGGATAAAGTTGAAAGAGTAATTAAACCTGAAAAAAGGCTTTTAGGACTTAAAAAGACTTTTGAATCTGGTGGAGATGTTAAAAATCCGGAACTAATAGCTAAACTAATGGATGTTGCAGACTTTTTCCATTACATGGCCGACATCCCCTATGATCATTTAGGAATTTCAGGTTCAATTTTACCAGGACTTCAAAAAAGCAATGTTTCTGACTTGGACTTTGTTGTTTATGGTTTGGACAACCACAGGCGCGCAATTGCTGCTTTTAAAAAATACAGAGGAAAAGAAGTATATATCGAAGAAGTTGATAAACACATCACAGTTGAAGGCATTACAAATGATTATTGGGATTTTGTATACAATAAAAGAATGAGTGATGAAAGCCTGACTAAGGAAGAATTCAGATGGTATGAAAATAGAAAAGCAAATAGAGGAACAATTAATGGAACTTTATTTGATATCTTAGCTACCAAAGACTATGATGAAATTGAAGGCAGTTGGGGAGATACAGTTTACGAACCTCAAGGAATCTCACAAATCGAATGCGACATCGTAAGTGCACTCGGAGCTTTCGACAATCCATCACTTTACACTATAGAAAATGTAAAAGTTATTGATGGTGTGAACGTGCCTTTAGATGAAGTGGTTTCATTCACACATACCTATGCTGGAGAAGTAATTGACGGCGAACATGTGATCGCTAAAGGAAAAGTAGAAAAAGTTATTGTTAACGAAGAATTTAGCCATTACAGACTGGTTGTTGGAACCACACGAGAAGCAATTGACGAGTATTTAAAACTTAAGGAAAGTCCTGCTTAAAAATATATAAAAAATAAGAGTGATTATGTCACTCAAATTATACTTTTTTTAAAAAATTTAAATTTAATTAATCAGAATATACTAATTTTAAATTAATTTTACCAAACGAACATTATTCAATTAAAAAAATAATCATTTATTAGAAGATTCAACAATTTTTAAGTAATATTAATACCAGTTAAGCAAAATTAATACAATACTATATAAACTTCAACAACAAAAATAATACTATTAAATTTAATGTGATAAAATGAGTGAAGCAAAAAAACAAGAGTGGAATAGTAATTTTGCATTTATGATGGCAATGATTGGTTCCGCTGTTGGACTTGGAAATATTTGGCGTTTCCCAAATGTTTTATATTCCAATGGTGGAGGTTCATTCATGATTCCTTATATTATTTCTCTATTTCTTTTAGGAATTTCCTTTGTTTTAGTGGAATATGCCGTCGGATTTAAATTTAAAAAATCTATTGCAAGAATATTATACTCCATTAAAGGAAAATTAGAACCAGTTGCGTGGTTCATATTATTAATCGTATTTTTAATTACTACATACTATGTTTGTGTTGTTGGATGGGACTTTATATATATTATTTTAAGTTTTACAAAAGCATGGGGATCAAATCCTGATTTATACTTTGCAAATCATGTACTACATGCAACAGACTCAATGTCAGGGTTATTTACAATTGTTCCAAATGTCCTTATTTCAGTATTTTTAATTTGGTTATTTGCATGGTTAATTATTAAAAGAGACTTAAATGATGGAATAGGTAAAGTAAGTCAAATTTTATTACCATTACTCTGTTTAATAGTTATTGGAATTGTAGCATTTTCCCTAACATTACCTGGAGCATCCATTGGATACACTCAAATATTTACACCAGATTGGGGTGCTTTAACAAATCTGGATGTATGGTTGGCTGCTTTTGGACAAATTGTATTTTCATTAAGTTTAGGTATGGCAATTGCTATGACCTATGCAAGCTACTTGCCAGAAGGTTCAAAATTAGTGGATAATGCAATAATTGTTGCATTTTCAAATTCAGGTTTTGAAATATTTAATTCCATTGGAATTTTTTCAATTTTAGGATTTATGACCTTATCAAGTGGAATTCCATTTAACGAACTTGTAACTGAAGGAACTGGACTTGCATTTGTTGTTTTCCCACAAGTATTCAATACAATGGGACCCGCAGCATATGTTGTGGGACCATTATTCTTCTTGTGCATATTATTTGCTGGAATAACTTCAGTTATTGCCCTTCTTGAAGGAGTCTGCTATTCAATTTCAGAAAAATTCCTTATTGAACGTAAAAAAACAGCAACAGTAGTTTGTATCATTGGATTTTTAATATCCTGCATATTTGCAACTGCTGCAGGAAGTACAGTTTTAGGAGTGTTTGATGCATTCTTAAACAATTTCGCATTACTATTTGCAGTACTTCTCGAATGTATAATCTTTGGTTGGATTTACAAATTTGATGACTTGATTGATACATTAAATGAAAATTCAAAAATCAAAGTTGGCAAAACATGGAAAATTGTTATTAAATACATACTGCCAATCTGTATCCTTGGTCTTTGGATACAAGGAGTCTATTCAACATTATCCACAGCAGACGGTTTAAGTATAACCATAATGGCAATATTAACAATCATATTAATAGTTGTACCATTCATATTTGCAAAATTGCCTGCAATCAATAAGGATTATTACAATGTGAAAAATTAATATTAAATAGCTAAATAAATAGCTATTTACTTTTTTTATTTATTTTAAAGAAATTTAAATCGTTTATAACTTCTAATTATTTATATTATTAATTCTAAATTAATATTACACAATTTAAGAGGTTATAATATGATTAACATATCTTCAATTAAAACACATATGTTCTGTCCTAGAAGCCTATACATTCAAACATGGAATGAACAAGAAAAACAAAATGATTTTCAACTTGCAATTGAAATTAAAAAGCTTAAAATCGATGTTCAAGATTTGATTCAAAAAAATATGCGAAAAATTAAAAAAGAAATGGGCATCACAGAAATTGAAAACGAATTATCTGAAAATATTGACTCCTACATTAAAAGTAATACAAATGCAATAGTTTCCATGAATCTGGAGCTGCAACCGGAACAAATTAATGAAATAATTGACAATACTTATTTTAACATAAAATTGACAGCTTTAAAAATAAAACAAGCGATGAATATGTATCATAAGGATGCATTTGCAATAACTGACATGTTTTTTCCCAATTGCATGTATTCCTATTTGTTAAAAGACCAACAACTCGAATTAATTGGAATTTGCGATAAAATTGAAATTATTGATGGTAAATACTATCCAGTAATTCTTAAAAGTTCAAATCCTCCATTAAAAGGCGTATGGGACCAGGATGCAATAGAATTAGTGGCCCATGCAATACTCCTCGAAGAAGAATTTGAAACAGAAGTTTTCGTTGGTTTTGTATATTATGAAAAAATAGATGAAAGACGACCTGTCGTTATGGACGTAAATCTTCGAAAAGCATTATTTGAAGTAATTAGAGAAGTTAAAGAGATTACCGAAAATAAAAAACTTCCCAATGTTAAAATAAATCCAAAAAAATGTTGCAAATGTCAATATGAAAATTATTGTATGCACTGACACTAAAAATCCAGAATATATAAAAAAAGGGAGTTGAAACAACTCCCCCATATGTCCATAAACATGAAAAAATTAATATTTTATTTTGTCACCAAGTCTTTTAATATCAAATACTGCAGTATCAGCAACAGCCATAACTGCAAGTACCCCCGCCTGAATTGGATCAGTTATTATCAAATCAGCATATTTAGTTACGCTACCAGGCATATTTAAAGAAATTACAATCAAATTTCCTTTTTCCTTTATTTTTTTAACAGCTTCAGTAATTTCTCCACCCATAAGTGAACCAGCGAGAACTAATGCAGTAACACGAGGGAGTCTTGAAATAGCTTCAATAGCTTCTGCTAAATTTTTTTCACCAACTAAAGGAATAGTATCAATACTGATACGTTCTCCACGTATATTATGCCTATCAGCTTCAGTGATTGCGCCTTTTGCAACCTGTGATACTTGCGCTCCACCACCAACAATAATTATACGCTTACCATAAATATCCAATTGAGAACCATGCAATTCCACAGATTTAATTTCTTTAATATTCTTTAAATCTGCAAGCAATTCATCAATGTTTTCAACATGTTCCAATTCCAAGTTGATAGAACCCATATTATTTTTTTCAACAAAAAGATGAACATAACTAATATTAGCCCCATGAGAAGTAATAACATCAGTAATATCATCTAAAACTCCTTTTTTCTCATATGATTGGATAGTTAATGTATAATCATTCATTTTCTGGCCTAATTTTATCTAATTCTGCATGTGCTCTTTTCCACATACTTAAAAAATTATCATTTTCAGAAACAGGAATTACTTCAAGACCCAAATCTCTATGTTCCGCAATCCACTCTTCATGGAAAACCGGAATTTCTACTTTAATTGGTTCAGAGGTTTTATTTACAACTATGAGATTTCTGTAAGGAAAATCCCATTCAACAATGTATCCTCCAAGACTTACCATATGATATGGTCTCATAACAAATTTCAAAATAATCACCTCATAATAATCCAAGTACAATAGCCAATATTCCCAGCAATGTTGAACCTAAAATAGTAGGCAACAATTGCCTATTAGTAAATACCGGACTAAATGCAGATAAGATTCCCATCATAAATACAAATATTAAAGCAACAGCAATATTAACTAAAATTCCCCATGAAAGAATAGTTGGTGGAACTCCAATAAATAATACTGAAAAGATTGCACCAAGCACAAACATGAAAAATCCTCTAGTTAGGTAAACAACTGCTCTATATTTTGATGCATATTCCATATATGGTCCTTCAATTACATCACTTTTAGCCTTAATAATTGAAAATGGATATTCATTTAATATTATCATATAACCAATGAAAAATACAATAGCCGCAACTGCACCGGATACTGTGAATAAAAATGGTCCATTTGCTTGCTGATATGCCACAATATCAGCCAAGAAAATACTTCTTGAAGCAGTAACTGGAGCAAATAAAGCTAAATACAAAGGAAATGATCCATAAGTAATCATCCTAAGAGACCTTTTTGCACTCATATCCTCTATGAATGAACGAGTAGCATTCAGATGAACTGCACCTTTAATTAAATCTGGAAATGGCATATTTACAGACATTACAGATTTAGACAATGCTCCCATCAGCACATAACAAATTTCTTCCACTTTTAAAAAACCAATAACTGCAACTAAACTTGCAAGTGCAGGAACTTGATAAGCTTGAGGAGTCAATGCAACAAGAACACATAAAACAACAATAAAACAGATTATCGGCAATGCTTTATATAAACCTGGAACAGGAGATGAAACTTCAACATTTTCTTTAAACATGAATTTGAGCGGAGCCATAATTCCCGGGGAAGTCACGGGAGGACCGATTCTTTGTTGAATTCTTGCATGAATATATTTTCTTTCAATTCCAGGAAGTAATGTAGAAATTACAAAACAAATAAGAACTGTAAGGATTACTGCAAGAATTGAATATATTACTGTATTTTCAAACATAATCTATCTCCTTATTACCTCAATTACCCTATCAGAACATGTGAAACATGGATCACATTGTACAATACATAACTGTGCATCCGTAAGCTGGTCACCAATACATGCATATTGCATAGCACCAATGTTAGACATTGATGGGGTTCTGATAATTGAATGTCTTACTCTGCCGCTTTCAAGAGCATAAGAATGATACAATGTACCTCTTGGAACTTCAATATAACTCTCATTAATTCCAGTGTCAAACATTTCCCAATCCCTATTAACTACTTTTCCTTCAGGAATATTTGCAATAGCTTGACGAATAATTTTAATTGATTCAAATGATTCAAGAGCCCTCATTAATAAGTTAGATTTTACATCACCATCAGGCTGGGTAACCACATTATAATCAAAGTCATCATATTCAAACATGGTGGTTCTCAAATCTCTTGCAACTCCTGTTGCCCTTAATGTCGGACCGGTTACTGCTAGTTTTAAAGCTTGTTTTTGTGGAAGAACACCAACCCCCGTAATCCTTGACATTACAATTGAATCTGAGGTAAATCTATCCGCAAAATCTGAAAGACCCTCTTCAAGTTTGTCCATATCATTTTTTAATCTTAATAATTTTGATTCATCCAAATCACATCTTGGCCTTACTCCGCCTAAAACAGAACAACCATATTGAACTCTGTTTCCACCAATCATTGCAAGCAGTTCCATTACGATTTCTCTTAAATAGAATACTCTCATTGAAAATGTTTCATGAGCCAACACTTCACAACCATGTGCTAAATACAAGAAGTGTGAATGTAAACGTTCAAGTTCGCCCATGATGACACGAATATACATTGCTCTTTCAGGAATTTCAATACCTAATCCCAATTCTGCTGTTCTGCATGAATTCCATATATGTGAATTTGAACAGATTCCACAAATTTTTTCAGTAAGTGAATTAGCTTTTTCAACTGGAAGTCCTTCCATGATTCTTTCTATTCCCCTATGATTAACACCTATAGTTATTTCCGCTTCCTGAACTATTTCATCTTCAACAAAAAGCCTTACCCTATATGGTTCCAATGCAGCAGGGTGAACTGTACCCATTG
>NZ_CAMHFP010000026.1 GCF_946184425.1 uncultured Methanobrevibacter sp. | reverse complement strand
ATCATAATCAGTTGAAGCCAATGCCTCGTTTTCTTCACTTGTTTGCAGATTATCCCCAATATCATTATCAATTGATAACTCGATTGTATTTGCATTCTCGCTTGTTATAGTATTATCTATTTCACTTGCGCTAACACTTGCAATGCTCAATAGAAAAACAACAAGCCCCAATAGGATTATTGTTTTTTTGTATTTCATTTTCTCCCTGAACTCCTGAAAAGTGTATGCTAAAAATGTTTTATATCATTCAAACAATCATGAAAATACATGTCCTTTGTTTAAAACTTCTAAAACATGACTAAAAGTCTATCAACCAGTATATAAAAATATAACTATTTAGAGAATGAAGGGCAGATAAACTGATATTAATATGCCTATTGATTTGTCATGAGAAACACCAGATTAATGAATTGAAATATCAAATTTTGAACTCCATTTAAAAAATATATTTTAATGTATTTAACCTACAAAAAAGTTAAAAAAAAATATGAAAACACAAAAATCAGAAAATAATCTGATTTAAATACTATTAACCTGTCCAAAAAATAGTTTAAAATATCAACAAAGCAAATAATAAAAATGTTTATATACATTGATATTCTTAAATATTATGAAGATTAGAAGGTAAAAACCTAAATTTTTGGTTTATCCTATAGGTCCTCGTCACCACAGGTGGCGACTTTCCATAACTACTATGGTCAATTAGGTGGCTTATAGGTTCTTCATTCTCACAATACTATTTTTTATATACTTCAAATATTTTCTTATTCAATATTAAGCCAATGTATTGTGGATTGTTATATTCTACTTTTTGAAAAACTGACCATGAGATTAAATCAGCAATTTGCAATCCTTTATAATTTATTGAATCTCCATGAAGAATGCTTATCGGATGATTTTCAGGATTATTTAGTTTAGATGAAAATTTATCATTAAAATTGTTACTGTCATCTTGGTTGAATTTGGATTTATCTACAATGATACAAGTGGGAGAAGATATTTTAATTTTTTCAGCTAATTTTGATGCAATTTCATCATATAATGCATGGTGTTTATAGAAACTTGGTATTCTATCCAGATTTTGTTTATCCAAATATATTGCTAGTGTTTCACATTCAATGTTATTGATTTTTTGCAATACTTTTTTAATAACCTATTTGTCAGTTTTATTTCCTTTTATTTCTAGAGATTTATGCATAATGTTCTGTATTTCTTTCTTGTTTTTTTAATAATTTTTTTGTTTTTGAAACTGTTGTAATAAATCAAAGACTTTTTCTCAAAAATAGATATGAATTATTAATTTTTGTAAAATATATAAAATATAAGTAAAAACAGCCTCTGTAAAAGTCTAAAATATGAAATTTAATTAATGTGTAAAATTTTGTACACATTAATCTATATAATCAAATCTAGTTTCTAAAATCAAAATTAAAGCAAATCCAATTATTGCAATAATTATACATGGGAACAGACCTGAAAAACTTAAACTGGTTGCATTTACAATTTCTATTGCCGGAACTTTTAGTGATCCAAGCATTACTCCAATAAGAAATGCCATTGTAACTTCTTCATAATTTTTAAGTAAAAAATTTAAGATTTTGGAAAATCCTAAAATTCCAATTAAAGCACCAACAACAAAAACAATGATACTTACAAGATCAAAGTGATGTAATGCATTTAGCATATATTCATATTGGCCAAGCAGCAGCAATAAAAAGGATCCTGAAATTCCAGGCAAAATCATTGCACAAATTGCTATCATTCCTGAGAAGAATAAAACTATAAGAGAATGATTTGCCGCAATAGGATTCAAACTTACAAATAGATATGTTAAAATTAAACCTATTATCGCAAATATGAAGTGAGTTATATTTATCTTATGAATTTTTCTGAATAAAATTACTGCAGAAGCAATAATCAATCCCAAGAAAAATGAATAAGTCAATGCAGTATGCACATCCATACAGTAGGTTACAACTTTTGCAAGAGTTAAAAACGCTACACCAATACCTAAAATCAGAGGAATGAAAAACTTAAAATCAATTTCAGCATATATTCCCTTTATAAAACCGTTTATATCCCCTTTTAAAAGAGGTTTCAAAAATGCGAACTTGATTCTACTTATAGCCTCTACCAAATGACCATAAATACCTGTAATTAAAGCAATTGTTCCTCCAGAAACACCCGGAACAATATCGGCAGAACCCATCAGAATTCCGCGAATGAATATTAAAAAAGCTTCTTTAAAATTAAAAAACAATTTATCACCTAAAACATAACTATTATATTATTAGTTAAAACTTGATTATATAGCTTATTAAAAAAAGAAAAAGTGAATAATTCAAAAAAGAATTATTCATCATTAAACGGTTGTGGAAGTTCACATACTCCACTGTCTTTTGCAAGATATGCATAAGCAAATGCAGCGCAGATTGCACCGAGAATCGGTCCGACCAAATATATTGGGAAGAATGACCATAGGTTTTGTCCGCCTAGAATCATATCCATTAAATATGGTCCGAATGTACGTGCAGGATTGATTGATGCACCAGTAAATGCACCTAACACAGCAATCACAGCAGCTACAGTCATACCAATTGAAATTCCAGCAAAACCCGGTTCTGCTTTTTTATCAACTGCTACACCCATTACAACCATCATAAGGAAGAATGTTCCTATGAATTCTGCAAACATTGCCTGCCAATAGGTTACTCCCAAACCTGGAGCGGTAGCACCAAGTCCACCTATTGCAACTGCCGGAGCACCAAGACAAAGGAACAAACAAAGACTTCCCAAACAGGCCCCAATAACTTGTGCAACTATATAATAAATACTGTCAACCAAAGCAATGTTTTTGGTTACAAGTAGTCCAATTGTTACAGCTGGATTCAAATGTGCACCGGATATTTTACCGAATACATAAATACATATCATTACAGTAAGACCAAATGCTAAAGCAATAGCAATCCAATCGCCCAAACCACCTAAAAGTCCGATTCCGGCTGCACCAGGAGTAACACTATCTGAAATAAGCAATGTTACAACAGCAGATCCGGTACCGAAAAATACTAGGAAAAATGTTCCTAAAAGTTCTGCAAAGAATTTTTTTCTTATATTGCAAGTCATTTTAACCGCCTATACAGCTTCTCTCCATTGACAGTATTCATGTTTGTTATCTGCAAGACATGCTGAAGCACACTGTTTACAACCTCTTACTGGAGAACCCGGAGTTTCTTTGTCAAGTGCAATAATATTTGTCATCATGGTAGCTGTAATAGGTTCTGAAGTTAAAAGACATGGGTAGTCTGCCAATCTCATAAGTGAAGAGAATCTTACTGAAATAGCACATGCAGGATATGTGTATCTTTGAGGATTCATTAAGACTTCGTTTTCCAAAATAGGAGTGAAGTCAACTTCCATGCCTTTAATTCTAGGAATGATTTCGAATCCAGCAGAAGATCTCATTTTTCTAGCATTACTCATTGCATTGAATCCCCTGTAAATCATGTCCATGAAGTCACAGTTGTGTAATTCAGCAGCTGCACCTCTTTTTGGATATTGCTGTACATAGTTGTGGAATCTTTTGTTCAACAAGTCAACAATCATTGGAGCAGTAAATCCGTCTAATTCCAATAAAAATTCAGTTGCACATGCAGATGCACCAGTTGAAAGTTTCAATACATCGAAAGGTGTTTTAAATACATCAAGGTTGTTTCTAAGTGAGTTTTCAATAACACCTGCAGTAGCCTGAATAATGCTCATGGTCACATCATCCTTACACATGTTGTAAGTAGATTGACCTATGTGGTGCCCTATATCTCCAACACAGTATGCAGGTACAGTTACAATGTTACCGTAATGTACCCCATCATCCATTGCAGCTTTAACAACAGAAGTCATTGCTTTTTTATATTTGTTCATGTAATCTCTTACATCAAATGAGGAATGATCTGCATCATCCATTAAAGTACCTTGTCCTTCAATAGGATTTCTGTAAATCATTTGCAATGTTTCAATTTCTTTTTCTGTTGCCTGAGTAGCGGTTAAACCGTCTTCAATCGCATTAGCAAAAGCATCACCAATACCGTAAGAAGTGTTCATACCCCAAGATTTTGCAGAGAGGATACCTTGTTTGTGATGTACAGGAATATCCATTTTAGTTAAAATCTGATTTACAACATTACTTGTACTTCCAGGCATTAATGCAAAGTCCACTACACAGGTCGGTCCGTAAAATCCACCATATCTCCTAATAGATTCTTTTGCAATTAATGCTTCTGAATCTGCAATAGCTTGGATAAACTTATCGACACTGTCAGCAAAATCGCCGTCTTCCTCGCATAAAATTTCCAATACAGGAGGAGTTTGGAAGTGTTCAATGAAAGGATCGTCTTCACATTTCAAGGTGTCTGTAATGGAAGATAAAATCTCATAATGGTTTTTGACAGATTCCTTGTGCAGATTAATTACAGATTCCGCTTGGTTGTCTAATGCTTTCATACCAGATACCGCATCTGCATATGGTTTTGCATCAGTTATTTTAAAGTCATTATATCTGTTTTCTGATATAACAGCAACGTCCGCTTTTTGAGCAGCCATTGACTCATTAATCATTTTTTCATATAACTCTCTCATTTTTATCACCTAAGCAATAGCACTTGTTAATATGAATAACAAGCTACTGATGAAAATAAATTTTTTAACCATATTATTTAAACATGTTTAAAATATCATGAAAAATAGAAATTATTGATAAATTAAAATATAAAAAAAGAAAAAAATAGGAAAATTATACTAAAATTGTATTAAAACAAGTTAAACAGCATCAGAACCTCTTTCACCAGTTCTAATCCTTATTACTTCTTCAACATCAGAAACGAATATTTTACCGTCACCCACTTCACCAGTCCTAGCACTTTCGATAATTGTATCGATAATCCTGTCCAAATCTTCTTCATTGACTATTAATTCCACCCTTGTTTTTGGAATTAAATCAATACAATAACTAGAACCCCTATAAGATTCACGAGTGCCTCTTTGCCTTCCTCTACCCCTTACAGTAGATACATTCATTCCGTCACAGCCCTCTTTCAAAAGTGCATGTTTTACACTTTCAAACATTTCCTCACGAATTACCGCAATGATTCTTTTCATAATATCACCCAAGTATAATTAAAATCTGTAACCTGATTCCTTATGCAATGCCGCATCAAGACCGGTTATCTCTTCTTTATCCTCAACTCTTAATCCTATAGATATATCTAACACTTTTGCTATTAATAAACTTACCAAAAATGCATAAACTGCAGTAGCTACAACTGCAATAATCTGAATCAACAACTGATTAGGATTTCCATACAACAGCCCTGCAACACCGTTTATTGCAGGAGATGCAAATAAACCTGTAGCTATCAAACCCCAAACACCGGAAAGTCCATGGACTCCGAATACATCTAAAGCATCATCATAACCAAATTTATCTTTGAGATTATAAATTGCAAAGTAGGATATTAATGATGCACCCAAACCAATCACTATCGAACCTGAAATAGAAACAAAACCCGCAGCAGGAGTAATAGCAACCAATCCGGCAACTGCACCGGTAATTGCACCTAAAACCGTTGGTTTTCCAATTTTAATAACATCCATTATTACCCATGTTACCAGTGCAACAGCTGCTGCAGTATTTGAAACAAGAATTGCTGAACCTGCTAATCCATTAGCTGCAAGAGCAGATCCGCCATTGAATCCCATCCATCCAAACCATAAAAATCCTGCTCCTAAAATTGAATAACCCAAATTATGAGGCAGCAATGAAATATCATATCTTTTTCCTAAAATCAATGCCAATGCAAGAGCTGAAAAACCGGAGTTGACCTCAACTGCAACTCCACCGGCAAAATCTATTGCACCCATATTCATTAGCCATCCGCCACCCCAAATCCAATGACAAACAGGTATGTAGACTAAAGTCACCCACAATACAGTGAACAAAATCCAAGATTTTGTTTTCATTCTTCCAACAATCGCACCTGAAACAACCGCAGCTGTCAATGCTGCAAAAGTGAGCTGAAAACCGGCATAAACAAAAGTTGGAATAGTACCTGATAAAGAATTAACACCTATGCCCTCCATGAATAAATTTTGAGGGATTCCTATTAAACCTGCAAAGCTTGAAGGAGCAAATGCAATTTGATATCCATATAAAATCCATATTATACTAGCTATTGCAAATGCAATTAGCGATAAAAACATTGAGTTTAAAACATTTTTCCTTTTTGATAAACCACCGTAAAAAAATGCTATACCCGGAACACTCATCAATAAAACCATTATTGTTGCAACAAGCATCCAAGCAGTATTTCCAGTACTTAAAACCATAATAATCACTAAATAAATTTAACGGAAGTATACAGTCGGAATATAACTTCCGATAATATTTTGTTAAAAATAATATATAAATGTTTCAAAAACTAAAAAAAAAGTAAAAAAATAAAAGATATCATTTGCCAATATCTTCTACCAATTCTTTTGCATATGGAGTGATATTCTCATCAAGCATACGCTCGAGGAACTGACCAGTATAGGTTCCGGATTCTGCAATCTCTTCAGGTGTTCCTGTAGCTATTACCTGACCTCCACCGTCCCCTCCATCAGGACCAAGGTCAATTATATGATCTGCTGTTTTAATAACATCCAGATTATGCTCAATTACAACAACAGAATTACCAGCATCAGTTAATCTGGCCAAAACATCCAAAAGTCTTTTGATATCTTCAAAATGAAGACCTGTTGTTGGTTCATCCAAAATGTATAATGTTTTACCAGTACTGGTTCTAGAAAGCTCCTTAGCCAATTTAATTCTTTGAGCTTCACCACCGGACAATGTGGTTGCAGGCTGTCCTATTTTCATATATCCTAAACCTACATCATATAATGTCTGAAGCTTTTTGGTGATTTTTGGAATGTTTTCAAAGAATTCCAATGCCTCTTCAACAGTCATTTCCAGAACTTCATAAATGTTTTTGCCTTTGTACCTTATATCTAAAGTCTCTTCATTATATCTTTTACCGCCACAAACTTCACAAGGCACATACACATCAGCCAAAAAGTGCATTTCAATCTGGACAATACCGTCACCAGAACATGCTTCACATCTTCCGCCTTTAACATTGAATGAGAATCTTCCAGGTTTATAACCTCTTGCTTTTGATTCAGGAGTATTTGCAAATAAATCACGAATATCAGTGAATACACCAGTATAAGTTGCAGGGTTGGATCTTGGAGTTCTTCCAATAGGTTTCTGGTCAATAGCAATGACTTTATCTATATTTTCCAGCCCTTCCATTTCCTTGTATTTACCTGCAAACATAAATTTTTTGGACAATTTTCCATGAGCACCCTTATACAAGATTTCATTAATTAAACTACTTTTACCTGAACCGCTTACGCCAGTAACACAAGTGAATTTGCCCAATGGAATTTCAACATCAACATCCTTTAAATTGTTTTGAGCAGCCCCAATAATCTTAATGAATTTGCCGTTGCCTTCCCTTCGTTTTTCAGGAATATCAATTTTTTTAACTCTTGAAATATATTGGCCAGTAATTGAATCAGGATTGTTCATAATATCCAAAGGTGTTCCCTGAGCAACAACTTTTCCTCCATGCTCACCAGCACCAGGGCCGATATCCACCACATGGTCTGCGGATAGAATTGTCTCCTCATCGTGCTCCACAACAACCAAAGTATTTCCCAAATCTTTAAGTCTTTTTAAAGCCTCAATAAGCTTAATATTGTCCCTTTGGTGAAGACCAATACTTGGCTCATCCAAAATATATAAAACACCAACCAAACCTGAACCTATTTGAGTGGCAAGCCTAATTCTTTGTGCCTCTCCACCGGACAAAGTACCTGATGAACGAGACATTGACAAGTAATCTAGACCAACTTCTACTAAAAAACTTAATCTTTCCTTAATTTCTTTTAAAACTTCTTTTGCAATGAAATTTTCCCTTTCAGTTAATTCTAAATCTTGGAAAAATTGATAAGAATCCTTAATGGCCAAATCACACACATCAATGATTGATTTACCCCCAACGGTTACCGCCAGAACTTCTGGCCTTAAACGTTTACCGTCACAAACATAACATTTTCTATCTGACATGAACTTAGAGAGGTATTTTCTTGAATAGCTGGATTTGGTTTCAAAGTATAGCCTTTGCATTCTTGGAACAACACCTTCAAATCTGCGGTTAACCATATAAGACCTGTTTCTTCTTTTAAAGTTGAATGGAATCTTTTCATCACAACCAAAAAGAAGAGTATTCTGATGTTCTTTACTGAGTTCCTCAAATGGAGTATCCATACTAAAGTTAAAATGCTTTGATACTGCATCAAGCATCTGGAAATAATAATTTTCCTTTTTAGCTGAACTTGCCCAAGGAACAATAGCACCTTCATTTAAAGATAATGACTTATCAGGAACAACCAAATCAGGATCTATTTCCATTTTAGAACCTATACCATTACATTCAGGGCATGCTCCCTGTGGTGCATTAAAAGAAAACATCCTAGGAGTTAATTCCTCAAAGTTAATTCCACAATCAACGCATGCAAAGTGTTCTGAGTACTTTTTCTCGTATTCCTTTTCACCATCATCAAACAATACTGTGATTAATCCTTCGGAAAATTCAGCAGCGGTTTCAAGGGAATCGACCAGTCTCCTTTTGAAATCAACATCACGTCTAATCTTAAGCCTATCAACAACAACATCAATATTATGCCTATAAGTTTTTGCCAAGTTAATATCTTCTTCCAAATCTCTTATTTCACCATCAACTCGAACACGAACAAAACCTTTGTTCCTCAAATCTTCCAGAACATCCTTAAATTGACCTTTTTTATCACGAACTATAGGAGACAATATTTGGATTTTTAATCCTTCCCCCTCTTCCACGATAGATTCACCTATTTGGCCAATTGTCTGATGTGAAATTTCTTTTCCACAATTAGGACAATGAGGAATACCAATTCTTGCAAATAATAATCTTAAATAATCATAAATTTCTGTAATTGTACCAACAGTAGATCTTGGGTTTTCTCTTGTAGTTTTCTGGTCAATAGAAATAGCTGGAGATAAACCTTCAATAGATTCCATTTCAGGCTTTTTCATTTGACCTAAAAATTGTCTTGCATAAGCGGAAAGTGATTCAACATATCTACGCTGTCCTTCAGCATAAATTGTATCAAAAGCCAATGAAGACTTACCAGACCCACTTAGACCTGTAATTACAATAAATTCATCACGAGGGACACTGACATCAATATCCTGTAAATTATGCTCACGTGCACCCTTAATGATGATTTGTTTTTTAGAGTCTTCTGTCATTATAATCTCCTTAAAAATTAGTTATATAATATTAGAACAAACTACCTTATAAAATATTTGACAGAGCATTTGAAAACTAATGCAAATATTTTAATCAAAAAAATAGCCTTTTTTCAATTCAGAAGAGATAATATCATCTGCAATTGTACCAAATGACTGACAACCTAAAATCATTTATCAAAGCCTTTCAAGGCATAAAGCTTGTTTCTCAAATCTGCTGCCCTTTCAAAGTCAAGTCTTGCGGCAGCATCCTTCATGTCTTTTTCAAGGTCTTTAATTAATAAACGAAGCTCATCTTTAGGCATCTTTTCAACTTCAGAACCTGCAATACCTTTGTATTTTTCTTCTTCTTCAGCAATTTTCTCTTTTAATGTTCTTGTAGTTGATTTTGGAACAATGCCATGATCCTCATTATATTTAATTTGCAGTTTACGTCTTTTAAGTGTAATATCATATGCATTTCTAACGGAATCTGTCATGTCATCCACATACATTATTACACGACCATTGACGTTTCTTGCCGCACGACCTATTGTCTGTATCAATGAGGTTTCGTTTCTTAAAAATCCTTCCTTATCTGCATCCAAAATAGCCACCAGAGACACTTCAGGCAAATCCAAACCTTCCCTTAAAAGGTTTACACCAACCAGCACATCAAATTTACCACGTCTTAAATCATCGACAATCTCAATACGCTCCAAAGTATCGATTTCCGAGTGCATATATCTTACTTTAACACCAATTCTTGCATAGTAATCAGTTAAATCCTCCGCCATCCTTTTTGTTAAAGTAGTAACCAACACCCTTTCATCTTTTTCAGCAGTCTGTTTCACTTCCTTAAGCAAATCTTCAACCTGACCTGTAACCGGTCTGATTAATACTTCAGGATCTACCAGTCCAGTAGGCCTGATAATTTGCTCCACAACATTTCTTGATTTAGCAAGTTCATATTGTCCAGGAGTTGCTGATACATATATTACCTGATTGACTGATGATTCAAATTCGTCAAATCTTAAAGGACGGTTTTCTTTAGCTGAAGGCAATCTGAAACCATGCTCAACTAAAGTTTCCTTACGTGCACGGTCCCCATTATACATTCCCCTAATTTGAGGAACTGTAACATGAGATTCATCAATGATTGTTAAGAAATCATCAGGGAAGTATTTTAAAAGGGAATATGGCTTTTCACCCCATTCACGTCCGGACAGGTGCATGGAATAGTTTTCTACACCCGGACAGTACCCCATTTCCTGAAGCATTTCTATATCAAAACGAGTTCTTTGCTCCAATCTTTGAGCTTCCAATAATTTTCCCATGGAATTTAATTCCAAAAGCCTGTCATTCAATTCCTGTTTAATTTTTGAAAGTGCAACATCCATTTTGTCCTGTCCAACTACAAAATGCTTTGCGGGGAAAATCATGTATCTTTTTAAACTTTCTTTCTTTTTTCCAGTTACCTTATCAATCAAACTGATTGCATCAATCTCATCACCAAACAGTTCAATTCTTATCGGTGGGGTTCCATGAACAGGATTAATTTCAATGACATCCCCCCTGACTCTAAACTGACCCCTGTCAAATTCAATGTCATTTCGCTCATACTGCATAAAAATAAGTTTAGCTATTATTTCAGACCTGTCGTAAGTGTCTCCAACAGAAATTCCAAAAGCAAATTCACCATAATCCTCAGGTGAACCGATACCATAGATACAACTTACACTGCTCACCACAATCACATCATCCCTTGACAGGAGAGACTGAGTAGCGGAGTGCCTCATTATGTCAATATCTTCATTAATTGAAGCTTCCTTATCAATGAAAGTGTCTGTTCTAGGGACATATGCCTCAGGCTGATAATAATCATAATAACTAACAAAGTATTCCACTGCATTATCCGGAAAGAATTCTTTAAATTCCTCATATAGTTGTGCTGCTAATGTTTTATTATGTGAAATAACAAGAGTAGGTTTTTGAACTTTCTCAATGACATTTGCCATCGTGAAAGTTTTTCCAGAACCGGTTACTCCTAAAAGAGTTTGTTCCTTAACACCCTTATTGATTCCATCGGCTAGAGAATTAATAGCTTTTGGCTGATCACCAAGTGGTTTATAAGGAGATTTTAATTTGAATTCTTTCATAGTATCTAATTATCAATAGAAATATTAAAGCTGATATGAACATATCTTGGAGCGCAGCATGGAATGACCTTTTCATCCCTTACTGTCAAATCGCCATAACCGCCAAATTCCTTTTTTAAGTCTTTTTTAATGTCAGATACAACATCTTCATTGTACACTCTTAAAGAACCCAAAAAAACTGTTTTAGCAGCCATATTCATCACTGAAACACTATCTACAATATCCATTTCAGCATATTTAGCCAAAATATTATTAGACCCATCAACAAGTTCTTCTTTAATTTTAGCTTTATCGATTGGCATTTTATTCCCTCAATGCATCTGCAATGCTTTTAGCAATAGAAACACGGGAAGTATCTGAAGATAAACTGTTGGTACCGATTATTTTATTAGCTCCTGCAGCATAAATTCTTGTAGCACCATTATTTGTTAAAATAGGGTGAACACAACATACATCAACAGATGATGCACCATACTGTTTTAAAATGTTTATGGCATTGACAATTGTACCGCCTGTAGCTATAATATCATCAACAATTACCGCATGCATTCCTTTTACAGAATCAATATTTACTGTATTATCACTTTCACTATCACATCTGACATCAACAATTCTAGTTTCCACCTTATCAGGACCCAAACGCACTTTAGTCAAGTAAGTGCAGTCACATCCAATAATTTCAGAGATTTCCTGTGCAAAACCGTATGCACCTTTATCCGGAGCAATAATCAATGGTTTTTCATCTGATTTTCTGAAGAATTTTTTATCCAGATACTCCGCAATAGCAGGCATTGCAGAAATATTTCTTGCTTTTATATTGAAAAAGTCAAGTACACATTCTTCGTGAATATTGAATGTGATGAATTCATCAGCACCCGCAGATTCAATTAATCCGCAAATGATTTTTGCAGAAACTGATTCTCCAGGATTGAAACGTTTTTCCTGTCTTGCATATCCAAGATATGGAACAACGACACGAACCTTTTTTGCTCCCAAATCCTTAAGAGTTGAAATTATGAACAATAATTCCATCAAATTTTCATCCTGAGGATATCCTGTTGACTGTATTACAGTTACCTCATCTTCAATTTCGCCAGTAATGCGCAAATATCTTTCTCCATCTGGAAACTTCTTAGTTTCTACATAACTTATCTCTTCGCCAAGTTCACGAGCAACATGTGAAGCTAAATCTTGAGAAGCTGAACCACCTATAATCACATTATCACCAAATTTTTATATTAATATCATATATGTTTTTGATAATTAAAAAAGTTAAGTATTAATATTTAAAAGGAGTATAAAAATTAATTATGAGAAAATTAGGTCTACTACTTCTGGCAATAATATTGATGGTATTTGTTGCTTTATCAATTACTATCGTAAGTCCTATATTAATTGTTGCTGAAGATACAACAGAAGATGCCAGTATTGATATGGCAGCTAAATTTTCCCTTTTAGGATATGAATGGGTTTATCCGGGAAGTTCTGTTAATGCACAAGGTCAAACATTACACAATGTCCATATAGACAATCCTCAAGATCCATACGGTGCCGCACGTGATATTATGACCTACAGTTATAATTATACTCCACATATAATTGCCAGTGTAAATAACGATGCTGCCGAAGCAATATTCGGAGTATCCATTGTAGATGACATTCGTGCTAATGACGGTTATTTCGGTTATCCTGGAAATGATAATGTCCAAGGAAGTATGTCCAGAGGAGATGCAATGGATGCGGCAATGAGCAGCAATGGAATGAACATATTCCAAGTACCTCTACAAATTTTAATGGGAAACATTAGATTTATCTATGTATAATTTTCCCTCTTTATTTTTTTAATGCAACATTATGTAAAAAGACAAACCAACACCACATGCTGAAATAATGAACTGTATTATTCCATGTTTTCTAAGCTCTCTTACAGGTGCTTGAAGTAAATAAAAAGGCATGAAAAAACCAAAGAATGCAAATGCACTCATCGAAGTGTTTTTAGTCAATAATCCGAAAACCACACCACTCCATGATAAAAAAATAGTAACAATATAAGAAACCAAAACAGCTTTTTTATTAATTTGAGGTTGCTGATTTGTGTAAACATAAACCTGCTTAGGTTTAAGACCTTCAACCAATGGAGTGCCACACTTTGCACAATAATCATATTCATCCTGATTTTCAAAATTACAGTTATTACAAATTCTTGTCATTAGATAAAGTTAACATTTTAACATATATAAAACTATTTTTCTAAAATCATGGCAATTTCTCTAAAAGTTTCACCGAGATAATTAATATTGTCCAATTCAGTATAATACTTAAATCCCAATTTTTCTAAAACTCTTTTTGACTGAGTATTTTCAATTCTGTAAGTTGCATAAATCTGATTAAGATTAAGATCTTTAAAAGCATGTTCAATTAAAGTTTTTGATGCTTCGACGACCAATCCCTGACCCCAATAGTCTTCAGCAATCCAATAACCCAGTTCTCCAGACCCATCACCCCAATAATGATTGCCGTCTGGATGAATCAACAGACTAATACAACCTATCGGAATTTCATTTAATGTTATTGCATAAGTTTCTTTTTTAGAAAAAACAGTGTTAATAATATTTAAACTAAATTCCACACTTTCATGAGGTGGCCAGCCTGCAATTGGACCAATTTTAGGATTTTTTGCAAAATGATATAAGTATTCTGCATCGCCCTCTTCCCAGGGCCTTAAAATTAGGTTTTCAGTTTTAAGAATCATAAAAAAAAGTAAAATAAGAGATTTACTCTTATTTTCTCATTGCTTTTTCAACAGCAACAGCAACAGCAACGCTTGCTCCAACCATAGGGTTATTTCCCATACCAATCAATCCCATCATTTCTACATGAGCAGGTACGGAAGATGAACCTGCAAATTGAGCATCAGAATGCATTCTTCCCATAGTATCAGTCATACCATAAGAAGCAGGTCCTGCCGCCATATTATCTGGATGTAAAGTTCTGCCTGTTCCCCCACCTGATGCAACAGAGAAGTATTTCTTACCCTGTTCGATGCATTCTTTTTTGTAGGTTCCAGCTACAGGATGTTGGAAACGGGTTGGATTTGTTGAGTTACCTGTAATTGACACGTCAACGCCTTCCAAATGCATTATGGCAACGCCTTCCCTTACATCATCAGCACCATAGCATCTAACTTTTGCTCTTTCACCATCGGAATAAGCTTTTTCTCTAATCACTTTCACTTCACCGGTGAAGTAATCAAATTCTGTTTGAACGTAAGTAAAACCATTAATTCTTGAAATAATCAATGCAGCATCCTTTCCAAGACCATTTAAAATAACTCTTAAAGGTTTTTCACGAACTTCATTTGCAGAGTTTGCAATTCCAATAGCTCCTTCAGCCGCTGCAAAACTTTCATGACCTGCCAAAAATGCAAAACATTCACTTTCATCACTTAAAAGCATTGAAGCCAAGTTACCATGTCCAAGACCAACTTTTCTGTCATCTGCGACACTTCCAGGAATGCAAAATGCCTGAAGCCCTTCACCAATAGCTTTAGCAGCATCAGATGCTTTAGTACAACCTTGTTTGACAGCTATTGCAGCACCGAGAGTGTATGCCCAGCATGCATTTTCAAAACAAATTGGCTGAACTCCTTTAACGATTTCATAAGGGTCGAATCCTTTGTCAAGACAAATCTGTTTTGCTTCTTCGAGGTCTTTAATTCCGTAGTTTTCTAAAACCGGAGTGATTTGGTCAATCCTTCTTTCATAACTTTCAAATAAGCTCATTTTATTCACTCCTTGGATCTATTTTTTTAACTGCATCATCAAATCTTCCATATTGACCTGTCGCTTTGTCAATGGCTTCCAATGGGTCAACACCGTCCTTGATTTGATCAAGCATCACACCTAAGTTAATGTATTTATATCCTATGATTTCATTATCTTCATCAAGGCCTATTTCTGTAATATAACCTTCTGTGAGTTCAAGATATCTCGGACCTTTCTTTTTAGTTGAATAAATTGTTCCAATCTGGCTTCTGTGACCTTTTCCCAAATCTTCAAGTCCAGCACCAACCTGAAGTCCTCCTTCTGAAAATGCAGATTGAGTTCTTCCGTAAACAATTTGTAAGAATAATTCACGCATAGCAGTGTTTATTGCATCACAGACAAGATCTGTGTTAAGTGCTTCCAAAATGGTTTTTCCAACCAATATTTCACCAGCCATTGCAGCTGAGTGAGTCATTCCGGAGCATCCTAATGTTTCCACTAATGCTTCTTCAATAATTCCATCCTTAACATTTAATGTTAATTTACAACATCCCTGCTGTGGTGCACACCAACCGATTCCATGAGTAAAACCAGAAATATCTGATACCTCTTTTGCTTTTACCCATTTTCCCTCTTCAGGGATTGGAGCAGGTCCATGATTTGCACCTTTGCGAACAGGACACATATTCTCTACTTCAGTTGAATAAATCATCTTTTCAATCCTCAATAAGTTTTAAATTTTTACTATATAATTATTTAACTTTAATAATAATTAATATTTTAGGATTTTTCAAAAAAAAAATAAACACAATTAATATACTGAAAAACTAAATTAAAATTATGAAAGTTAAAGACGGAATAATCGGTTTGTTAATTGGTGATGCTTTAGGCGTTCCTGTCGAGTTTGAAAGAAGAGAGTACTTAAAAGAACACCCCGTTAGTGATATGATGGGTTATGGAACATACAATATGCCTCCAGGAACCTGGAGTGACGATACATCAATGACAATAGCTACAATGGCAAGCATTATAAATAAAAAATCTATTGATTATAATGACATCATCTCCGAATTTTGTGAGTGGTATGAAAACGATGCATACTGCCAATATGGCCTTTTTGATATTGGAAACACCACACAGCTTGCATTAATTAATTATATAAATGGAAATCCTGCACTGGAATGCGGACCTGATGATGAAAGAAGCAACGGAAACGGGTCCCTGATGAGAATATTGCCATTAGCCTATATTAAGGATATTGATTATGAAACAGTTGAAAATGTATCTGCTCTAACACATGGGCATAAAAGATCCAAAATATCCTGCGTTTTATACATTGAAATTGCCAAATCAATGATTGAAAACGATAACCTGGATATTGACGGACATATTAAAATCGCATGCGATAAAATCATTAACTATTATAAAGATGATAAAGAATTAATCCACTTTAAAAGAATTTTTGAAAATGATTTGGATGATATTGATAAAATCAGCAGCAAAGGATATGTAATATCAACTTTTGAAAGTGTTATTTACTGTTTGAAAAATACAGACAGTTATAAAGATGCTGTCCTTAGTGCAGTTAATTTAGGTAGGGATACAGATACAGTTGCAGCAATCTGCGGAGGACTTGCAGGAATTTATTATGGTTTTGATAGTATACCTATAGATTGGATTGATACAATTCCTAAAATTGATAAGGTGCTCTCATTATGTGAAAAATACGAGGCGTTTTGTGATGAATATTAGTGAAACTATTAAAAATATTAGAGCTGTATGCGATAATTATGTAGATGTTGATTTAGTCGCTACAATAATTCATGACAATTACTACATGGGGACAAACAACATCATGGAATTTCAAGAATATGACATAAATAATGAAGATGATTTCGAACAAAGGATTATGAAAATCTTAAAACACGAAAATGTTTTCCTGACAATAGGAATGTATGCATTTGTTCCCGTAATAAATGAATGTGACATATATTCAGTTCAGGATTATAATATCAAACTTTCCGATGAAGAATTTGAAAAATATGCCAATGAAAAAGAAAGAATGTTTGGAATATTAATTAAAAAAGATTGCAATGACTTCATTATTGGAAGCACCGATTTATGCGGATGCAGCATTGATGCTTCATTTAAAGAAATAGAAAAAAGTGATTTAGGATTTTATAAAAAAATAGAAGAAATTATAGATGATTTAATCATCTATTAATCATATTCTGTTTGATTCTCTCCCACATCGCCTGCTCTTCACCACAACCTGTCATAATGACATAATCATATTGGGAACTACGGGCTAAATCAGTTAATTTTTCAATTCTCTTGTCCATTTCCTCATAGCTCAATGGATAAAACTCAGCATCAGGAAACTCTTTTTTTACAATTTCATAATACTCACGAGCTTTATCAATTGATTCCCTTCCAGGAACTACAATTACATGATCAGGATTCATGCTTTTTATAATTTTAAAATGGCCTTCAAAAATTTCTTCCTCATATTCATCAGGAGTTGTATAAATAAACTCCAATGGACCATCGACATACTGATTCATGAACATTGCATTGATTTTTAAAGCATCAGCATTGTCTCCCTGACCGAGTCCTACGAATTTTCCACCAATGTCAACAACTTCAAACCTTCCAGGAGGAATGAATGACATGTCAAGATTGTTGAACACACCTTTAACTGTGGACTCGATATTTTCAACTTTTGGAGTGAATGTTGCATATGTAGTAATTGAAGCCAATGTATTATAGATATTATGGAAACCAAATGGCGGCACAGTAATGTCAAAATTGAATTTGACATTTTTGGAAACAGTATAATTGAATAAATCTCCAGCTATTGATAATTTCCAGGAATCAGGAGTAAACTCAACATCAGTTAATTTGACATTTAATTCAGGACGCTTAAATCCGCAACTGCAGGTAAAAATTCCCCTGTGATTCAGGAAATGTTTAGAATAAGTTAATTTTTCACCGCATTTAGGGCATTCAACAGATTCACCATTAATATCCTCAATGCCGTCAGTTTCAATACCATAATAATTGATTGTCACATCTTTTTCCTTATCAAGTCCCAACAATGCGGTTCTTGGATCATCTGCATTTGTTACTATGACACCTCTTTTCATTCCCTGTGACAATAGTCTTTTAGCTTTATAATATTCATCAAATGGATTTTTAACACCTGCAACCTGAGCATGTTCTTGAGATATAGTGGTGTAAACCACACCAATCGGATCAACAACCCGTTGCACAGTGTCCGGAATACCATATTTGATATTACGGATTCCATATTCAAAAACGCCTAAATCTCCTTTTTGTTGAATGAATGCAGAAGCTATGGCATTAATTGTATTACTTTCAAAACTGCTTCTTATTTGAACATCAGTTGATAATAATTTAATTAACAGAGTTGTAGTAGTTGTTTTACCGTTAGTTCCAGTGAGAATTATAGAACCAATTTTCAATTCCTTTGATATTTCTGAAACCGCTTCAACACCTGCGATTCTTGTAAATAAAATTCCTGCAAAACTTTTACCACTTCCAGGTCCTAATTTGGAAAATGGTCCTCCGACTTTAGCTATAACTTTCGCAATATTGACTTTAACACTACTCATAATTTAACCTTTGAATATAAAAATATATAACAATTTGTATGAATTAAAAAAAAATAATTGAAAAGTATTTAATTAAAAAAAATAAAAAGAATAAATCCAACCTAATTGATAGTTGGATTATTGATATTTGTTTGTGGAACTTTTTCAGCCATCCTGGAACCGATGTTTTTCATTTTTTCAATTAATGAATCTTTTTTGGAACCACTGATTAAAATGTTTTCTAAAACATCACTTAAAGTTTCAGTTGGAATGATTTCTATCATTTCTTCGTATTTTTTCTCAATCATAACATCTTTCAAGTTAGATTTTGGAATCAATACCTTTTTCATTCCAGCTTCTGCTGCAGCTTCAATTTTAGCTGTTGCTCCACCAATAGGCATTACATCTCCACGCACATTTAGAGAACCAGTCAGTGCAACAGTCTGGTCTATTGGAATCTCTTCAACTGCAGATATAACTGCTGTTGCAATACTTACACTAGCTGAATCCCCTTCAACACCATCATAAGTTTGGATGAACTGTACGTGAATATCATAATCTGAAATATCCTTGTTAGTGTATTTTTTAATCAGTGCACTTACATTCTGTACAGATTCCTGTGCGATTTCACCTAATTTACCTGTAGCAATAATTTGACCGCCACTTTTGGATTGTGTCGGTGCAGCCTCAGCAGCAATTGGGGAGACTATTCCACTCCTGTCGCCAATTACAGCAAGCCCATTTACAAGACCAACTCTTCCACCTTCAGCAGAAACCATACTGTAATCTTTTCTTTGTAAAATTGATCTGTCTGCAATTTGCTGTTCTAAGGTTCTTGCGAATTTTTTAGCTTCATATACATGGTCCGCAGTTACCAGTTCCGCTCCTTTTTCAATAGCTACATCTCCAGCAGATCTTACTAACCCACCAAGGTCTCTTAATCTTAAAGTTAAAGCATTTTGCTTACCTGACCTTCTTTTTGCTTCCATAATAATTTCATCCAATGCATCCGGAGCAAAGTGTGGAATTCTTCCATCATTTTTAACTTCCTGAGCAACAAACTGAACCAGTTTTTCTCTGTTTTCAGTGGTGTCTTCCATGTAATCTTTCATGAATACCTCATAACCGTATCCTCTAATTCTTGATCTCATTGCAATGTGCATTCCTTCAAGAACCTGCAAGTTACCTGATGCTACAAGAACAAAATCACATGGTACTGCTTGAGACCTTACCATTGCCCCACTTGAATTTTCACTTTGACCTGTGATTGAATATTGTTTTTCCTGCATTGCAGATAAAAGCTCCTGTTGAGTTTTCATAGACATTGTACCGATTTCGTCAATGTATAAAACCCCTCTATTAGCTTTGTGTATCATTCCAGCTTCCACACGTTCATGAGCTGGAGTTCCAAGACCTCCTGATTGGTATGGGTCATGGCGAACATCGCCTAATAATGCTCCTGCATGAGCCCCTGTTGCATCCATGAATGGTGCAAATCTTGACTCTTCATTATTTACCAATAATTTAGGAGACATATTATTTGTTTTAGGTTTAATTTGAATTGAAATAAGTAAAATTAATGCTGCCGCAATAATGGATTCCAATAATCTTCCATACATGAATCCAATAACTAACACTCCACCTATTGCAAACATTGTAATAATGGTCTTTTTTTCTTCATGACCTTTAACTGAACCTTTAGTTGCCTTTACTATTTTTTTACCTTCACCTGCAGGAACTGTTCTGATTAAAGGATGATTGTTATCTTCCATATTAGGATATACTAGAATATCCTGTAAAGTTTCATGAGGTAAAATTTGTGCCATCCCTTTAGCAAGCATGGATTTTCCTACACCAGGATCGCCAATTAATAAAACATTTCTCCTTTGTTTAGCTGCTTTTTTAATTGTTTCAATGGATTCTTCATGCCCAATAACTTGATCAATTAATAAAGGTGGAACTTCAATATCTTGTGAGCTTTTAATATTATCATAATCCAACATAGGTTGGGTTTCTTCACTAGAAGTTGATTCTTTTACTTCACTTTCAACTTTAACATCATCAGAAGATTCTTCAATTGATTCCTGTTCTTCAATTTCTACTTCTTCGACAGAAGAATTTTCAATTGATACTTGTTCTTCAAATTTCATAAAATAACCTCACTTCTATTAATAAATTCATCATTAAAAAATTAAGTTTAATATACTATTTAAATATTGTTTATTAAGTATATAAAAAGGTTTCTATTTTAGTAAATAAAAGTTAGAAAAAGATTTGTATTTTTGAATACTTCTTCCCACTAGGCATACATATTTTTATACTTTATCTATAAAGTAGTTATGGCAGGTTTTCAACATTTTAAAAAAAGTTCGTATAATATTAAACGAACAAATTTCATATTATTTCCAAATTAAGTCAAGCAATACCATTAACTAATTTCAATTGTTAATGTTGGTAGATGGTTTATAATTTTGACATTAATTATATGAAAACTCATGCGATAGTTGTATAACTTTTGTTCTCTCTACACTATTTTTTTTAGAATTCATGATAATTGAATATTTTCATCTATCATGCATCATTTTATCAATTAAGTTCAAAATTAAAATTAATAAGCACCTTTATATAAATATTTAATTATAATTTTTAGTGGGATTTTAATGAAATGGAAAAAGGCAACAGTATTTATTAGCAGTACTTTTAATGATATGCATGCAGAAAGGGATTATCTTATTAAAGAAGTGTTTCCAGAGCTAAATGAATGGTGTGAAAAACGTAAAATACGTTTAACTGATATTGATTTAAGATGGGGAGTAACTGAAGAAGATTCAGAAAATAGTAAAACAATTGAAACCTGTCTTAGACACATTGATAAAAGCCGCCCATTTTTCTTATGTTTTTTAGGACAACGTAGAGGATGGATTCCTAATTTCGAAGAGGACATTAATGATGAAACTAAAAATAGATACATAACTATTGATGAATTGGATGGGAGATCTGCTACTGAAATGGAAATCGAACATGCCCTACTAAAACCGATACACATGTTTTTAAAAGATAAAGATATTGATTGTCCTGCATCAAAACATTCATTATTCTTCTTTAGAGATGATTCATATCTAGATGAACTTACAAGTTATCAAAAACTAATATATACTAACGAATCAGAAGAAAATCCTGATAAAATCAAATTGGCAGACATTGAATTAGAAAAAACTAAAGATAAGATTAGGAATAGAAAAAAACTGGAAGATATTAAAGAAGATGGTGATGAAACAAAAGTTAATGTTTTAATTAATGATTATAAAGGTTATTGGGATTCTGAATTAATACTTCCAGAACTAAATCCATTCACTGACGATAATGGAGTAGAACATTATATTAATAATGAGAATAAAGGGAGATTAACTAATTTTGAGAGTAATGGAAAAGCACTTAAAGAAGTAATTATTGAACAATTAAAAGAGCAACTATCTATTGCATTTCCTAAAAACATGTTTCCAGAACATGAAAGCGAACTTCAAAAAGACCTTAATCAACAAGAAATTTTTTGTTATTTGAACAGTGAAGGATTCATACCACGTCCCACTTACACTAATCATTTAAAAAATTATATTGAAAATCCTCATGAAAATAAAATTTGTCTGGTAAGTGCTGAAGCGGGTTACGGTAAAACTATGCTTCTTGCAAAATTCGTCACAGATTTTGAAGATGAATATAAAGATAAAATATTATATAAAAGATTCTGCGGAGCTTCCGATTTAAGTTCTAAAACATTTTCATTATGGAAATCAATTATTGATGAAGCAACCATAAGTGAAGATGAAGAATTCTATCCAAAAAATCTGGATGAATTAAAAAGAAAAATTCCACAAATCCTACAAGCCATTGCAAGCAAAGGCGAATCAGCAATAATCATTGATGCTGTTAATCAAATGCATGATGGAATGGACATGCTTAAATGGATTGGTGACATTCCAGACAATTTAAAAATCATAATATCAATTAAAGAAGATAGAACCAATGACAAATTCAATAAAGAACTCAAAAAAATAAAAAATAAACCTAATATCTGTGGTTTTGAAATAAAAGAATTAGATGATAACAGTAAAAAAGATTTAATCAATGAATATCTTAAAAACTATTTGAAATCACTCGATGAAGCCCAAATTGATACAATCTGTAGTTTTAAAGGTTCAAAGAATCCATTATTCCTAAAAATATTACTTGCAGAGTTAAGAGTATTTGGTTCGTTTGACCAACTGAAAGATGAAATTCAAAAATTTGGAGATTCACCAGTCTCCGCATTTAATCATGTTCTAGAGCGTTTAGAAGAGGATGAACAATATCTTAAAGGAGAAAATATAGTTCCTTTATTGTTCTCACTTTTAGCTAATGCACGAGCAGGATTAAGTGAAGATGAAATTGTTACTATTCTAAAATCCCAAACAGATTTATCAACCAAAGGACTTCAGGACAGGGTAAGATTAAACCTAAGGCAAATCAGACCATTCATGGCCAGAAAAGAAGGACGTCATGACTTTTTCTATGAAAGTTTCAAATTAGCCTGTGAAAATAGATATGAGAATGATAAAACTTATTCGAATAAAATTTTATCACAATACTTCTTAACTAAAGCAGATCCTGAATACAATAATACATTTAATGTTATAGGTGAAAATAAAGCTGAAAAAATAAGGCCATTAAACGAATTTCCATATCATTTGAATCAATCACAAAATTACGACAAGTTATCTGAAGTTTTAAGCTCTTATTCATTCATTAAAAATAAATTAAACTTATCAAACATCTATAATTTAATTTTAGACTATCAATTTGATGAAAATCATCAATTCAACCAGATTGGAGACCATCCTATTATACTAATTGGAAGAGCACTTGAACTGTCTGCCCCAGTATTGAATAATGATAAAAATCAATTAGCAGCTCAACTATGGGGCAGAATGAATAGAATCGATGATGCCCTAATAAAAGAATTACTTAAAGAGTTAGACTCAAACACGGACAATATTTGGCTTAAATCAAAATCAAATGTATTATACTCTCCAAAAAGTTCAATTATCAAAAGAATCAAACCTGATGGAAAAAAATCAACAACAGCTATTGCAATGACTAATGATAAAAAAATTATCATGGGTAATGAAGATGGAATGTTAAACATTTTCGATGTTGATGCTAATGAATTAGATGAACTCGAAAAAGGAGATTCAAAAGTTATTAAAATTATCTTAAATGATAAAAAGGGTGCAATGATAGTTGCCAATGAAAATGGCCTGATTAAAGAATGGGACATTGATAATAAAATAGTTACTAAAACTTATCCTAAAATTAATGAAGAAATAACTGATATTTACTTATCCAAAACCTATAATAAAATTTATGCTTCTTCACATGAAGGAGTATTCGCAATTGATCTTGCAACGGATGAATTGTCAAAAGAAGAATATATTGAAAAGAAAAATTACAATCATATATTAGTTCCAAGAAGAAATGAATCTATTTTTCTTTGTGATGAAAAAGAAGTTGACGGATGGGATTTATATGAAAAGAGAAAAGCATATACTAGGCAATATCAACAAGAAATTCCTGAAGATGAGGATAGTTCTGTGAACAGATTACAAACAAGCAGTGATATTAAATTTATGGGTTTGGTTAAAAGATTTTTAATATTAATCTCAGAAAATGGGCATATGAAAATGTGGAATACACTTAAAAACTCTGGTGGTGGAGAAACTATAGATGAAACATTTACATCAAGTTTAAATGATCAATTTGCACAAGCAATAGTTTTAGAAGATGAAAATAAAATAATCACAATTTCTAAAATGGGTCTTTTAAGAGTATGGAAGATTCCCGAACCAAATCATCCTAATTTCAGATTTGATTATTATGAAAACATTGAAGAAACAGAAGAAATGGAAGTAACATATAAAGATATACAAACGGGTATTGCAAATCCAACAGCTATTGAATATTATGCAAATGATGATTTAAATTGGGTCATTATTGGAAATGATACTAATGATATTAATATCATAGATTTAAATAAATTAAGTGTAAAAAATGATGAAACTAAACACATTGAATCAGTATTATCTATAAAACTAAATGATGATGAAATGATCACTGCTTCAGAAAACGGAGATATTTACACTTGGAATTTTGATAGTGAAGAGTTTAAAACAGAATTTTCGAATGATTTTAGAAATGAATGTGTATCATTTAATCGCACTGAAAATAAATTAGTTTCAGCAGGAGTTAAGTTTGAAAAAGATGGAAGTCTGAAAAACAAATTATCCATATGGAAAATTGGTGCTGAAGAAGTTGAACATGAAGAAATTAAACATGCTCCTATTTTGGATCTTGCACAAAACACTATTGGGATTGTATATGTTAATCAAGATAATTTAGTACTAAAAGACAAGGAAATTCCATTGAATGGCACTGCAACATGCGTAACTACATTATTTGATTTAACCGATGTATTCATTGGTTTTGAAGATGGGAAGATTGCAAAATACTTAAATGAATTAATATACTTTGATACTATTGTTAATACACCTGTTCGTAAAATTAAAATAGCTGGTGATAAATTAGTTGCAGGTTATGAAAATGGAGTTATAGAAATTTTTGATTTGGATGGAAATCGTAAAGCTAATTTAAACAGTCATGAAAAAGCAGTGAATAATTTGTATATTGATGAATCGAAAATAATAAGTGTTAGTGAAGATAACACATTGAAATTATGGGTTAATAATGAATGTGTTTATACATATTTCTTAGATATTTTTGCAACAGCTATTAATTTTTATGAAAGAAAATTAGTTATTGGAGATACTTTAGGTAATGTAAGATTTTTTGATTTTGAAAATTTTTATTGAAATATTAAATTAACTTAGGCAATATATTTTCTCTTTTAATTAAAATTATGGATGTTGCATTTATTTGATAATAGGAATATCTAGTACCATATCCTCTAAATATACAACTCCTTTATTATTAATAAAATGATTAAATCCAAATTCACATGATTCAATAGTTAATTCTTTTAAATTTTGGATAATTTCTTCTCTTTGGCCAGTGAATTCACATGTATCAATGATTAATGAACCTGAGTTACGTATTGATCCACAACCATTATTCTTAACAATAATGTTATCGATTGTCAAATCATTATATTTAAAAATGCATTTTATAAATTCACCAGATTCTGAGGTATTTATTGTCCCGCATTCATTTTCTGCTTGATTTCGTATAAAATTACATTTGTTCAATTTTAAACGACTGGAACTATCTATTGCACCGGCAGTATGCGCTGAATTTTCATCAAAATTGCAGTTATTTAATTCTAAAGAACCTTGAGTATTATATATGGAACCGCCCATCATTTCAGCATGATTACTTTTAAAATAGCAATCCTCCAAACATGAGTTTCCATCATCAAAATTAATGGCTCCGCCGAATATTGATTTATTATTCTTAAAATTAGTTTTATTAATTTTTAAATTTTCAATACTGTGTATGGCACCGCCTTTTCCATATTTTGAAGTATTGTTTTTAAATTGACAATCTTTAATAATTAAATTATTAATATTGTATATTGCTCCACCATTATCGCATGAAATGTTGTTTTCGAATTTTGTTTTCTCAATTAATTTTAATTCACCTTTAGAAGATATGACTCCACCGGACCTTCTGGAATGATTGTTAATAAATTCACAATCAATAATAGTTAATGATGTATTATGCAAAGCATATATTGCTCCACCACCATTCCCGTCAATATCAAGAAAATTAGCAAAATAATTTCCATTTTTGAATTTGATATTTTTTAAGGTAATATTTTTACCTGTTACATAAAATATCCTAGATAAGTTATTTGCATCAATTATATGTCCTTGTCCGTCTAATATTAGATTATCTTGATAAAGTTCAATTCCTCCTTCATAAAAATTCTGTTCATTATTTTCCATTAAGATATCACAATCTAAATGTATTTCGTTAGATTCCTGTTGGATGAGATTATTTAAAAAAGTGAAATTTTTAGAGGATGAATCAATCTTTTGATAATTATAATTTAGCACTGATGAAGAAGTTTCCATGATATTGTTTTCTAAATTATCTTCCTTGTTTATTTTTAGAATATGGTTGTTGTAAATGGTTTTATGATTTGTATTAAAGTTTGTTTTTTCAATTTGAATAGATCCTTTTTGATTATAAATTTCATAACCTTCTTCACTGGAGTTATTTTTAAAAGTTGAATTTTTTATATATGAAAAACCATAATGAATAAAAATCATTCCGTAGTTCGCATGATTACCTTCAAAAGAACAATTTTGAATTGTAGAACTACTATCAAAATCTTCCTGACTAATTACGGCAGCAAAATCTGATTTGTTATTAATAAAATTAGAGTTAAATATGTTTAACTGTTCTTTAGTGAATATGGCACTTGCAGTACTTGCAATGTTATCTTTAAATGTGCAATCAATACATTCTAAAGAACACTCTTTTTCATTAAGTATTGCTCCACCAAATTCCTCTGCAGAATTTGATTCAAAAATACAATTATTAAAAGTACTGTATGTTTTTTCATTTGTTAGAGCATTATACTTATTATAATGGGCGATTGCTCCTCCACCACCAACATCGTTATCATATTTTCTAACATGCTTTGAGACGTTATTAGAAAAGTTACAGTCCGATGCATTCAGTGTTCCAGAAGCCATATAAATTGCTCCACCTTCATTAGCAGAATTATTTTCAAAATTACAATTCAATACTTTCAAAGAGCTTCGAATATTATAAATTGCTCCACCCTCTTCTGCAGAATTATCTTTAAAATTGCAATTTTTAAAAGTTATTAATCCATTATCATTATAGATGGCGCCTGCGGAACTTGAGTATCCTATTTTTTGATTATTAAGAAAATGGCAGTTTTCAAAAACTAAATCTGCTCCGTCATTATTGATGGCCCCTCCGGAATTGTATTCTTCAGTATACTTTGAATGTTCATGAAATCCATTCTTAAAAATAATGTTTCTAAAAGTAATTTTTCCCCCATTAATTTTTAAAATAGGAACCTTACTTTTAGCATCAATAAAATGATTTTTTCCATCAATGATTAGATTTCCATCAGTTATGGATATTCCTTCAGAATATTTAGATTCTTCATTGTCTTGAAGTATGATGTTTGTATCTAAATTAATTTCATCTGAATTTCCATGAATAAGATTATCTAGATATTTGAAGTTATTTTCTAAAGAATTATTATTTTGATTAGAATCAATTTCTTTTTCATGAATTTCATTACTATTTATAGAATCATTATTCTCTTGATTTTTACGGAGTGAATTTTCCTTTTCTAATCTAAAAGCATTTTTAAATTTATCAAAAATACCCATTATTTCACCAGCATAACCTAAAAGTTATTTATCTGATATTTTGATAATGAAAATTATTTCATTGGCAAGCGTCAAGTAATTGACCTTCTATTATATTTGACTGTACTTGATACCATTCATATAAACTTTGATCTTTGGGTGAACATGAATCTGCCTTTTTTAAAGAATCAAGAGTAGATTGAAGAGGTTTTGTAAGATTATTAATATTTTCGCCAAGGTTAAGTTGCATTATTACAAAAAGTCCACAGGTCATTGATTTTGCTAATTGGTAATTTGCATCATGTTCAAAACCTGAAACATTTAATTTCCATTCATTTATGCATTTTATTAATAAATTTATGTCAATCCTACCTTTTTTCTCTAAAAATAGTTCTTTAAACTCCATGGCATAATTTTTTTCTTTTTTACCTCTATTTAATAAACCCATCTTATCACTTTATTTAAATTATTATCTAAAGAAATATTTCATTTTTTTTCATAGTGTCTATAAGGCTTTTTGCATAGTGTCTATAAGATTTTTCGCTTCGTTTCTATAGAATTCATGTAAAGATTTATCTCCAGGTTGTTCAATTTCAGCTACTTGAAACATTGCAGATAATCTTAATGCCATATCCCTTTCTATTTCTCCTTTTGAAATTAAATCGGATGCTGTTTGTGCAATAATAAATGCATATTTTGCATTAGCATCTTTAGGACATTCTGTCAACCAATTCATTGATGTTATTAAAAATTCCATTGATTTTGCTAAATATTGTTCCTTAAATTTTCTTGCATATTCAATACATTTACTCATTATTAACACCTCAATAATACTTTAATTTATCCCCTACGTTTTTCATTAGCTTTTTTACAGCACTCGGGATCAGCACAATTCACATATATATTAGATAAACATTCTTCATCAGTAATATAATCTATAATTATTAAATTATTTTTTCTATAACCACTCCATGACATAACGATATCAGTTAATAGCTGTTGATTTTTAACATTTTTAAGAATGGATCTTGCTTCTTTTTCATCTTCAATAATATTATCTTGAAAATAACTTTTTATTTCAGCATCAGACATTTTTATTGTTTCTTTTTTTCCGAAAATTTTATCAAAAAATCCCATAAAATCACCATCTAATTTTAAATACAATTTATAGTTATTATTATTCGATTTCAATTTTGTATTATAT
>NZ_CAMHFP010000025.1 GCF_946184425.1 uncultured Methanobrevibacter sp. | reverse complement strand
TCATGATTATGACGTTGAGGATTCTTGTTCTGATTCTGATTGTGGTTGTCATGATAAGCATGAGCATCATCATGAGCATAAAGAAAAAGACAAATGTTCAGACCCTGATTGTTCTTGCCATGACCATGACGATGATGTAGAAATCAGTCTATGTGGCTGTCCTGATTGTGCAGATGATGATGGTGATGATGAAGAAGAGTTATTGGCTGAAGGTAAACCATTAATTGCAAATAGGCCAATTCAGATTATTGTAGCAAGTGGAATTTGTTTCGCTGCGGGTCATATTTTAGAATTGTTTTCATTTAACCCAACTTTAGTAACTATTATTTTTATGCTGGGCGCTATTATTGCAGGTTATGAAATAGCTATTTTGGCATATAATTCATTAGTTAAAAGACACACTGTAGGTCCTGCAATGTTGATGTGTATTGCATGTGTTGCTTCATTCATTATTGGTCATCCTGAAGAAGGTGCTGCGGTAACATTCCTTTATTATATTGCTGAATTTTTAGAGGATTATGCTGAACACAGGGCAAAAAGATCAATCAAATCATTAGTTGAAATTGCTCCTGAAACCGCAAGGGTTAAAGTTGGCGATTCAGAAAAAGAAATGAAAGTTGATGATGTTAATATTGGGGAGGTTGTTGTTGTAAGACCCGGTGATAAAGTTCCTTTAGACGGACATCTTATTTCAGGTTCATCTTCAATAAATCAGGCTTCCATCACTGGTGAAAGTGTGCCGGTATTGAAGGAAATTGGTGATGAAGTATTTTCCGGAACTGTTAACGTTGATGGGTACTTTGAAATGGTAGTAACCAAAAAAGCTAAGGACTCTGTAATTTCAAAGATTGTTACTTTGGTTAAAAGGTCTCAACTTAACAGGTCTGAAACTGAATCATTAGTTGAGAAGGTTGCTAAATATTATACTCCAGTAATGATGGTTGCAGCAGCTTGTGTGGCATTCATCCCTCCATTATTGTTTGGTTTGCCATTGGTTGATTGGATTTATAAAGCACTTTCCCTTTTAGTAATTTCTTGTCCATGTGCATTTTTAATTTCAACACCTGTAGGTATGGTGTCTGCTATTACATCATCCACTAAAAATGGGGTGTTGATTAAGGGAAGTACATATGTTGAAGAAATGCGTGGAATTAAAGCAGTGATTTTTGATAAGACTGGTACTTTAACCGAAGGAAAACTTGAGTTAAGTGATGTTGAAGTTTTAGATGAAAATTCATCAAAAGAGGATATAATAAAAATTGCAGCATCTCTAGAGCATAATTCATCTCACCCTATTGCACAGGCTATTGTAAACTATGCAACAATGAATGATATTGATTTTGAAGAAATTGAAGAGTTTAAAAATGTTCCGGGTAAAGGGATTGTTGGAAATATTGCAGATAAACAATATTATGCTGCTAATGAATCTTTAATTGAAGGTTCTGAATTTAATATTTCAAGAGATGAAATTAACAGATATTCTGCTGAAGGTAAAACATTAATCTTCATAGGTGATGAGACAAAAGTTTTGGCTATTATTACAGTATCTGATAAACTCAGAGATAATGCTTCAGAAGTTATCAAAGACTTAAAAGAGCAAGGAGTACAAACTGTAATGCTCACTGGTGACAATAAACTTGCTGCTAAAAGCGTTGCGGATAAAATTGGAATTGATTATGTGTATTCTAATTTGATGCCTGAAGATAAATTGAACATCCTGGATACAATCAGAAATAAATTTGGTGATGTTGCAATGGTGGGTGACGGTATTAACGATGCACCTGCTTTGGCACGCGCAAATATAGGTATTGCAATGGGTGCTGCAGGTTCTGACGTGGCTATTGAAACAGCTGATGTTGCATTGATGCAGGATGACATTTCCAAATTGCCTTACTTATTCTCATTGTCCCGTAAAACAATGGGAATTATCAAACAGAACATCACTGTTGCAATTGCAGTTAAATTATTATGTGTAATTCTTGCAATTTTAGGAATTATCACTTTGATGATGTCTGTTGGTTTTGGAGATTTGGGATTGACATTGCTTGTTATCCTGAACTCATTTAGGATTGGAATGGTGAAAGATCCACTATTCTAATTTAATTCTTTTTTAAGTTAGGACAGGTTATTTGGTTTTTGAAGTTTTAAATTCATTTCATAATTTCATGAAGAACTAACTCTTTTTTGAATAATAATTTAATTATTTCTGTAAATTGAAACTAGGATATTTTCACATGTTCGGAAAAGTTGAACAAGTGAAGAAAATTATAATTAATTTTATATTTAAAAAACTTTTAATTATAATTCATGTTAAGTGATGATTCATCAAATGTTGAGGTAATGCTTGGAAACCCTAAAAAGGCATTATTGAAAATGTCAATACCTTTGATAATTTCATTGCTTATTTCTAGTTTTTATAATTTGATTGATGCGGCATGGGTATCTGGTCTTGGTGCCGATGCACTTGCGGGTGTGGGATTTTTTACACCTCTATTCATGATTTTGGTAGGTTTCGGAAATGGTTTGGGAGCGGGTGCTTCTTTTGCTATTTCAAAATATATTGGTGAAGATGATAAAATTAAGGCAGATAATGCTTCAATCCATTCAATTGTATTGGATATTGTCATTTCAATCATTTTAACTATGATATTATTGATTTTTCTAAATCCCATACTTAATGTGATGGGGGCTGGTCAAACCATAAGGTATGCAATCGATTATGGGGAAATACTTATTTTGGGTTCAATTTTCATCATTCTTTCAAATGCATTATATGGTATTTTTAGAGGTGAAGGTGATTCAAAAAGGCCAATGTATGCAATGATTGCTTCAGCTGTTTTAAATATTATTTTAGATCCTATTTTTATTTATTCTTTAAATATGGGTGTAAAAGGAGCAGCAATTGCAACATTGATTTCTGCAATGTTTGTAATTCTAATTTTGTTTTACTGGTTTTATATTAAAAAAGATACTTATTTAAATCCTAATTGGAGTTATTTTAATTTCAAAAAGGATATTTCTGCTGATATTGTTAAAGTGGGTATTCCTGCAAGTATTCAACTGTTAAACAATGCATTTTTTGCAGCGGTATTTTCAGCTCTTCTGGTTTATGTGGGTTCAACAGATTCAGTGGCCGTTTATTCGACGGGGTGGAGAATTGTAATTATCACCACTACTCCTCTTTTGGCTATTGGAACTGCACTAATTAGTGTTATTGCAGCAAATTATGGTGCTAAAAACTATAAAAATATTCAGATTGCCCATAGATATGCTATGAAAGTGTCACTGATATTTGCTATTGTCGTGATGGTTCTAACAAATGTTTTTGCAGGCCAAATTGCTTCAGTTTTTGCATCATCTGGAAGCAGTGTTAGGATAGCTGGCGAGCTTACAAGTTTCATTTCATGGATTGTGATTTATTATCCGACAATGGCTGTTGGAGTTCCATCCACTTACGTATTTCAAGGCATTGGCAAGGGCATAACCGCAATGTTTCAGACAATCATGAGGGAAACCGGTTTTACAATATTTTTAGCTGTTTTATTAGGTGTTGTTTTGAATTATGGTGTCTGGGGTGCCTGGATGGGTATTGTTTTAGGTGAAATAATTTCAAATAATTTAACTGGTATCTGGGCAAATTGGCAGATAAAAAAATTAATTGATATTAATGATTAGATACCATAATATCATCAAAATATATTATGCCTTCACATATTGTGTCTTGTAATGTGGTGGTTTATAGCTGATATCTGAAGAGAGAGGTTATAATGAAACTATTTGCATGAGGGGGTGGTTTGGCAGTGAAGACTCAAAGTTCTATTATTTTTAAAAAAAGTCTATATATCTTTTATTCATTAAAATTACCAAGTTAATAATGCCATATGTAAATAGATATTTTAGCTAGTTACATTCTTCGATATTTTTTCTTAACCTTTATTTTACATGACTGTCAATAGTATATATGATGAAGCGAACTGCACTAAAAATTGGATATATTGGGACTAATTTTCATGGTTTTCAAAGACAGCCTGATTTAAGGACTGTTGAAGAGGAATTGATTTATCATTTGCGCAAACTTGGCTATATCGATGATTTGAAGAAATCCCGATTCAGAATTGCTGGAAGGACTGATGCTGGAGTTCATAGTTTGGGCAATGTAATCAGTTTTCAGTCTGAAAAAGAGGTTAGGGTTAATGAAATAAACAATTCTCTTCCGGATGATATTCAAATTTTGGCAAGTGCTCCTGTCAGATATGCATTTAAACCAAGGTATGCTCAGATGCGTCAATACAGATATCTTTTATTTCAGGACTTGGACATTGATAAATTGAGGCAGTGTGCTGAGATTTTTAAAGGAACTCATAATTTCACTAATTTTACAAAACGTTTCCAAAAGACAACTACAAGAACAATTGAAGATATTAAAGTCACTAAAGTGGATTTGAAGGATTATCATAAAAGAGAATTTCCTAATCTGCATGATACTATCTCTCCAATTTTTGTTGATATCTATGGCGAGTCATTTTTATGGAATATGGTAAGAAAAATGATGAGGGTTTTTGTTGATGTAGCTATTGGCAAGATGAGCTTGGATGATGTTGAAAAGCTGTTGAATCCTGATCCTGATGAACCAAGAGCTTATATCAAGGTTATGGAAGCAGAATATCTGATTTTGATGGATATTCAGTATGATGGTATAAAATTCACGTATGATGACTATGCATGCGAGAGGTTCAGACGGGACCTGACAGATTCTTTAAGTGATTTTCAAAAAAGATATGCCATTAGGGAATCAATGATAAAAAGTTTAAATGATGTATGTAAATAATATAAATATAAGGTGTATTTAATGGGAATGGTATATGATGTTTTTGATAAGGTTTCAATGATACCTATTGTTTTAGGGCTGATTATGGGTAATTATCTTGCAGTTTTTCATAATGATTCTAACTTGTGGATTAAGTCAATTCCATTTATATTGGCTTTTTCTTTTATATTAACGTTAATACCGTTATTTGTTTCTTTGGCAGATAACTTAAAAAATAACACAAAATTTCCAATAGCTGATCTTATTGAGGCATTTTTTCTCAACATTGCCATGATTGGGGTTTGCACTGCATTCGGTGTTGTTTTCGGTTCATTTTTAATAGGTAATGTTATTGCTGATAATGGTACCTTGCCAAACTTATTACATTTTAAATAAATTATTTTTTCTTTAATTTTGCTGGTTTTTCATATAATTTTTTATGTTATTTTTTACTAAATATTATATAAGTGATATTATGAAGATAGCTACTATTTTAGGAACTAGGCCTGAAATAATTAAGATGGCTCCTATCATTGACGAGATATCTAAAAGAGGTATTGACCAGATTATTTTGCATACTGGTCAGCATTATGATAAGGAAATGTCTGATAATTTCTTCAGAGACTTAGAAATTCCTTCTCCTAATTATAATATTCATGTTGGTTCGGGCACTCATGGTAAACAGACCGGGCTGATGATGAAAGGTATTGAAGAGGTTCTTTTGGAGGAAAAACCCGATATTGTATTGGTTCAGGGCGATACTAATGCTGTTTTGGCCGGTGCTTTGGTTGCGGCTAAATTGCATATTGCTGTGGGTCATGTGGAGGCCGGTTTAAGGTCATTTGATATGACCATGCCTGAAGAGGTTAACAGAAGGGTAGCGGATGTTTGTTCAACAATGTATTTTATTCCGACTGAAGAATCCGCAATTAATCTTTTGGCGGAGGGTTTTTCAAGGAAAAACATGTTCATAACTGGAAACACTGTTGTGGATGCATGTTTCAGACACTTGGAAATTGCAAAAAAGAAGGGTTTCCAGGAAAAAGAACTTTCCGAGTTGGATATCGGAAACATGGACAATATTCTGACTTTAACAATGCATAGGGCTGAAAATGTTGATGATAAAAAAAGGGTTACAAACATTATTGAAGCGTTAAAAGAACTTGAGTATATGAATATCATTTTTCCGATTCATCCAAGAACAAAAAATACTCTGCAAAACTTCGGCCTATTTGATGAGTTGAATGACTTGGACCATGTCCATATCATAAAGCCGATAGGATATTTGGACTTCTTGCAGTTGACATCTCTTTCAACTTTAATCTTGACAGATTCTGGAGGCCTTCAGGAAGAGGCAATCACACTCAATGTGCCTGCTTTGACTTTAAGGTACAATACTGAAAGGCCTGAAACCGTAACTGCAGGTGGAAATATTCTGGTAGGTGCAGACAAGGGTGCCATACTTGGAAATGTTGAAAAAATTATGAAAGATGATGAATTTGCAGAGAAAATGAGGAATGCAAAAAATCCGTATGGCCTGGGAGATGCAGCCAAATTGACTGTGGATGCAATTGAGAAGTATTATAATGAAGGATTGCTTAATATTGCTGCTCCGGAAGATATCATGACATTATTTACAAGAAAGATGGCGCAAATTGATGAGGATATCACCGTAAGTGAATTTGAAGATAAGAAAAACGCATTGGTTCACATGGCATTTGACGGCGAAAAGATGGTATTTCCAAAAGACAACCTAAATATGAAAGGGATGATGATTACTTATGATGCAAGAGAATAAAGATTCAATTTTGGTGTTTGAGTATTTCACTGCTTCCGGTGAAAAGGATAAATGCATAATTTCTGAAGCTGAAGCATTAATATTTGCACTTTTAGATGATTTGAAGGATTTCAATGTGAATTTGGTTATAAATGATTCTTATGAAGATATTGTTAGAAGTTATGAAAATGTCAACCCTATCCTGATAGATATGGATTTTATAGACTGGTTGAAAGATACTGCAGCAAATTTCACTAGGGCTATTTTCATAGCTGCAGAAAACAATAACAACCTTTATAATATCACAAGAATTCTTGAAGAGAATGATGTTAAGATATACAATTCATCAGCAGAGGCATGCTTCAAGTCTTCAAACAAATTTGAATCATATGAAGCTATTTCAAATATTGTCCCGCAGCCTAGGACATTCAAGTTTAAGATTGATCCAAAAGGATATTGGAAAAGAGCTATAGAAAATTTACATGAAAAATGGCAATCTGAAGATCCTCTAACTCCATTAAAACTCATCATAAAACCTTTGATGGGTGTGGATTGTGAAGACATAGTTATAATTGAAAATATTGAAGATTTAACTTTGGATTTGGATAAGATTTTCAAGCCGGGTTCAAGAGTTATTGTTCAGGAATATGTTGAAGGAACTGATATTAGTGTCAGCTTAATTTCAGATGGGAAGAAAGCGATTCCGATCAGTTTAAACAGACAATATGTTGAACTCAAAAATGATAAAGGAACATATTTGGGTGGAGAATTACCTTTTGAAAATAAATATAAAGACGAGGCTTTTGATATTGCAACTAAAGCAGTTGAAGCGATTGACGGCCTTAAAGGTTTTGTAGGTGTGGACTTGTTAATCAATGCTGATGAAAAAGATGTCTATTCAGTTTATCTTTTGGAAATCAATTCAAGATTTACAACTCCTTATGTAGGATTAAAGGAAATTGCTAACTTTAATATTGGTAAAACAATTGTAGATGTAATTGACGGCAAAATGGATGTTGATGATTTGGATATTTCTTTAGATGGGAAAGTTGAATTTAAAAAAGCAGGCAATAATTTGGAAATTAGGAGAATTTAATCATGAAAATAGCTGGTTTTGATATTGGTGGTGCAAACACTGATTTGGCAGTAATTGATTTTGAAAATGGGGAAATAAAAAATATTGAAGTTGATTTTGCATATCTCCCTATGTGGAGCAATAATGATGATTTGTCAGAAGTACTGATTGAACTTATTGAACATATCTGTCCTGTTAGTGATATTGATGCAGTTGGAATTTCAATGACTGCCGAACTTGTCGATGCATATGATACAAAAAAAGATGGTGTTTTGGATGTTGTAAGAAAATGTGAGGAAACATTTGACTGTCCCGTGGCTTATGTGGGAATTGATGGGTTGATGTCAAAAGATGAAATCGAAAAGACTCCTCTTAAGGCAGCAGCTGCAAATTGGATTGCAACCACTCAAATTGCTACTTTAATTTCAGATAACTGTATTTTCATTGATACTGGAAGTACTACCACAGATATCATACCTATTAAGAATGGTAAGGAATGCGCTATAGGTAAATCTGATTTCGACAGATCTGCTACTGGTGAGCTGGTTTATACAGGAACTTTAAGAACAAATCTGGCTAGCTTTTTGGATAAAGTTGAATTAAATGACAAAGAATATCGTGTTGCTTCTGAGCTATTTGCACAAACTGCTGATGTATATATGGTTTTAGATTTAATCAGTGAAGATGATTATATCTGTGATACTTTTGATGGAGAGGGCAAATCAAAAATAGAATGTGCCCGAAGGATTGCTCGTGTTGTTTGCGCTGATTTGGAAATGTTGTCAATGGATGATATTATTGAAATGTGTAAATTTATTCATCAAAAACAAGTAGAACAAATTGCTGATGGTTTAAAACAGGTTTCACAAACTCAGGAATTGGATTTAATCGTCACTACAGGATTGGGCAAAGATATTTTAGATAAAAAAGCAGCTGAATTGTTGAACCTTGAAGTTAAGTCTATGGGTGATATTTTAACTGATGATGAATGTACTGTTGCGCCAGCTGTTGGAACTGCTGTGATGATGGAAAAATATTTGAAATAAGAGAGTCAATTCTCTTAATCTTTTTTTAATACCAAACGTCTTTTAAACCGAGCAGATAAGCTCCTCCGTTTGCTATTAGGTGGATTGCTAATGTTAAAATAATTGCAATTGTTACAAACAGTAAGTTTAATTTAACTATTGGGGATACGAGTATTAATGCAATTATCACGAAATCTAATTGATCTAAAATTGGAGCAGGTTTTCCTCTTTCAATTCCAATTCTTCTTTTTAAGAAACTTCCTAATGCATCACCTAACATTGCACCAAATCCTAGCAAAAATCCGATTAATATTCCGCTGGCAATGTCAGTTATGATTGGTGTAACCAGATATTGTCCGATTTCTTGAATTATTGTTGGGGCAAGGTATCCTTGGACGGCTCCTGTAATCATCCCAATTAGTGTTCCTGCAATTAAACCTCTCCAGGTTACTCCGTTACCAATCCAACGATTGCCTTTATTGTCTTTTTTTCTAAAATCAACTGGTGTTCCTCCACCAAATGCTAAAGCTCCTCCATTAGAAAAATAAGCTGGAAGGAGGAAATACAATGTTGTAATACAAGCCAATAGGAATATATTTAAATCCATTAGATAATTCTCCATTTTACTTTACTAATTATTTGTTTAAACTAGTATATATTAATTAAGTATAAATATTATATTGTTTTAAATATATTATATTATGTAAGTTATACTAATGATGCAATATTGTTAGTGAAGGTGATTTTTTTGAAAATAAAAGATACAAAAAGTTTATGCCCTGAATGCGGTAAACCTTTAAAAGCAGAGGTTTATGATGAGGATGGTAAAATTTTCATCAAAAAAACCTGTGATGAACATGGGGAATTCATTAACACTTACTGGAGTGATGAGGAATTATATAATCGAATGGAAGATTTTATTCCTACTGTAACAAAAGTTGAAAATCCTTGTGTGGACGATTTGGGTGCTTGTCCAAGTAATTGTGGATTATGTTCCAAACATGAAACATCAACTGTTTTAGGTTTAATCGATGTTACCAATAGATGTAATTTAAGATGTCCTGTTTGTTTTGCTAATGCTGCTGCTGCAGGATACAAATACGAGCCTTCTCAAGATGAGATAAGGCAAATGCTTAGGAATTTAAGAAATTTGAAACCTCATCCATGTCCAGCTATTCAATATGCCGGTGGGGAACCTACAGTCAGAAAAGACATTGTTGAACTTGTTAAAATGGCAAAGGAAGAAGGTTTTACTCATGTTCAAATTGCAACTAATGGTATAAGGTTAGCTAAAAAAGAAAGTTTGGCTAAAGAACTTAAGGAAGCCGGATTAAATACTGTTTACCTTGCTTTTGATGGTGTAACTCCTGAACCTTATATTAACAACAGGGGTAAGGACTTACTTCCGTTCAAACTTGATGCTATTGAAAACTGTAGAAAAGTTGGTTTGGGTGTTGTGCTTGTACCTACATTGGTCAAAGGAGTAAACGACCATCAGGTGGGTGAAATCATTAAATTCGCATTTGACCACAACGAAAATATTTATGGTGTCAATTTCCAACCGGTTTCATTTGCTGGAAGAACACCTGCAGACCATGTTGAAGAACAAAGGATAACTATTCCTGACTTCGTCAATATCATTGAAAAGGAAACTGATGGCCAAGTTCCAACCAGTTCATTTTATCCACCATCAAGTGTTGAACCGATTGCAGAATTGATTTCCTTGTTGGATGGTGAAGACTCTGCAAAAGTTACATTGAACTGTCATGAACACTGCGGAATAGCAACATATGTGTTCAGAGAAAAAACTGAAGGTGACGGAAAAGACAAGTTGATTCCGATTACTGATTTCATTGATGTAGAGGATTTGTTTAATAAAGCAAAAGAATATAATGAAAAACTTAAAAAGGGTAAATTTGGATCCCGTAAAAGAGTTATTGCTGGTTTAACAGCTAATCTTGCCAAAATGGTTCATCCTAGCAAAACTCCTAAAGATTTGGATATTGTAAAAATATTGGTTAATGTTTTCGCTAAAGGGGATTATGATGCTTTAGGAGACTTTTCAAAAGATTCAATGCTTATTTCATGCATGCATTTCATGGATCCATTTAACTTTGATGAAGATAGAGTTAAAAAGTGCGTTATTCACTATGCAACACCTGACGGTAGAATTATCCCATTCTGTACTATGAATTCAATGTATCGTGAAAGCGTAGAACAAAAATTCGCTCAACCTTTAAAACAAAAGAAATAAACATTTAAAACAAAAAATCACCTGTCTTATTTTGTATTTGGGCTTATCCCAAATACTCGTTTTTTTATTAATTAATTTATTATTATAGTGATGCTTATGGATATTATTAAAGGAAAAACATGGACTTTTGGGGAAAACATTGATACTGATGTGATTATTCCTGGAAGATATTTAAGGACTTTCAATCCTCAGGATTTGGCTGACCATGTTTTGGAAGGAGAAAGACCCGATTTCACTAAAAATGTGCAAAAGGGAGATATTATTGTTGCAGATGAAAACTTTGGCTGTGGTTCATCCAGAGAACAAGCACCTGTTGCCATTAAAACAGCCGGTGTGGATGCAATTGTGGCTAAATCTTTTGCAAGAATATTTTATAGAAATGCTATCAATATCGGTCTGCCTGTTATTGTTTCTGATATTGAGGCAAAAGATGGAGACATTATTAATATTGATTTGTCAAAAGGAACATTGGTAAATGAAACTACTGGTGATTCAACCACCTTTGAACCTTTTAAAGAATTCATGTTGAATATTTTGGAAGATGGTGGTTTGGTCAACCATTATCTGAATGATAAAGAATAATTTATTTTAATTAGGAGGCATAAAAATGGATTGTCCAGTTTGTGGTTCTGATGATGTTGAAATTTTAAATTCAAAGCAGAAATCATCTAAGAAGAAGATTATGGAAGAATATCTGATTAGATGTGAATCATGCGGGCATGTCTTTAAAGACATGTTTACTGCTAAAAAACCAGAACCTTACAGATTAATTATTTCAGAACAAGATAAATCTCATAAAACTACTATTGATTTATCTCCAAGTGATGAGTTAAAAGTTGGAGATGTGCTACTTTCTGATTTAGGTCAAGTTGAAGTAACAAGCATAGAAGTAAATGATAAAAGAGTGAAAAAATCCAAAATTGAAGATATTACTACAATTTGGGCATCTTCTGTAGAAATCCCCGCTCGTATTGGATTTTCAGTAGATTTGCATGGAGATGTAGATTCCTATAAAATAGATTTGGATAGGGATTTTGAAATTGCTCCTGGTGATGTTGTTAAAATTGAAAAACATATAGTTAAAGTGCATGTTATCAAAACTCAAGAAAGAAAACTAACTTCAGGTTTTGCTAAAGCTGGAGTAATAAAAAGAGTTTACTCAAAGCCTGTCAAATTCAATAATTTTGACTATGATTTGACAAAGGACATTGTTAAAAAAACTAATAGAGAATAGAATATGAAAGTTTATATTGATTCTTACGGATGTACATTCAATAAAGCTGATGCACAGATTATGGCGGGGGTGCTTGTTGAAAATGATATTGATATTGTAGATTCTATCGAACAGGCTGATGTTGTTATTGTAAATACCTGCTATGTTAAACTGCCTACTGAAAATAAGGTTGTTTATAAGATTCAAAAGCTTCAGGAAGAATTTCCGGATAAAAAAATTATCGTCAGCGGGTGTATGGTTGAAATTGATCCCGAAAAACTAGAGAAGATTGGTCCAAATTGTTCATGGATTGGGCCGCATCAGTTAAATAAGTCTGCAGATGTTGTTAACGGGACTTATTGTGGTGAAATAATCCGTGAAACAGGATTTACAAAAGAAAGTAAAGTTGGTGTTCCTAAACTTATAGATAATGGTTTGATTCATATTATTCAAATTTGTGAGGGTTGTTTGGGTGCATGTACATTTTGCTGCACTCGTTTTGCTCGTGGACCTTTAAATAGTTATCCAATTAAAGATATTGTTGCGGAAGCAAAGGAAGCTATTGAAAATGGTGCATGTGAAATTCAGTTAACTGCTCAAGACACTGCCGCTTTTGGCAAGGATAGTGGTGAAAAATTATTTGATTTAATTAAAGAAGTGGCAAATTTGGAGGGAGATTTCCGTGTTCGTGTTGGAATGATGCATCCTAAAAACATTTTAAATGATGTTGATGAAATAATTGAAGCAATTAAACATCCTAAGGTATATAATTTTATCCATTTGCCGATACAATCTGGCAGTAATAAGGTTTTATCAGAAATGAGGAGAGGTCATAGCATTGAACAGTATCTTGACATATTGTCCAAATTTAAAAGTGAAATTCCTGATTTGACTTTGGCTGTGGATATCATTGTTGGTTATCCTACTGAAACTGATGAAGATTTTGAGTTAACTGTTGAATTTCTCAAGAAAGCCAAACCAAGTTTGATTCATTTGTCAAAATATCAGCACAGAAAAGGCGCAATCTCTTCATCACTTGAAGAAATTCCTCGACCTGTAATGAAGAAACGTTCTAAATTTTTATCAGAAATCAAATCAAAAATAACTGAAGATGAAAACAAGGAACTTGTGGGATCTTATCAAAATGTGTTGGTTGTTGAAAAAGGTTCTAAAGGTGGTTTTATTGCTAAAACTGATTCATATATTCCAGTAATTGTTGATGATGTTGAATTGGGAACTTTTGTTAAAGTAAAGATAACTGAAGCAACTTCTACTTATCTTAAAAGCGAATTGGCAAAATAATATTTTTTTTATTTTATTTTTTCTTATTTTTATATTTTTACCTAATTTTTACCCTTTAATTATTTGTATTATTAATATTTTTTTCCAATATTCAAAAGCATTTTAGGATAGGTGCACTACTATAATATAGGGATTGAATATTCAGTTTTACCGATACCTTTATATACTATTGTATACTATCTTTTAATTGGAGGTGTCATAATGAGTGAATTACCAATCGCACCAGTCGGTCGTATCTTAAAAAATGCTGGCGCACAAAGAATTAGTGACGATGCAAAAATTGCATTAGCTGAAGCATTAGAAGAAAAAGGTGACGAAATCGCACAAAAAGCTGTTAATTTCGCACGCCACGCTGGTAGAAAAACTGTAAAAGCTGAAGATATCAAATTAGCAATCAAATAGATTTGTTAGTTAGTTATTTTCTAAAAAAAGCTTTATATAATAAAATCTATTGGCCATTTTTCTTGGTCAATTTTTTTTATTTTTAATTTTATTTTCATCACCGCCCTATATGGTAAACTTTATATATTACTTTTTACAAATTATTGTATGTTGTATAGGACCGGTGGTCTAGGGGTATGATTCCTCTTTGACGTGGAGGAGATCACGAGTTCGAATCTCGTTCGGTCCATATGCCATGGTAGTTCAGATGGGAGAACGCTAGACTGAAGATCTAGATGTCGCTGGTTCAAGTCCGGCCCATGGCATTACTTTTATTACTATTTCTCAAGATATTTTTATAATTGGTGAAGGTTTTATTTTTATTAGTAATTTATCAATTAAAATTAACTTTTGATTATTTTTCATATAATTTAATGATAATAATCTTTTTTAGATTTTTTCATCTATCGAATAAAAATGGGATGGTTTACCTTATTTTTATAAGGTAATTGGTTTTGGTTTTACTTGGGTGTTTTCCCTTAATTCTTTGTATCTTTTCACGATTTCATATCCGTGATTACTGGAAATTTTATCTGCTCCAGCAGTTAGGACCTGGTTGGCTAGTTTATAACTGTCTACTCCACCAAATATTTCAATTTTGATTTTTGGAGCGTATTTTTGGATAATGTTAATGTCATTTACAATTTCATAAATGTGACACGGACTTACAAATCCTGTTGCTGTTTTAATAAAGTCTGCACCCGCTTTTTGAACAACTTGGGCCACTGCAGATTTTTCTGCATCTTCAAGAGCTTTAACTTCAATATTTGCCTTTAAGATTTTATCGCCCATAACCTCTTTAATGGCTTCAATTTCTTTTCCGATTAGTTTGTATTTTTTGTCTTTTAAATAACTTAAGTTAATTACAACTTCTAATTCATCAGCTCCCTGATTCAGTAAGGTTTTTGCTTCTGAAACTTTGCTTTCAGTATTTTCAAAACCTAATGGAAATCCGACAACACTTCCAACTTTAATGTCTGTATCAGCTAAAACTTCTTTAGCTAATGAAACATATGTTGGTGAGACAACTACAGAATTAAAAGTTGATTCTTTAGCTTTTTCAAGAAATTCTTTCATTTCTTTTTCTGTAATAATATTGTTTAAATTAGCATAATTGATATATCCGGCTAATTCTTTAGAATTTTTTATATTATACATCATTACCACTCTCTTATAATTAGTTAGTATTTATACGAATGAACTATTTAAATATTTTCATATTAACTTTTTCATCATATATGGTCCAATTTTTTCATATCCGAATTTACGATAATAATTTCTGGATCCAATTCCACTAATTATGGCAATTTCTTCTTTACCATTTTCAAGGGATAAATTTTCAGCTTCTTTAAGAAGTTTTTCACCAAATCCGGTATGTTGGCCAATTTTCGGATTTTTATCTCCGATTTTTATCATATTGCCATAAACATGCAGTTCACGGACTAATGCTGTTTTATCAGTTATTTCATTTCTGAAGTGATTTTTTGAAGGGAATCGCAATCTTAAAAATCCGGCAATGCTTTCTTCGTTAATGTCTTCTATAGATAAAAAGTTTTCTTCTCCATTACATGCATTATATGTTTCTTTAAACATTTCGAAGTCATCCAATTCATATTCTTTGGATGTTTTCTTATGGCCAATTTCACGGCATCGTATGCATTGGCAATTAATGTGATTTTCTTCAAGTTGGTTGTATACTAGTTCTCCAAGATTTGATTTTTTAACTCCTGCTTCAATTAGTGTTGACGGTATGTCTCTTTGAATTCTCATTGTCCTAACCCATTTTGGAAGGATTTTTTTAATTTTAACGATTAATTCAACTGCTTCCTCATCGGTGTATGGTTCATACCCTCCATTTTTCCACAAATCATACAGTTCGCTTCCTGCAGTAACTAGGCAAGGGTAGATTTTAAGCATATCTGGCTTGAAATTGTCATCACTAAATAACTGTTTAAACATCTTTAAATCCTGTTTTTCATCAACAAACAATCCAGGCATCATATGCATGGCTACTTTTATTGCGGAATCTCTTAAAAGCTGATTTGCTTCAATCACATCTGCAATGGTATGTCCTCTTTTAATTTTTTTATATAATTCGTCGGATAATGTCTGAACGCCAAGTTCGACTCTTGTAACTCCAAAATCTAACATTCTGTTTATGTGCTCTTTTTTACAATAGTCTGGGCGTGTTTCAAATGTCATTCCAACACATCTGACTTTGGAATTTTCATTTGATTTTTGAATGTCATCTATCAAAACATAATCGCTTGGAGGATAAGTTTTGAAAACTCCCTTTTCAAATGTTCTGATTTCATCATAATCTAAGTTATAATCATAATTTTTAGGTTTATTTTCAAGTATCAATCCAAAATCGGTCATGGCTTTCAGGCATTGTGAAGTAAACCATTGCTGATAACATAAGTCTCTGGATGGAAATGTTCCTCCCATTATAATCAGTTCCACCTTATCAATTGGATGTCCAATTTTTTTAAGTTGTTTTAATCTGTTGAAGCATTGAACATATGGGTGAAATTCATACATTCTGCCCCTTAGGGCCGCCGGTTCTTCACCGGTATAACTTGGGGGTGCTATATCACTTTCTGGGCAGTAAAAACATCTTCCATGAGGGCATTTGTGCGGATGGCACATTACAGCAACAATGGCAACACCAGACATTGTTCTTGTAGGCTTTTTCTTTAGGATTCCTGAAACAATTTCCTTTTCTTCAGGTTTCGCATATTCCAAAATGTCTGCATTGCTCATAAATCGTGATAATTTTAAATCACGGCAAAGTTGTCTTTTTTCAACTTCTAATTCACGTCGAGTGGATATTTTACTATTTAGAATATCATTAATTATTGTCCGACATGCTTTTTCCATTTCTCACACCATTCGTTAAATTAATAGTTACTTTTATATATCTGTTTATTATTAATAGTTAATGTTTTATTATATAATATTCAAAAATAAATGTATAATAAAAAGGTGATACTATGAAAATTAAAGAATTTGTAGGTTCCACAGTTTTAGATAAAAATGCAAACGAAGTTGGTAAAATAGATAATGTTGATTTTGACACAGAAACTGGAAAAATCGAAACTATTGTTTTAACATTACAAAAAAACTTATTCTCTAAAGATGAACTTGAAATTAATTTTGAGGATATTGCAACTATCGGTGCATATGTTATTTTAAACAAAGAAATCACTAAAGAAATTGAAGTAGACGAAGTTGAAGCTACTACTGTCGAAATCGAAGATGATGAATAAATTAATCTATAGGTTATATTATGGTTTTTGATGCAAGAGATAAAGAAATTGCTCTTGGCAATCATGTCAGATATGTTGATACCGGAACAATTGGTGAAGTTATTGACATGAAAACAAAAGATGACATTGATTGGGTAAAGATTGAGAAAACTAACTTGTGGTATCGCTCAAAATTAGTGGAATTGCTTGATGAGAAAGATTTAAAGAAAAAATCTTTTGAAGATGATGGTGATGATGAGATTGATATTGATTCATTAAAAGATAAAACCTTAGATTTCGAAAGTTATCAAATGGATTCTAGTGTTGCTGAGGGAGGAGGTTAATCTCCCACTTTTTTATTTTTTTTTAATTATTTTCTATAAAAGATTTAATTTTTGAAGCCAGTTTAGGGCCTATTCCATCTATTTTTTGCAATTCTGTTTCAGATACTGTTGTTAAGTCATTTCCAAATATCTCTACTACATTTCTAGCCCTTTTTCTTCCAAGACGTTTAACTCCAACGACCAAGGGTATGATGTCTTCTTTAACTCCGTAGTATAATCTTGCAGATAGGAAATCAAAGTCTTTTAAGTAAGTATAGTCTCCTAAAACTTCAGCTGTTTTTTTAGCAAAAATTATAAGTCTGGATGCTTCATATGCTGACCGTCTGGTTGACGCTGAATAAACATTGTATTTATTTTCTATTTCGTATTCACTTCTTTCGTTAATCCATTCAATTAATGATACGGTTGTAGCTTCAGGATTTCCAATATCAACTGCAAATAATCCTGATTCTGATAACCTTTCACGAACAGGATCTTTTGATTTTCTTCCTTTAAATGAAATCAATGGTAGGTCTGGGGTCTCAGATAATGCATAAATGAATTCATCAGCATTGAATTCGCTCATGCTTGAGATGTACTCTTTGAGTTTAACTGCGGTTTCAACAGTATAATTTGATTTGGCTATTAAATTACCGAATTCAGTTGTTTTAAGTCCTTCTGGTGTTGCTCTAATAATGCCGTTTTGAAGCAGGAATTGTAATGCACTTTCAAGTTCATACTTTAAGCTGTCCTCAGCAAATAGTGACATTGAAGGATTGTTTTTCATTTGATAACCATAAAGTGTTTTTCCAAAGAAATCAGTTAAATCTTCAATGTTTTTTGATAGTGATGATGCAATTTGTGCAATAATTTGTCTATAAATTGCATCCTTATTGTCAACAAGTTTTGAATTTGTTAATTCAATGTCTCCTTCAATATAGAATTCTTCCAGGTTCATGGCTTCATCTATTGTTTTTGCTATGAGGTAAGAGTACCCAACATCATCATATTGTGGTCTTCCGGCTCTTCCGGACATTTGTTCATAATCAAAAACTGGAATCGGTTGAGGGCCGTTGCTGGTCCAGCGTGTATGGTCTCTTATTAAAACAGATTTTGATGGTAAATTAACTCCGTACATTAAACTTGGAGTAGCTGTAATCATTAATATATTTCCATTTCTGAATTCATCTTCAATAATCTCTTTTTGTTCATTGAAAAGTCCGGCATGGTGAAATGCAACACCTTTTTCCGCAACTTCAGCTAGTTTAAGGCATGTGCTAGTCGGAAGAGATCCTTTTTTCTTAGGCACTTCAAGTAATTTTTCTGAAACTTCTTTAAATCGTTTTCTTTGTTCTTTATTAATTTTCTTATTTATTTTCCCTGAAACATATGTTGCCAGACTTTCGGTAAATCTTCTTGTGGATACAAATGCTAATGCTTGAGATTTATCTTTAATTGCCTTTTCAATTACTTTTACAACAACATCATTTTTATTTTTTGTATTGAACATCTCGGCATCCAGTACTTCCTTGTGCAATGGGACTGGCCTGTAGTCATGCTCAACGCAGGTTCCTTCAAGCCACCCTTCAATTTCTTCGATATTTCTCAATGTGGCTGAAAGGGCAATGATTCTCATACTTGGATTAATAATTTTTGCTCTTGTTATTGCTGCCTCTAGTGTTGGTCCTCTTGTGTATTCACCAATCATGTGAAATTCGTCGATGATTAAAGTATCAACATCACGCAATGCATCCCATGAAAATCTTGTCAAAGCATCAAATGATTCAAAAACCATTACTGATAAATCTGCGCTAGATGGATGTTTTCCTACTCTGATTCCGTGCTCTTCAAATGCTTTAAACTCTTTTACTTTTTCATTTTGAATAGATAATAATGGTGCGGCATATATAGCTTTTCCACCTTCAAGTATTGTTTTAAGTGCAGGTAATACTCCTAAAATGGTTTTTCCACTTGCTGTAGGTATTGAAATGATGTAATTTGATTTGTCATCTAAATATCCGGATTCAATAACTGCTTTTTGAGCAGGATTGAACTCTTCAATATACGGATATGCGCTATTAATTATTTTTTTGATATCAGTTGGTAAATTTTCCATTTTAATCATTAATCTTTTATTTTTTCATTAATAATAAATATTTGTAGAGCATTTGATAACAAATAATGGGTGGTAACAGTTATATATCACTTATTATAAATTAGGTTTAAATAAAACTTAAATTAATGGAGACTATATTATGGCAATAAAAGTAGAAGTATTTTCAACAAACTCTTGTCCTCATTGTCCAGCTGCAATTGATGCAGCTCAAGTTGCAAAAGATAAAATGGGCGATGCTATTGATGTAGAAGTTATAAAAATTGATGAAAGTGAAGAAAACAGACAAAAAGCTATAAATTATCAAATTATGGCTGTACCTACTATTGTCATCGATGGTGATGTGGCTTTTGTAGGCGCACCAAGTGATGCGGAACTTATAGAAAAACTTGAATCTTTATAGATTCTCTCTTTTTTATTCTTTTTTTGTTAAAAATGACTGATGATAATTATGTGGGGGTTACAACAGGCACCATTGCCACTGCTTGTTCTTTAGCCGCTTTGGATATACTTTTGGATTCAGAAGATATTGCTTGTGTTAACGTTGAAACTCCTAAAAAAACATTGGATATTATTATTGATGAGTGTAAAAAATTATCTTCTTTTAAAGCGTATGCTGTAGCTCATAAAAATCCTTATAATGACCCTGATGTGACTGTGGATTTGGCAATTGTTGCTACTGTGGAATTGTTGGACAAATCCGATGAATCGTCAAATGTTATTATCACAGGAGGGGAAGGCGTTGGAAAAATTACAAAACCGGGTCTTCAAATTCCTGTTGGGGAATATGCAATAAATCCGGTTCCGCGCAAAATGATTTTAAAAAATTTGTCGGATAGAATACCTGAAGGTAAAGTTGCCAAGGTTACCATTTCCATTCCTGAAGGAGAAAAAATCGCAAAAAAGACAATGAATCCTAAATTGGGCATTGTAGGAGGAATATCTATCCTTGGAACTACTGGTATTGCAAGATCCATGTCCAGTGAAGCATATAAAAATTCCATTGTCACTCAAATTGATGTGGCTATTGCATCAGATATTGATGATTTGGTTTTTGTTCCGGGTAATATTGGTGAAAAATTAGCCCTTAAAAAATTGGATATTACTAAAGAGCAAATAGTTCAAACTGGGAATTTTGTAGGTTTCATGTTTGAAGAGGCTGAAAAAAGAGGAATTACTAAATTTACTTATTTTGGACATATGGGTAAATTAATAAAAGTTGCCGGAGGCATATTTGATACAAAACATGCGGTTGCAGATGGCAGGCGTGAGATAATGGTTGCACATGCAGCACTTTGCGGAGCGGATAAAGAGTCTCTACAAAGGTTATATGGCTCCAAAACAACTGATGATATGATGGACATTTTGGAGGAAATAAATCTTTCTTCGGATGTTTCAGATAGTATAGCTTCCGCAATTCATGAAAGATGTATGCAACGTTTTGATTTAGATTTGAATGTGATATTGGTAGATATGGAAGGTAATTATTTAAACAGCAACTTTAAAATATAATATTATTAAATGGGAGTTAATTTTATGAAAATAGCTATGGTTGGTCAATTTCCACCTCATGTGGGTGGTGTCGGTGTTCATATTCATACATTGTCAAAAGAACTGGTAAAACAAGGTCATGAAGTTTATGTAATCACATATCCTCATAAGGATATTAAGGATATTGACGGAATTCATGTTATTGGCACTAGGGGTCTCAATATTCCTGGCGTACGGGGTATGATGTTTAAGATGAATGCTAAAAAGGCATTGGAAGAACTTCTTGAAAAAGTGGACATTGACATTATTCATGGGCATTATTTATTCCCTGCCGGTGCGGCTGCAGTTGAAGTTGGAAAGGAGCATGGGATAAAAACTTATGTGACTGCGCACGGTTCAGATATGTTTGAATTATATAAAAAACAACCATTTATGAGATCTCCAGTTAAAAAAGTGTTGAAAAATGCTGATGTTGTTTTGGCGGTAAGTAATGCATTGAGGCATGAAATAATTGCTACTGGAGTTACGGGCATTGCAAACAAGACAAGATTATCATGGAACTCTGTTGATGTTAATAAGTTTTCAAATGAAGAAAACAATTCATTTAGGGATGAATATAAACTAAACGATAAACCTATTGTTCTTTTTGTAGGTAATTTAATTAAAAGGAAAAATGTTGATTCACTCCTCGAAGCTAAAAAGATTGCAAGCAGTGATTATTACCTGGTTGTTGTTGGAGACGGTCCATTATTCAAAAAACTTAAAAATAAAGTTGAAGATGAGAATATTCATGATGTGATATTTACAGGTTCTAGAGGCGATGTTGAGAAAATAATACCTAGTTGTGATGTTTTAATTTTACCGTCCTATTCTGAAAGTTTTGGATTGGTTTTAATAGAAGCATTGGCATGTGGAAAACCGGTTATTGGTAGTAATGTTGGTGGAATCACCGAAATAATAACTGATGATGTGGGGTTACTTGTAAATCCAAATAAAATATCTTCTATTGCACGTGCTATTGATAAAATGATTATTGATAATGATTTCAGATATGTACTGTCATTGAATGCAAGAAATAGGGCTATGGATTTTTCCACAATTACAATTCCATACGATGAGGTTTAATCATGAAAAAAATAATTCGGTCTCCAGGTTCAGCAACAATTATTAATGCCATAGCAACAGGTTACGGTTCAGCATTTGGAATTGGTTTGGATATTGTTTGCGAGGCCAAAACTTTACCTCATTCAATCAAATGTTCCAATGATGTGGGTGCAGATAACTTTTTAATGGAATTATGTGTTGAAAAGGTATTTGATTATTATAATGTCACTGCGGAAGATTTTGGAATTGATATAAAAACTAAATCTAATTTGCCGATGGCATCTGGCCTTTCAAGCAGCAGTGCTTCATCAAATGTTATTGTTAAGGCTACATCTTCTATTATATGTGAAGAATTTGATTTAAAACCTCCTGGCGATTTTGAAATTATTAATATGGCTATCGATGCATCAATTGAGGCTAAGGTTACAATCACAGGGTCTTTTGATGATGCAACTGCATCTTATTTTGGAGGTGTTGTTGTAACTGATAATATGAACCGGAAATTCATCATTAAAGAAAATATGGTGGATTATCCTATTTTGGTTTATATGCCGAATTTTTATTCGAAATCAGGGGATTCTAATCCTGAAAGAATGAAACTATTGGCTCCTTTGGTCGAAACAGCTTTTGAATTTGCCAAGAAAAAAGATTATTTCAAAGCCTTAAATTTAAATGGTTTGATTTATTCTGCAACTTTGGGATTCGATTCAACTATTGCAATTGATGCACTGGAAGCTGGTGCAATTGCTTCTGGATTATCTGGTACTGGATCTTCATTTGTGGCAGTTGTCAGTGATGAAACAATTGATGACGTTGCTGAAGCTTGGAGTAAATATGATGGGAAAGTTATTGAAACTAAAGTTGATAATATGGGGTGTGTCATCCTATGAAAAAATGTTATTTTTTTTTAATAATAGTTTTATTTTTGTCGATTTCTGCTGTATCGGCAGCGGCAAATGAAACAAATAATGAATTAATCTGTGAAAATACTAATTTTGAAAATTATTCTACCTTTGAAAATGTTTTTCAAGAGGATTCTATTTTGTATAATGATTCTGGTTTTGAAGATAATTCTTCAGTTTCAACTGGCAGTAACTTTACTGAATCAGATACTTTTTTTATCAAATCTAAAAATTTGGTTGCATATTATAAGATTAATCCTGTTTACAAAATTAAAATTGTAAATTCTACTGGTCATGCAGTTGTTGGTAAAAATATTAAATTTAAATTTAATAATAAAATATTCGATAATAAAACTGATTCTGGAGGATTTGCTTATTTAACTATCAAATCTAAACCTGGAACTTATAAAATTGATGTTATTTGTGGGAATAGTTATAGTAAAAATACTATTAAATTATTCAAATCTAGAGTTGCATCAAAAAACATCAAAAGTGTCTATGGTAAAAAAGTTAATTATTATTTGAGGGTTGTTGACAATTTTGGCAAATTAATGAAGGGAGTTCCGGTCATTTTCAAAGTTGATAAAAAAATATACCGAAGATACACTAATTTTAAAGGTATAGCTACTTTAAATTTAAATTTCAATTCTGGAAAACATATTATTTATTACTCTGTAAATGGAATTTCTGGAAAAAATATCTATATGGTATATAATAAAATTTCATTAAAAGTTTTAAATTGGGGCATTAAAGGAGATCATATTAAAATTCCTCTTATTCGAAAAAACATGCCTGATAGTTATTGGGTTAAAAAAGTTATTGCAGCTACTAAAGAAGGATTGCCTTTGTTATCTTTTAAAGGTGGAAATGGTAAAACTGTTTTCATGACTGCTGGAGTTCATGGTAATGAAATTCCTCCTCAAGTTGCAATAATGAAATTGATTAACTATCTGTCTAAAAAACCAATTAAAGGGACAGTTTATATGATTCCTTTTGTCAATATTAAAGCGGCTTATCATAAGGTGAGGTTAACTGAATTCGACTTTAATAGGGTAGCTAATATTCCTGGAACTGTTTCCAATAAGATTGTTAATTTAATTGTTAAATTAAAATGTGACTGTTATGGGGATTTCCATAGTACTGAAAGTCCCGGAGACCCGGGATTAAACATTGTTTTAGGTTTTAATACTCCTAAAAATTGTGTAAAACTTACTAATTATCTGGCTAAATCTAGTAATGTATATAAAAAATTTCATTATCCTGGAGGAATACATACCTGGACATTGGCTGATTGGGCGGATTATAATGGAGTTCCTTCTGTAATTTGTGAAGTAATCAGTAAGGTTAATACAGTTTCATATAAGAATGCGGTGCTGTCATATAAAATGATGATAAACTTTTTGAAATTTAGTTCGATAATATGAGTTAATCATATAGTTTATATACTAGGATAATAATAAATTATATTATTATCATTATTATCAAGAATGGTGATTTTTTGGCTGAAGATTATGAGATAAAAATATTTAATAATAAACAAGAAGCTGAAGAACTTCTTAAAAAGTCTAGGAATCGCATTGATGAAATTGATAATGAGTTATTGGATTTAATATCTCAGAGAACTGCTCTGGCAAAAGATATTGTTGTTGCAAAGGATTTTTTAGATCTTCCGATTTATGATAAGTCTAGAGAAGACGCAATACATAATAAAATTAGGAAAGTTTCTGAAGAGCGAAATCTTGATGCAGATATTATTAATCAAATCATTGATATGCTAACTATGTTAAGTAAAACTGAGCAAGAAAAAATTTTAAGGAGGAATGTTAATGGGAAATATTAGAACTTCATTTGTTAAACGTTTAGCAAAAGAACTTATTGAAACTCACAAAGGTGTTTTCACTACTGATTTTGAAGAAAACAAAAAATTAGTACAGGAATACTCTACTGTAAGTACTAAACATTTAAGAAATAAAATCGCTGGATATGTTACAAGGCTTGTGAGATTAGAACAAACTCAAGAATAAGCTTTTTCCATATTTCTTTTTACTCTTTTTTTTATTTAATATTTTTTTTCAATTATTATATATTGTATAAATTTTGTTTGTATTTTTAGTTTTTTCTGTCATTTATTTTCTATATTTTAATATTTTTTCAAATAGTTTAAGTATAAAGTTTATTAATAAGATTGTATAGAAATATATATGTATATTTTATTTATGGAAATTTAACTTAATTTCAATGAACTTTAAGAAATAGGTGAAATTAATGGATTTATTAGTAGCAAAATTTGGTGGAACCTCGGTTGGTAATGGTTCTAGGATTAAAAAAGCGGCTCAGTCCGTTGTTAATGAATATATGAAAGGGAATCAGATTGTTGTAGTAGTTTCTGCAGTCAATAAGTCTACTGACGAACTTATTGAATTATCTGATGATGCAATAGGTTCCGGATTAACAGATAAACAACAAGCAGAGATAGTTGCTATGGGTGAATTGACAAGTGTCAGATTGTTTTCTGCAACTATTGAATCATTGGGCGTTAAATCTCAATTTATTGACCCTTATAGTGATTTATGGCCAGTAATAACTGATTCTAATCCTTTAGCTGCTAAAATTGATTTCAAAGCTACTGATATTAAAATGGAAGGGATTAGAACACTTCTAAATCAGGGTATTATTCCTGTCATTTGTGGATTTTTAGGAAAAGGACCTGGCGGTCAGATTACTACTTTGGGAAGAGGGGGCAGTGATGTTTCCGCATTTTTAATTGGTCATTGTTTGGAAGCAAATGAAGTTATTATAGTCACTGATGTTGAAGGGGTAATGTCAACAGATCCAAATAAAATAGAGTCTGCAAAGTTACTTGACCATATTTCAGTTGAAGAAATGAGGGATTTGGCAACTCATGGTGCACAAGTTTTGCATCCTAATGCATTAACATATAAAGACCCTCTCATAAGTGCGAAAATTATTAACTTTGCACATGGTGATTTGTCTTCAAAAGGTACTCGTATAGTTGGACCTTTTGAAGGAGACATACTTAAAGGTGTAACTCTTTATAAGAATCCTATTTCTCTTATTGCCGTTGTTGGTGAAGCAATGCTTAAAAAAAGCGGATTATTTGCAGGTTTAAGCGGATGCCTTGCTGCAGAAAATATCAATATTTTCGGTATTTCCGCCGCTCAAAATTCAATGTCTGCATTTGTTGATAAATCCGATTCAAACAAGGCATATCATTTATTACATAAATTTGTTGTCGAAACTGATGTTTTGAGTTCATTGTCATTAGGAAGAGATACTGCAATGATTACGTTTGTCAGTCCGGATATCATTGAAAAACCTGGTATCATATCTGATATTACTGAACCATTAAGAAAAAATGATATTAATATTGTTGAAATTATTTCCTCACAAACTGCAATTGTATTGTTTGTAGATTGGAAAGATGGTGAAAAAGCACGTGACTTAATTAACGAGGTTTTAGAATGAAATTTGAAGGTACATATGTCGCAATGGTAACTCCATTCGATGAAAATGAACAAATCGATGAAGAAGGTTTTAGATCAAATATAAACTATCTCATAGACCAGGGCGTTAACGGTTTGGTTGGAGCTGGAACAACTGGTGAATCTGCTACTGTTGACCATGAAGAACATAAAAAAATCATTGATATTTTAGTCGATGAAGTAAACGGCAGAGTAGATGCAATTGCTGGAACTGGAAGTAATTCCACTTATGAAGCTGCTGACCTTACTAAATATGCTGCAGATGCTGGAGCTGATGGGGCATTGTTGATTACTCCATATTATAACAAACCACAGCAACATGCATTAATTGAGCATTATAGGACTGTTGCTCAAGAAAGTGAATTGCCTATTATTGCTTATAATGTTCCGTCCCGTACCGGTGTGGATATGAATGTTGAAACTATTGTCGAATTGGCGAAAATTGACTACATTGATGCAGTTAAGGAAGCTAGTGGAAGTGTGGATAAAGTATCTGATATATATAGGGCTCTTCAACATGATGGACTTGAAGATGACTTCAGCATACTTTCTGGAGAAGATTCTTTAACCTTACCTTTAATGGCTGTAGGTGCAACAGGAGTAGTTAGTGCTTCAGCTAACATTGATGCAAGAAGAATGGTTTTAATGGTTGACAGTATTTTAAATGATGATTATACTAGAGCTATGGAACTTCATTATGAAATGGTTGAACTTATCAGAGCTCTTTTCGTAGAAAGTAATCCTGTACCTGTTAAAACTGCAATGAATATTATGGGTATGCCTGCAGGACCTTTAAGACTTCCTTTAGCGGAAATGAAAGATGAAAATTTAGAAATACTTAAAAAAGCATTAAAAGATTCTAATTTAATTTAAAAAGGTTTTATTATGATTAAAGTAGCAGTTACTGGAGCTGCAGGAAGAATGGGCTCTGGTATTATTAGAAAAATATCTGAACAAGATGACATGGAAGTTGTTGCAGCTATTGAAATTCCAAATACTCCTCTTGAAGGAAAAGATGCCGGAATTCAAGCTGGAATTGGTGAAATTGGTGTTAAAATCACAGGTTCTGAAAATTTGGAGGATGCATTAAAAACATCTGGTGCTGATGTTCTTGTTGATTTCACTATAGCTCATGCTGCGGTAGATACTATTGAAAGAGCTACTGCATGTGGTGTTTCTGTTGTTGTGGGAACTACTGGTTTTTCTGAAGAGCAGATGCAATCAAACATTAAAAATGTTAAGGATAATAATGTTTCTGCTGTAATTTCTTCAAATATGGCTATTGGTGTGAATGTATTTTTCAACACTTTAAAGAAATTGGCTCCTTTATTATATGACTTTGATATTGAAATTATTGAAGCACACCATAATCAAAAACAGGATGCACCTTCTGGAACTGCTGTAACTGCATTTGAAGTAATTGCTGATGCTCTCGAACGTGATCCTGAAGAAGTAGGTGTTTATGGTAGAAAAGGATTGGTCGGTAAAAGAACTAAAGAGGAAATAGGTATTCATGCAATTCGCGGTGGAGATATTGTAGGTGACCATACTGTAATGTTTGTCGGTGATGGTGAAAGAATAGAAGTTAAACACCAGGCTCATACTAGAGAAGTATTTATTGCGGGAGTTATTAGAGCTATTAGATTTGTTCCAACTGCTGAAAAAGGTGTTGTAAGCAGTATGAATGATGTATTAGGTTTAGATTAGGTGATTAGTATGGTAAATGTTGGAATTCTTGGTGCAACTGGGATGGTTGGTCAAAGATTTATACAATTGCTTGCTGACCATCCTGATTTTGAGATAACTGCATTGGCTGCTTCATCACGATCTGCTGGAAAAAGATATGAAGATGCAACCACTTGGTACATGGATCATGAAATGCCTGAATCTGTAAGAGATATTGAAGTTGTGGAAACTAATCCTGATGCAATGGATAATGATGTTGATATAGTATTTTCTTCTCTTCCAACAGATTTTGCTTTAAAAGTTGAAAAAGAGTTTGCAAAAGATTATGTTGTTGCAAGTAATGCTAGTGCACATAGAATGAAAAAAAATATTCCATTGGTTATTCCTGAAGTTAATCCTGAGTGTTTGGATATGATTGATGCTCAGCAAAAGGAAAATGACTGGGATGGTTTCATTGTTACAAATCCTAACTGTTCAACAATTGCTTTGGCTTTAACATTAAAACCTGTTGTTGATAACTTTAATGTAAATTCAGTCAGAGTATCAACAATGCAGGCTGTATCTGGTGCGGGGTATAATGGTGTTCCGTCAATGGCTATTGTTGACAATATTGTTCCATATATTGGCAGTGAAGAAGAAAAAATGGAAAGTGAATCACTATACTTGTTAGGTTCTTATGATGGCAGTGATGTTGTGCGTGCAGATTTTAAATTAAGTGCATCATGTCACAGGGTATCTGTAATAGATGGACATACCGAAGCTGTATTCATTGAGTTGGATGATGACTTCGACATTGCTGATGTTAAAGAGACTATGGCTAACTTCAAGGGTTTGCCACAAGAACTTAATCTGTTCTCTGCTCCTGAAAATCCAGTGATTGTCAGAGAAGAAGAGAATAGGCCACAACCAAGAATGGATAGAAATGCCGGTAATGGTATGGCTGTCACTGTAGGTAGGGTAAGAAAAGATCAAGTATTCGATAATAGCTTTAAATATGTTCTTGTAGGTCATAATACTATTCGTGGTGCTGCAGGAGCATCCATATTGAATGCTGAATTAATTAATGATAAAATACTTTGATTTTATCCATTTTTTTCTATTATTTTTTTTTATAGTTTTTATTTTTTAATTCTTTTTTCTCATTGTTTTTAATTTTATTTGTAGGTTATTTTAAGGGTTTAATTTAAATAGTATAAAATTAATATTTTATATCAAGGAATTATATTGTACAATATATCGAAATTTTCAAATTCATTAATATTTGTAATTTGAAATCGGTATTGGGATAGAAATTTTAACTAAGGGATAGAATGGAAATAGGAATTGATGCTGAAAAAGATACTCTACAATC
>NZ_CAMHFP010000024.1 GCF_946184425.1 uncultured Methanobrevibacter sp. | reverse complement strand
TTCAGTGACTGCCAAATATTAAATTATATCTCAAGTATTTCGATTCACAAAAGACAGACAAGAAAACAATAACAGATGCTAAAGCCAGTAAAGGTTCCAATTGTGTTGATTGGGGACAAGTATATCACAGAATAGCTAAATCATTAGGTTATGATGTGCAGTTTGTCCATGTTAAATGTCGTGTTAGTGGAACTGGCCATATCAGGTTAAGGTTAAGACATAAGAAACATACTGGAGGAAACTGGATTAACCGTGATCCAGCTGCAGTTGCAGATACCACTTCAGGTAATGTAAGATCAATATGGTGTGAAGATGGAAATGTGATAGCTATTGATCCAAGTTGGATATTTACAGATTTGTACAGTAGTTAATACTCTTTCAAATCTTTTTTCTTTTTTAATCATCAAATAGTTTTTTTATTATCAATTTTTTTTTAAAAATAAGTTTTTCAGTCCCACGCAGATTTTTAGAGGAAAATGGGTTTGCATATAATGGGTTCTTTTAGCATGATTTTTTTCTGCCTGGAACTGTAATGTAACATTAAATGTGTTAATGTAATGTTACATATGTTAAAGATGAATTACCTCATATATAAATATTTCGTTTTTAATTTTTACATAAAAAAGTTAATATTTTCTTTTTAATTAATAAATGAAGTTTAATAAACTTAAATTTTTAATTTTACAATATTTTAGATTATTTTTATTTTTCATATTTGAATTTATAGTTGTTTTAATTAATTTAATGGGATTTAATTAGTTTTTTATAAAATAGAAAAGTTTATATACTATGTAATTTAACATTAACATAAGTAATTAGATTTTAACATAATTACTGAAGTACTTAAATACTTTTTGCAAAAATGACTTAATTTGTGGATTACTATGAGAACCATGATTAAATATTTAAGACAGGAGCTCAAAATGAGCCAAAAAGAACTTGGGGATAAGGTTGGCGTTACCCGACAAACCATTAACGCACTGGAAAATGGTAGGTATAACCCATCCTTGTTTCTGGCATATGAAATAACCCAGGTTTTTAATAAAATGTTATTTAAAGGAGATCGAGAACAATACTTTGTTATGGAAGATATATTTATTTTAGACGATGATTACTATTAGGAGTTAAAAAAATGATTTTAGACATATATAAAGACGCACTAGAATATTCAGCAAAGGACTGGAAAACATTGGTCATACTGGGCGTAATTGCATTGTTCAGTTTCTTATTGCTTCCGGCTTTCTTAATTACAGGTTACAATTACAGAGTTATCAACAATGCAGTACACGGTATCATTAACGGAAGAGACCCTCTACCTGAATTCAATGATATAATAGACATGTTTGTAGACGGGGTAAAAGTCGTTATCGTTCAAATTGTTTATCTGATTATACCAGTAATCATATTTTTCATATTTGCAATTATTGCAGGAAATTTATCTGGTTTTGCATCAGCAGCGGTAATGGTCATAGGATGTTTGTTGACATTGGTTGTCGGCATTGCATCATGCTTAATGTGTCAAATGGGATTATGTCACATGGCATACCATGAAGGCGCATTTTCAAAGGCATTTGAATTTAGGGAAATCAAAGAGGTAATTGATGAAATCGGATGGTTTGAATGCATTGCAACATACATTGGATTGATAATCATAACTCTTGTAATTTCATTTGTTGTGACTGCACTCATTGGATTGGTATTCACAGTATTTGGAATTTCCGGAGCTGTTTTAGGAGCTAACACTGGTGGAATATTTGTATTTGGAGCAATGGTCAATTTATTGATAAGCATGTTCATTGTTGGACCGTACTTAAGCATATTCAATGCAAGATCCATCGGATTGTTATATACAATGCAAATATAAGGTGATTTGATGGCAAGCATAACTGATTATGTGGGTGAGGGGCTAAAGTATCCTTTCAATGATGTGAAAAAGCTTTTAAGTTTTGGTGCGTTATTCGCACTCTTAAACTTATTATCTACAGCAATAAGCATTAAGAATTTGGACATCTTTAGAGCAGTAACAAGAGAAATCAACCAATCAAATGCTACAGCATTGTCCCTAAAGTTTACACAACTACCTGCAAATGACATTTATCTTGTAGCTGCTTTGGGAATTGTCAGTTTCATAATCACATTGTTTGTGATGGGATATCAGTATAATGTTGTCAAATTTTCAATAGACAAGAAAGATGACCTTCCGGGGTTCAGCGACATATTAAATATATTTGTAAATGGAATCAAGATTTTAATCGTAACAGTTGCATATAACATTATTCCTGTAGTCGTATTAATCATTGGAATCATATTAACCGGTGATTCATCAGCACTTCCTGTTATTGCAGTGATTTCAGCAATTCTGTTTATAATTGCATTCTTCCTCCAAATCATGGCTGTCAACAATATGGTTGCAAATGACAGTCTCAAAAAAGCATTTGATTTTGGAGAAATCACTGACAAGATTGCAAATCTTGGATGGGGAAAATACATTGGAATAGTTATATTTACAATCATCATATTCATGATTGTCAATGTTGCAGCAGGATTCATATTGAGTTTCCTCACTTTATTGTTTGCAAGAGCTTTCAATCAGGCAATAGTCATATCTGCATTCATTGGAATACTTGAAGGGTTATTCATAACATCTTACACTAGTGTATTTTACAATAGGGTCTGCGGATCAATCTATAGGGAAGCTATTAAGTAGAATGTTTTAAACATTCTATTTTTTCATTAAAATTATGGGGGAGATAATTTGAAAATGAATTCAAAAATATTATGTATTTTCATAGCTTTTTTGGCTATTTGTATGATAATTTCAGCTGCAAGCGCAGTTGATTTGGTAAATAATTTCAGTAATGGCGATTTTGAAGTAAAAGTTGCTTCCGGAACTAATTTCACAGATAGTGTAAACGTTGCCACAAATAACATGAAATTATTAATATTTGAAAATTCAGGCATTGATTCCAGCGACGTGAATTCAATAATTTACTTTAAGGATTCTACAGCTGATAAAAATCAGGTAAATGGTTTTATAAAAGACTTGGAAAAGGATGGATCTAAAGTTGAAGAAACCGATAAGTATGTTGCTTTAAAAAACGGTCAAAATTCAAATGATTTTGATATTTCAAATAACATTGATGGATTTTTTAACATTGCGGGCAGTATCTTTTCATCTGATGGTTTGAATGTGTCTGCTGATGATAATTCAATTTCATTATCAAGCAATGGTTTTAAAGTTTCAAGTGCAGATGGTGAGAATGTATCCATCACATCTGATGGTGTAAGTGTTTCTGGTAATTCGTCTGCAGGTAATGAAACAGTTAACGTTTCAAGTGATTTGGATTCAAATATTAAAAATTCCGATTATTCAATTTATATGAAAAATCAGAACAACGGTGAGGTCATTGTTATATCTGGAAATAATTTGGAAGTATTGAAATCAATGGCCGAAACCGTTTCTTTTAATGGGAATTAAACTTTTTATTCTCATTTATTTTTTTAATTTTTTATAGGGGATTTTAACATGGTAGACTACGTCATCAAAACAAACAATTTGTCAAAAATATATTTCAAAAATAAAGTTGTAAATTCAGTTAATATGCATGTTGAAAGAGGAAAAATCTATGGACTTTTAGGTAAAAACGGTGCTGGAAAGACCACAACAATGTGCATGCTTTTAAATCTTACATATCCAAGTGAAGGGGAAATATTTCTCTTTGGAAAAAATCCTAAAAAACATTCCAATGAAATTTATCCAAAAATAGGTTCAATCATTGAAACTCCTGGATTTTATGAAAATTTAACGGCTTATGAAAATTTGGAAATCATTGCTAAACTGAGGGGAGATTATAATCCGTTCAATATCAGTTCAGTACTTGAAATGGTTAATTTAAGCCAAGCAAAATCAAAAAAATTCAAGGATTTTTCATTAGGCATGAAACAGCGTTTGGGAATTGCAGCAGCAATTATGCACAGTCCTGAGCTATTGATACTGGATGAACCCATCAATGGCCTTGATCCATTTGGAATTAAGGAAATTCGTGCATTGCTTAAAAGATTGTCCCATGAATTTGGAATAACTATTCTAATTTCATCTCATATCTTGAGTGAAATAGAAAATCTTGCCGATGTCATAGGTTTCATGGACAATGGCATTCTGATAGAGGAGATGTCCAGGGATGAGTTATTCAATAGACTGGATAAATTTGTAGAGTTTGAAGTATCAGACATTGATTTGGCAGTAAATATTTTCAAAGAGCTGGAACTTAGAGAAAATATTGATTTCACAGTCAATGGAAATATAATTCGTTTGTATAGTCATTTGAACATGAGAGATAAGTTCAATGCAATATTTGTCAAAGCAGGAATTGATGTGAAAAAGGTAAATCTGTGTGAAGAGAATCTGGAAGAGTTTTTCACAAGATTCGTTTCTAATAATTAAAGGGGAGATTAGATGTTGACTTTTATAAAGATGGAATTTTTAAAACTTAAAAGATCCAAAATATTTTTGTTAAGCATAATAGGAGCCATTCTTCCGCCATTGCTCATGTTTATTGCTGTAACTTCATTTGATGAAGGGCAAACTTTTGAAGCATTATTCACTAATGTCAATATGTACATGTCGGCGATGTTTGCAGTCATGATATTTGCAATAATCATATCATATCTGTTTGGCAGGGAATACAATGAGCATACCCTAAAGACAATGCTGACTATCCCTGTGTCAAGAGGAAAGTTTCTGATAAGCAAATATGTCATGTTTCTGGTTTGGATTGTTATTCTAACAGTGGTGACAAGTCTTTCAACACTCATATTTGGTTTTGCAGCAGGTCTTGAAGGATTCAGTGTAAATCTGTTTTTAGACAGTTTCACTCAGCTTCTCTATGCAAATGTACTGTTATTTTTAACATTCTCTCCATTTGTATTCATTTCACTGCTGATAACAAACATGGTTCCTGCGATGATTGGAGGTGCAGGCCTGTCATTGGTCAATTTGATGGTATATGGCCAAAAATGGGCTCCATTCGTTCCCTGGACATGCCCATATTTAATCGCATCAGGGGAGATAACCGAATATGCAACAAGCATTAGTGTATCGTATAGCATTATTTTAGCCACTTTTGTAATTGGATTAGTGATTTCATACATTTACTTTACAAGAACGGATGTTTCACTTTAGACATTACTCTTCAAATGCTCTATGCATTGGTTTAAATACTGCAATGTCAAAGTATATTGTGGGGGGATATAATGAATGATTTTGAAAATCAAAAATTTTGTCAATCATGTGCAATGCCTTTAACAGATGAACTTTTTGGAACCAACGCAGATGGCACCAAAAATGAAGACTACTGCATGTACTGCTTTAATGACGGTGAATTCACATCTGACATGTCAATGGAAGAAATGATGAATTTCTGCATTGAAAAGATGGTTGAAGTTCATCCTGAAATGGATAAAAATCAAGTCTCTGCCATGATGAGAGAGGTATTTCCAAAATTGAAAAGATGGGCAAACGACTGATTTCCCATCAAATATTCTTTTTTTTGCCTTAACGAGGATGTGACACGAAGTCAGTATTTTTTTTAAATTAAAAAAATTACAATTAAATTTAATTTGTGATGTATTGATATTTGTAGATAATTTATTTTATAGTAAATATTAAATATAAATTTATCTTTAAAATGCAAGAATACCACAACTTCTGCAAGTTGTGGATGAATTGCACTATTGGGTGTACTGTCTTTTTTAATTAATTTTATTGTGTTTTATTTTATTTGCGTTTTTTTGAGGCTATTTTATGTCATGAATTTTTATTCAGTATACTTTTTTGTTATTGGATTATTAAATAATTGCTTTGGGTATGAAAAATTGTTTTGGGTTTGAAAAATTGCTCTGAGTTCGTTATTCGATTACTTTTCAAATGCTCTCTCTTATTTTTTATATAGGGGTAATTATAAATGAGATATTATTCAATTAAATGTGATTTTAATTGTTGTTTTAAAAAAGAGTAGATGTTTTTTCATTTTTTTTTAGATATGAATGAAAATGGTATATAATGATGGACTGGAGGAATGAGATTTATGGGTGAGTATATTCGAGGTGTGGTTGTTAGGCTTCATGTAACTCCCGAACAAGAAGTCATGTTTAAACAAAACTATGGTTGTACTCGTAAAACCCATAATGAACTTTTAAATAAATATAAAGCCAAATATGGTGATTGTAATAAAATTCCAACTAAAAATGAGTTAAATCAATTTTTAAACGAATCTAAAAAAGAGTTATCCTACTTGATGGAAACAGAGTCCACCAGTCTTCAACAGGCACGTGATGATTTGCATAAAGCGTTTAAAAACAGTTTTAAAAGCAAAAGGCATAATCCTCCAAAATTTCACTCTAAAAAGAAAACACGACCTAGCTTCAGACAAACTATCCGAAAAGACAAAAGACCAGTAGAAAAAAACACACTAACTTTAAGAAAACACGGAAAAGTAACCTTCAGCACAAGCGTAGAATACTTGGATTTATTAAACAGTCCAGACACCAAATTCAACAACATCACAGTATATTATGATGGATTGAACCACTATGCATCATTCAACATCAAAACACAACCACCAGAACAACTACCATTAACCGAAGAGCACATTGGATGTGATATCAATTCCAACAAAAATGGATGGCTAGTCACAAGCGAAGGACAAAAAGAATTCTTTGATGTTGACCATGACAACCAAATGATCAAACACATCAACAGATTAATATCCAAATGCAGAAACATGAGCAGGCGATGGAAAAAACTACAAAAAAGACTACAAAAATGGTACAACAAAAGAACAAACCAATTAAATGACTACATTGAAAAATTAACCTACAATCTAGTCAAAAAATATGATACAATAGTCTTTGAAGAAAACTACTCTACTATCAAGATTTTAATTGGAGGGGAGGAAAACATGATATTTCCTCTATCGCGATTCATAAAAAGATTAAAAGACAAATTCCAACTCTACAAACCCGAAGCAGACGGCGTACAATTCGTAAAACCACACAACACAAGCAGAACATGCCACCACTGCGGACACATAAACAAAGAGTTAAAAGTCAAAAAACGCAACTGGAAATGTCCAAAATGCGGAAAAATACTTGATAGGGACACAAACGCAGCAATTAATATTCTAAACCGCTGGTTCAACGGGGATGGCCTGATAAAATACTTAAATTAACCTTATTAAGTGAAAATAATTCAGGAATCCCCATCCTCTATAGGATGGGGTGGTTCAATTGTAAAGTTGAGTATACATTTTTATAAATTTGATAATGATAATTTTATATAAAAAGAATAATAAAATATTATATTAATTATTATATATGGGTTGTATTAGTTATGGCCAATGTTAATAATACCTCATCTTATATGGATGAAGACAAAAAGCAAATTATAAAAGAGTCCAATTACACTTATAGAGATGCTCTTGAAGTTTCTGCATATCTTATCGAAGTAGGAAAGTTCGAAAGATTCTACAAAGAAATGCAAATCCACGACCTTCAAAAAGAACTTGACGAAATGGAAGAATAAAACTTCAAAACAAAAATCTCAGGTAATGACTCTAAAGAAGAAACTGTTTTTGATTTCAAAGGTAATAATAAGATTTATTATTACTTTTATATTTTTTAAATAATATAATTTTATATATAATACATAATAAATTAATATATTATGTTACCGGAAAAAACCAACATCAGCGCAAGAGTGGATTTAACACTCAAAAAAATAGTAGAAGAATCAACCTTCAACCATAAAGATGCCTACGAGCTTGGAGCAAAACTGATAGCTATAGGTGATGCTGAAGAAACCATGGAGATAATTGACAGTGATCCAGTTCTTCAGAAACTAATAAAACAAAATGAATACAAAATAATCCAAGCCAAAAAGGAACAGCTCGAAAAAGAATTAAGAGATTTATGGGAGGTAACCTATGGATCGTGTAAATTCAGATGAAAGTTATTTTTTAGAAAAATATGAACAGGAAATAATTAACTGTTGCAAAAAGGCAATGAGCAACAAGGAAGTCATAGAATTATTAAAAACAAAATATGGTCGTGAAATTCCACTCACCACATATAGAAAATTCAAAGCCAGATTAAAATTAACAAAAGGGGATTTCCTGGAAACATTGCTGGATGAAATCAAGGTAATGAAAACTCAAGGAGCAACAGATGAAAGTGTCCGAAGATGGCTAGCAGATGAACATGAATTCGAAGTAAGCAGAGCAACATTTTCAAGATTCAAAAAGAAATATAATCTGGTTGATAATGAAAAAGACTCAAGAGCAAGAGATAAAGGAGCATTAACCAATAGAGCTATTGCTCAAAAACAAATAACAGATAATAACGTTCATCAGGACAATATCGATTTAGCTATTGATAACATTCTTCAGCAACAGGTCATAGACATCAAAACCGGCCTTGAAAACCTGGACAAGATTACTAAAAATGCTGTAGGCATTGAAATTGACTTTGAAAAATTAGACCATGAAATACGACACAACGCCAATGAAAAAAGCCTGGCAAGATATCTGCTTGACCTAACAGAACTGAAAATAAGATATCTTGAATTATCCGTTAAAGCATTTGACGCTAAAAACAAATTATTCAAAGATGAAATGGACAGACTGTTCCAAAACAGGATTCTTGAACTTGAAGATAAGAAAATTGAACTTTCACAAAAGGACATGATGGAAGAAATAGAGATTCTTGCAAAACAGATAGATGATAACGATGTATGATGAAAACGGCAAATTCCATCTTGACGCTAAAGACAAGGCCATTCTTCAGAAATGTGTATATGAAAATCCATATATACCTTTCAATCCTTTTCCAAAGCAGGCCGAGATGATACTAGCCACAGAAAAGGAAGTGTTAATCGGTGGTGGAGCTGGCGGTTCCAAATCAACAAGTCTGTTAATGAGAGTTTTGTTCTATGTTCAGGATGATGCCAATGAGTATCATGCACTGATACTGAGACGTACTTTATCTGACCTGAAGCGTAAAGGAGCTTTAATTCACAAGGCAAGTCAGTGGTTAAATCGAAAGGAAGTTCAAAATAATGCAAGCATCAAACCAAAGTGGGATGGAACAGAACATTCATGGACATTTCCCAATGGAAATTCACTAACCTTCGGATATTATGCAAACAGTTACATGAAGTTGGTTAAAATGAATCAGAAGTTGCATAATCCCGATTCACCTTTGCTCTGGGGAAAGTTAAAGATGAGGATGTTGTAAGAGAAGTTAGCGAGCCTTGATGCTCAAACTAGAATGATGTAGCTATTAGCTTAAGCCTTTGATATTAAAAGTTCATCAGAATGCATTGAAAATCAATCTTACAGAGAATTGTGGTATTCTTGCATTATATAATAAAAATCCAATCCAAAAATTTAATCGTTTGGAAAGCAAATATAAAATTAAGTTCATGTTTAAGTTTGAATGTTAAAATATTTTTTAAGATAATATGTTGGAGGATTAATAAGTATGAATGAAAAGGCTAACGAATATTCTTGGTTTCCGTTAATAGTTGTGGCTTGTGCTTCCTTTATTATAGTGTTGGACTCTTTCTTCATGAATGTTAGCATTTCTCGAATTGTTGTTGATTTGAATGCTGATGTTAGTACTATTCAAATGATTGTGTCGTTTTGTACTCTTATCACTGCTGCGTTGATACTGTTTAGTACCAAACTTCAGGACATAGTTGGTAAAAAGAAACTGTTTGTAATTGGTGCTGCACTTTTTGGTATAGGAATATTTGCTGCAGTATTAAGTTCAAGTGTTACAATGTTTTTTGTCGGATGGGCAGCGATTAAAGGTGTTGCTGCGGCATTAATGCTGCCTGCCATAGTTTCAATAATAAGCGGAATATATTCCGGCAGAAAGCGTACAATTGCTTTGGCAACTCTCGGGGTAATGGCAGGACTTGCAGATATTTTAGCTCCGCTCCTTGGTGGGCTTATTACAACTTTTTTCAGCTGGAGATACACTTTCGCATTTGAATTAATATTCATTTTATTTATTTTAGTAATGCAAAATAAAATACCTGATTTTAAGCCTACTGAATCTAAAAGCGATCTTGATATTATTGGTGCTATACTTTCAGGTATATGTCTTCTTTTGCTTGTGCTTGGTATTTTGACTCTGACTAAGGATGTTGCTGCCAGCATAATTGAGATAATTTTGGGATTGATAGTCTTGGCAATCTTTATATGGTTTGAACTCAAAAGAAAAAGGTCAGGCAAGGTGCCATTGATTGATGTTGAATTATTTAGAGACAAAAATTTGCGTATAGGTACATCTATTAAGTTATTATATAATATTGTAATATCAGGAACATTTTTTGTAATGGTTCTGTTTTTCCAAAGTGTATTGCAGTTAAATCCATTCGATACTGGTTTGGCTTCACTTCCGTTTGTTATGGCTTTGTTTATTTTTTCATTGACCGCTCCAAAACTAATGGGAAAACTGAATCACAAGACACTCATGGCAATAGGATGTATAATATCTATTGTAGGATGTCTGATTTTAAGTTATCAATTTAAATTAAATGTAAACATGCTGGATTTAATTCCGGGGCAGTTTTTACTTGGGACAGGTATTGGTTTTATGATGGCTTTAGCTGCGGATGTTGCATTATTCGATGTTCCTGCTGAAGGCCAAAATAATGCATCTGGTATTATTACAACTGGTGAGACATTAGGTTCCTCATTGGGTACAGCAATCATTGGAATAATTCTAATTCTTGGAGTTATGGGTGGTATTAGTACTGCAGTCGATACCTATGCGCCTGATTATTCAGGGGACGAACATTTCCATCAGGAGGTCTATGATTACTTCCAAAAATTAGATACTATAGAGGGACAAGATAGTATTGTTGTGGATACTGCAGATATAATTATTCAGAATGCAATGGCAACTGTAATGTATGGATTAGCCATCGTGTTAGCAGCTATGTTAATTATAACGCTGCGGATAAAAAATAAAAATATTAAAAAACAATGAGGGACAATCTCTCATTTGCCTTTTTTTTTAAAATGGTTTGAGTGTTGGCAGAAATTATTCAATTTTGATTTTATTCATTTTGTTTGTATGATAGGATAAATTTCACTAAAAGTTGTAGATATTTTGAAGTGTGTTACGCCAACAGCAACATGAAGCTTGTTAAAAAGAACCTAAGTTACATAATCCTGTTTGCCTCTGTTGATCGGTGATGTTAAAAAGGATGATGTTGTAAAAGAGGTCAATGAACCGGGCTATATTGACACGCAAACTAGATTATTTTAATATTAATTAATCAAGTTTTTCATAAAGTCGCAGAAGGGATTTGTTGTTTTATTTTTCTTTTGGCTTTGTAGAAATCCTCATTTTTATTGAATTTGAGCGGATCTATAGATGTTGTAAATTGTGTTTTTGAGTTTTGTTTCTTTGTTTGATAATTGTAGGCTTCTGCTTCTGTTTGTTCCGTTGAATATTCTTTTTATTACACTAAATATTGATTCTACATTATTTCTTCTTGAATATATGTCTTTGTTGAATGTATTTTTACTTTCTAGTCGATAATGTCCTGTTTTTGCTCGTGTTTTTAGTGGTATTTAATCTTGTGCTTTTGCTTCTTCGTTTATGCATTTTCTAATGGGTTCTGTGTCGTATGCTCTGTCTGCTAGGATGTATTTTGGATTATATTTTTTTATGTTTCTTATTGCTGCTATTGCGAATCGTGTGTCGAATCTTGGGCCTCTTTGGGCTGCAAAATGAAGAATTAATCTTGAGTCTACGTCGATTGAAATATGGTTTTTTACGTAGCTTTTTCTTTCTTTTCGTCTTATTATTGCGTAATATTTGTCAGCGTAGTCATTGGTGAATCCGCTTCCATCTAAAGCAATTATATCGCCATTTATTTGGTGATTCATTAATATTTGTTTGTTTAATTCTTTCAATATTGCTGTTGGTAGTCTTTGGAAGAATTTCTGGAGTGTTGTGTAATGTGGGACCTTTTTTAAGTGCAAATATTATTGTATTTTATCAGATAACTCCAATAAATCAATTATTTGTCTGTATGTGCTCCTGGTGTAGATTTTAACTGCCAAAAGTGTGAATAATGCAGGTTGTGTGAAGTCATGCTTTGAAAAATTGCTTGAATATTTATTTAACACGATTTTTGAGTATTTAAATACATATTTAATGAATTTTAACAGTTTATTTGGTCTAATGTCCTTGTTTATTTCTTTAATTTTTTTGAGTGCTGGTTTTTCAAAACCAAAATCCGAAAGATTTAATTGCTTTGAAAACAAACTATTAAATGGAGAATGAGTATTTTCGGGTTTCATATTAATATTTATTCTCCATTTTAGTATATATAATTATATATTGCTTATTTTTTCTAATCGATGTGAAATTTCAAGTGTAAACCTTATTACTCAATAATACGATTATTTTATCAAATTTAAATCAAAAATAAGAATAAAAATAGATTTTAAAAAATTTATTGAAAAAATCAAATAGGATTTCTACAAAGCCGTTAAAATATTAAAAGAAAAAAGTAAATGAGAGAAAACTCTCATTGTTTTTTAATATTTGCATTTTGTAGCCGTAACGTTAGTAAAAATACAATACCCATTATGATGGCCGTAATCTGCATTACAAATGCCATAGCATCCTGAATAATGATGTTTACAATATCAACAACAGTGTGATCTGATTTGAGATCATTTATATTGCCCACTTTTTGGAACTGATCTATAACCTGTAGATGGAATGTTTCATTTCCAGAGTAATTGGGCGCATAAACATCTACTGCATGGGAAACACCACCCATAACTCCTAAAATTAGAATTATACCGATGATTGCTGTACCCATTGATTCACCTAATGAGGTACCGGTTGAATTAACACCTGATGCATTGTTTTGACTTTCCGCTGGGATATTGGATAATGAAATATCTGTACATAAAGCCATAAGAAAACCAAGTCCTGAACCCAGTACAAAGAGTCCTGGCATTAAAGTCAGTGTTGTTGTATCAAGTCTGAATTGATAGCTTAAAATCAGACATCCTGCGATTGCCATTATACATCCTATTGCCATAACTATCTTATGGCTCAATTTTCCAGTCAAACTTGGAGCCAAAATTGCAAAAATAAGCAGACCTATAGTCATTGGAAGAGTAGTTAAACCAGTATCAAATGCATTTAACTGCAATACACTTTGTAGATACAGGGAAACTGCAAATAATGCTCCTCCCATTGAAAGGTAACTTAATAACAAAATGACAGTTCCAGTACGTAAGTTTCTGTCTTTAAATAAGTCCATATCAAGTAATGGTACTTGACCGTTTCTTTTTCTTCTGATTTCAAAGTATGCAAAGATTGCTAATATGATTAATGCTACTACAATTACACCTATGCTTGTGGTGAAATCTTTAGATAGTGATAAGATACCTAGAACTAACAATACAAGACCGATTAATGATATTATAGCACCACTGATATCCAGGTCACTTCTAGATTCAGTAGGTTCGAAATTCGGTATTTTATTTCTGAATATTAAAATCACGAAAACAACTACTAATTCAATTGCAAATCCGTATCTCCAACTGAAAAATGTTGTCATTATTCCTCCGAAGAGTGGGCCGACAGCAGCTGCAACCGCACCCATTACACCAACAATTGCTAAAGCAACGGTACGTTTTTCACCGTAATATGAGCCACTTACCAAGGAAACGGTAGCCGGCAACATTAATGCTCCAGCAACACCTTCAATTGCAGCCCATCCAATAAATAACATTAAATCACTTGAACTTATTGCCGCTGTAAATGTACCGACACCGTAAAGTGCAGTACCGATTAAGAACAGTTTCTTTTTACCAACTATGTCCTGAAGCTTTGCACTAAGCAACATGAATGCGGCAGTGATGAGTGTATAAAATGACATGGTCATTTGAATGGTACTCACATCAGTATTCAAATCAGCAACAACCTGTGAAATACTTACATTCATGAATGTAGCGTCCAAAGCGATAATAAAGGAAGCCAAAGCAATTACTATTAGTGGAAGCCATGAATCCCCTTTATCTGTTTTATTCATTTATTAATCCTCCATTATTTTTTAAGTTTTGATATACATTCTCGTTTTTTTGGATATATCGAAAAAATTTATATCATAATGTATCATCTCTTTTTACTGTTTAATATAATTTTAGTGAATTCTTAAAAAATGTGAATGTTTTTATCATTTAATTTTGATTTTATCAAATAATTTATAATTCTTATTTATATATATGAAATATTCTAATATTTGATGTGATGAAATTATATACTCATTAATTGAAAAATATTAATTTGAAAAAAAATTAGGAAAAAATGAATTAATATTCTAGTAATCCCAAATAATATAGAAATAACAAATATGATTATTCCTAATTTTAATAATGATTTTAATCCTTCTAAAATATAGCAAATCATATTCTATTTCAGAGACAAACGAAGTTACTCCTTAAATTATCCATCACCAAACATTGTGTTAAAATTATGTGAAACATCAAAATTAAAGATTAAAATATAAGTTTATATCTTTTATGATGAATGGGTGGAGATGAAATTTATTTGGATTTGCCTTAATGGAGCTGAGGGATGAAATAAGAAGATTATATAAAAATAATGACAAGATTGATTGGGAATACAGTGAATATTTGGTTCATCATCTAAGATATTAATAACCTTATATGTGGATTTAAAGTCATACTTGATATTGTAAAATCCATTCAGTTAATCAATGAGAGCTTTGTTTTATGTTCGGGATGATGCCAATGAATACCACGCATTCATATTGACAGCAATAAAAATTAGTTTAATTCTTGCAAAGTAGTCATATGATTTGCCATAGGGTAAATAATGTAATTTTTATATGTTAATGATTTGTATTGTTGGCATTGATTTTTTTTCAAGTTATTCTCATAATTTTTAGTTATTTTATCTAATATTGTATTGTAAGCGTGTACTTACATTCGAAAACATTTACATGTTTCTAAAATAAACTTATATTGGTGAAATTAAAGTTTTTTTCCAAAATAATCATAAATGCGAGGTTTTGAATAGATATATGTGAAAATGGGGAGAAAAAATGGCCAATAAAAATGTTGAATTGTTGAGGGGTGAACCTAAAACAGCTATTCTAAAACTTGCTGTTCCAATATTGGTATCAATGCTTTTTACTGCATCATACAATATTGTTGATGGTATATGGATTGCTGGACTTGGTGAGGCAGCTATTGCTGGAATCGGTTTTGTCACACCAATATTCATGCTTTTAACTGGAATTGGAGGAGGTCTTGCAAGTGGTGCAACAAGCAGTATCAGTCGTGCAGTTGGAGCAAAAAATCATGAAAATGCCACTAAATTCGCAACCCATTCTATTTTAATATTTTCAATAGTATCAATACTCCTAACATTGATTTTACTTATAATCCAAGGACCTTTGCTAGCGTTTTATGGTGCTTCAGGCCAATCATTAATCGAAGCAAATAAATATGCTACCCCAGTGTTTTTATGCGTATTTGCATTCATGTTTTCAATAGGAGGCAGCGGAATTCTTCGGGGTGAAGGGGACATGAAAAGGGCAATGTATGCAATCATTGTTTCATCAGTATTAAATTGTATATTAGATCCTGTTTTCATTTATGTTTTGGGTTTGGGTTCTGCTGGTGCTTCAATTTCAACAGTAGTTAGTGTGTTGGCATCAGCATCTATTATAATGTTTTTGATTTTAATTAAAAAAGACACCTATGTTGATGTAACTTTTAAAGGGTTTAAATTTGATTCAAAAATAGCTTTAGACATTTTGAAAGTGGCTATTCCTGCATCTTTTGACAGGTTCATAATACCTATTGCAATGACTTTCTATTTGATGTTCATATTCTCTGTTGGGGGTGTGGAGGGTATTGCAATATTCATGTCTGGTCAAAGATTATATTTACTGGGAATTCTGCCTTCAACTGCCATTTCCATTGCGGTTTCAGCCGTTAGTGGAAGTGCATTTGGAGCTGGAAATTGGGAATATCTTACAAGAGCTCATACTTTCGGTACAAAATTTGCAATGGCCATGTCAGCAACAGTCATGCTTGTTTTAGTAATATTCGCACCGCAGTTATCATTAATTTTCGCATATACTCCAGAAACTGCCGCTTTGATTCATGGAATTATAAATTTTTTAAGGATAGTCGGTTTCGGATTGATTTTTGTGGGATTGGGAATGCCTTCAAGCTTTTTATATCAGGGGATCGGACGAGGAACTACAAGTCTTGTATGGACAGTCATAAGGGAGTTGATTTTTGCTGTAAGTTTCACTTATCTATTTGGAATAGTATTTTGCTGGGGATTGACAGGTATTTGGGTTGGTCTTGCTGTTGGAAGAGGTGTTGCATCATTTTTAAACTTTGTCTACGCAAAATACACAATAAGGATGTTAAAATCAGAAGATAAGGATAATGATATTCAAAAAAGAGGATACTGGAGCATGCAACACCTGCATGAATGGATTCAGGTATTGATGCACCAATTCCGCCATGAATCCGGTTAAAAAATCAGAAGTTGTATAATTCCGTTTTGCATTTTAAAGTTCATTTGTTTAAAAATATATTTAATTCCTTTTTCACAGATTGTAATATATTTATTGCTTAAAAATTATATTATTATTATTATGAGAAAGTTTTTGAGTGTTTCACTAAAACCCCAATGGAAAACAATATTGATTATTTTCGCATTGATAGCCGTTCAGGCATTCTTTCAAGTGAAAATAATTGATTTGTTCGGTAATGCTTTGACAGGAGTTAAAGAACAGAATATCGATTTGCTTATCAGTTCTGGATTATACATGTTAATGTATACAGTCATTTCAATGATTGCCATTTATGCTGTTTCTTTTTGCACGACAAGAGTAGCTTCAAATGCAGCATATATAGTTCGTGAGAAAATCTTTCATATTTTAATGAATCTGCCTAAAGCAGAAATTGATAAATTTAAAGTTTCAGGGTTAGTTACACGGTCAACCAGGGGTATGTCATCAGAACAGGGATTTATAGTGATGATACTCGAAGAATTTATACTGATTCCTGTTGCATTCGTAGCAGTTGTATATGAAATATCATTGATTGATACGACTTTTGCGATATTCTTCTTAGGATTCATTGCCGTTGTTTCTGCGATTGTAATTTTGAGAATGAATAAAATTGTAGAAATATTTTTCAGAGCTAAAAAGACATACGGAAAACTGAACTTGTTATTCCTCACTAAAGTCAGTAATATAGCTGGAAAGATTCCATTTAAAAAACAGGAGTATGAAGCTGAATTTGAAGATGCATGTGAGAATTCCTATGATAAAAACGTTAAGTATATTTTAAGTCAGTATTACCTTGGTCCTGTGTTAATGTGGGTTTTATATGTCCTTATTTTGATAGTATTGGGACTGGTTAATTCCGGATTCACCATTGGCTTTGAAACTGATAGAGTATTTGATTCATTGATTATTGCAGTATATATGGCCTACTTCATCTCTACATTGGGACGTCTTCCCGCATTAATTGACAGATGGCCACGTGCATATGCCACCTCTGTGCGTTTAGAGGAAGTCTTGACTCTGGAAGATAAAACCATTAAATCCAAAAACACAGATGTTACTCCAGAACCAATAGAAATTGTTGAGAAAGACCTTGCTGATGGGGATGACAGTGGTTTGGCTAAAAGAGAGGAGATCATCGATAAATTCAATACCATATTAAAACCGGATAGGGTCAAGTTAATAATATCCATTATTTTACTTACTGCATCTACCCTGTGTATGGTTTATGTCCCTCAAGTTGCAGGAAAAACTGTTAATTTATTGACTTCTAATTTCAATTCCTCTAACGATGTTGCTATCTACACAAATATTGCCCTGTTGCTGATATTATATTCTGGGGGATATCTCCTTAAATTGGCTCCAAGAAGGATTATGGGAGCTGTCGGTGAAAGAGTCGCTTATAATTTAAGAATGAAATTATTTGATAAGATTGATACCGTCGGTTCAGATCACATTAAAGAAAATTCAAAGGGTCTTTTCTTTTCCAGATTAAACAACGATGTGATGAACATCAGAGAGTTTGTCTCTTCCAAATTCACTGATATTTATGCGCAATTTCTATCAATAATCCTTATACTTATATTTATATTTTTTACAGACTTTAGATTGTGCATAGTATATCTGGCTATATTGCTGGTTTATGTCATTAGCTTTTATATATGTGATTATAAATCTAAAAAGCATTATGAGAATCATCAAAAGCATTTAGGACGAATGATGAGCTATTTTGAAAGAGGTCTTACAAATCGCGATTCCTTCCATGAAAAAGGATTTAAAAAAATAAATCAAACTGTAATTGACTATTATTCTAAATCCAAAAATGTCACTAATTTTATGGTGCCTATTACAAGCTTTTTAACAAATATAGGTTCTATAAGTATTTATATGGCTGGAATTTACATGTTAGCATTTAATGAGATTCAGTTAGGAAATCTATTGGCGATTATCATGTATGCAAAGTTATTTAATAAACCTATTAAAAAAATAAGTAGCTCAACAGCATCTATTGAAAATTCATTATCAAGTCTCAAAAGGATATTTGCGATTATAGACTATAAAAAAGATAATAATTAAATCTCAACATTGATCGGGGCAAGTTTAATTATTCTTGCTTCCGAGTGAACTTTTTTTGGAATGATTCATTGAATTAGTGATTCATCCACAAATTTGCGGTTAATGAATTTGCAGATGAAATTGGTTCACAACCCTCTGATATGGATGAAATTTCACAGGACGTAGATGTACTGATTATATCTATTCCTTATGGGGCAATAAGTTCACTTCCTGAAAGCTTGTTTGAAAAATTGCCTGAAGATGCAGTTATTATTGATACAGGAAATTATTATCCTGAAATGCGTGATGCTCCAATTGAAGGTTTGTGTAATGGGGAAGCAGAAAGTCTTTGGGTTTCAAATCTGATTGATAAACCTGTTGTTAAGGCATTCAACACACTTTTGGCTCATTCACTTGCTGAGCTTGGATGTGACACTGGATGTGAAGGCAGACTTGCAATGCAGGTTGCCGGAGATGATGAATCACAAAAGAAAATAGCAATTGAGTTAATTGATCAGTGCGGATTTGATTCTTATGATGCAGGAACACTTGAAGAATCATGGAAAATGCAGCCTGGTTCTGCAGGATACTGCTGTGATTATACATTGGATGAACTTAAAGAAATCAAAGAGATATCAACACAGACTCCTGAAAGTGTAGCTAAAAACAGGGCAAAAATTATGGGCAATTTCGCTGAATTGACAAATGGTGATTTCAGCCATGAAAATGTGATTAGTGTAAACAGAAAATATAATATTTAAATTTATAAATGCTCTTTTTATGGAGATCCTTATTTTTTTTAATATTTGACATCCTTCTGGCATGTATTAACTGTGCTTTTGTTTCATGATAATATGTAAATATTTCAATAAATAACGGCCAATTATGAGTGGATGAAAACATAAACTTGCTGGATTTTGAGCATATAATCAGGAGGTGTCATTGATGACCCTTTTGCTTTTATAACCATCAAAAATTAAATTTATATTTGGTGATTATATGCCGTCAATTACATTTGATATAAATCCGTTAACAGAAGATCAAAAAGCACAGATTGTTGAAGAATTCACAAATTCCGCTTCAAAGATTACTGGAATTCCAAAGGAATCCTTTTATGTATTCATAAATGAATTTCCAGCAGAAAATGTTGGAGTAGGTGGAAAATTACTAAGCAAAAAATAAGGTGATATTATGAAAAATGTTTTAATTGTTTCAGGACACAGAGATTCTGATAATGACTCAGTGGCAAACAAACAGATTATAGAAGACTTAAAGGAATTGCTTCCGGATGCTGAAATAAGTGTTTTGGATAAATTATATCCTGATTTTAAAATTGATGTTAAAAGTGAACAGGAAAAACTTGAAAAATCAGATATAATCGTATTGCAGTTCCCTCTGTTCTGGTATGGAATGCCGTCAATCATGAACAAATGGATGGAAGACACATTCGAACACGGTTGGTCACACGGCTCAACAGGTGATAAACTCAAAGGTAAAAAATTAATCGCTTCATTTACCGCAGGTGCACCTGAAGAAGCTTATCAAAAGGATGGAATAATGGGATATGATATTGAAGATTATATTCCTCCAATCAAATCAATGTGCGGACTTTGCGGTATGGAATTTGTAGATTACGTATTTACAGGTGGTGTTTCATTCGAATTAAGAACCAATCCTGATGAAGTTGACAAAATCAAGGAAAAGGCAAAAAATCATGCAGCAAACGTTGTTTCAATAATTGAAAATATATAGTCGTACAACTCCATATTTTAAATGTTAAAAGATGAAACCATCACCGAACCAACTTTAGTTCATTATCGTAGATAGAACATATCATAACAGTAATTTCTCACAGTTTGACAATGATATATTATATGTTGGATAGCTATTGGCAATCATAATGAGAAATATTCATAATTTTGACAAAATTATATGTATGTCCAATTTAAATCAGGGTTGATTTTCGAAAACCTTGCAGTTAATGTAAAAGGCAACATATTAAATTAAAATCAAAAAGGAATCCATTAATTATATTGTTCGTCTTTCTTCGAAACTTGATGATGATGAGTCTTTCAGATAGTCTACTGTTTGAATTGGAAAAGTGTAATAAAAAAATAATTGAAAACAGTTGAGGGTAATTTCATTCTCCTGTTTTCAAATTTACTGTTAATCTTGTTTGTACTTTTTAAGAAAAAGTGCTGATACAATGGCAGTTGCAATGATTGAAATAATATTTGCTATCATTGAAGGCAATCTTAAACCTTCAGGGGCTTGCAGTATATATCCGAATGCAATTAAAGTACAAAATATTGCAGGAATCAATGTAATAATGTAAAGCTTTTCTTTTTTAATCAGATAAACACTTGCGGCATACAATACAATTGTGGAGACAATCAGCTGGGACCATGCAAAATATCTCCAGATTAAGCTGAAATCAACAAATGTTAATCCATAAGCAATTAAAAACAAGGGGATTGTTGTTTTTAGTCTTGAAATCAGTTTTTCATGATTGAGGCCGAGTTCATCTGCGATTGTTATTCTTGAACTTCTAAGTGAAGTGTCTCCAGAGGTAATCGGACAAATCACGACTCCTATGATTGTTAAAATCAAACCCACTGGTCCGACTAATGTTTGCGCTATCTGATGGATAGCGAGTGAAGGTGTCGCACCGTAGATTACAGCCAGTTGCGGTTGACCATTGAGGAATGCCATTGCAACTGCTGCCCAGCAAAGTGCAACCAGACCTTCTATAACCATTGAACCAAAAAACACGGGTCTTGCATCCTTTTCATTTTCAATGCATCTTGCAACAATTGGTGATTGGGATGCATGGAAACCTGAAATTGCTCCACATGCAATAGTTACAAATAAATACGGAAAAATGCTTTTGTCAGTAAGATATAATCCCTGTGTTGTAAACTCCGGAATGGTATATGATGGATTTAAAATCAATGCTCCTGTAATCATCACGACCATAATCAGTAATAATGCTCCGAAAACAGGATATACTTTTCCAATGATTTTATCAATTGGGAATACTGTTGCAATTAAAAAGTAAATGAATATTAATGTTGTCCAGAAAACTATGTTGATATTGGTTAGGATGCTGAGTAAATCTGCAGCTCCTTTTGCAAAAGTTGTTGCAACAAGAATTCCAGTAACTATAATGATGACTGCCATGATTTTTTGGATTTTGCTTCCTAGATACTTTGAAATAATCTGGGGCATTGTCAATCCGTCATTTCGAACGGACATATATCCTGAAAAGAAATCATGTACTGAACCAATGAAAATTGTACCTAATGTGATCCATAGGAATGCTGCCGGACCAAACAATGCTCCTTGAATAGCTCCAAATATAGGGCCTAAACCCGCTATATTTAAAAAATGAACTAAAAAATTCTTGATTTTGGGCATTGGTATGTAATCGACCCCATCCTGCAATTTAAATGCAGGTGTTTGGCGGGTTTCATCCACGCATGAAATCCGTTCAATATATTTTCCATAAATGAAATATGATGCAATTAATGCTACAAAACAAATAATAAAACTAATCATTATTCCCATTTTTAGAAATTAAATTATTAAAAGATTTTGGTATAAAATATTTAAAATAAGAATTAAATAAATATTGTTTAGGTATTTACTTCATAAGGAAAATTAATCATGGAATTTGAAAATAAAAATGGATTAATAACATTAATTATACTCATAATGGCTTCTGCAGTCACATTGATATCTCAAAGTATAGTAACAACAAGCCTACCTTATTATATGGCTGATTTCTCAGTATCCTCTGCAACTGTGCAATGGACATATTCTGTTTTTCTGCTGGTGCTTGGAGTGATGATTCCTCCAACAGCATACATCACAAAAAGATTTAAAATCAAAATGATACTGATAACATCTCTCGTTTTATTTATAATAGGTTCATTACTTTGCTTTTTAGCAACAAGCTTTGAAATTTTAATTGTTGGAAGAATCCTTGAAGCTATGGGAACTGGTATTCTCATGCCTATAGGCCAAATTTTGATTTTCAGAATCATGCCTGAAGAAAAATGGGCATTTTTCATGGGATTGATGGGATTTCTTGTTGGAATCGTGCCTGCAATGGGGCCGACAATGGGAGGAATCATAATTGATCTGTTTAATTGGAGAGTTATTTTCGAATTTTTAGCTATATTAACATTTATAATCTTAATTTTAGCAGTTCTTTTTGCAAACTTTGAACTTGAAACCCAGGATTATCCTTTGGATTTCGTATCTTTAATATTGTCAATACTGTTCTGCGCAGGTCTGATGATAGGATTTTCAAATATTGCTGAATTCTCATTCAGCTTGACTCATGTAATTTTGCCGATAATTATCGGAGTAATCACATTAGTAATATTTGTTAAACGTCAAAACAAAATTGAAAAGCCTTTGATAAACTTGAAAGTGCTTAAAAATAAGTATTTTGTATATGGGACTGTTTTCGCAGCATTGCTCTACTTTATGATGTGCGGAATCAATGTAATGGTGCCGCTGTTTGTTCAAAGTGTGGCATATTACTCTCCAACCGAATCAGGACTCATTTTGTTTCCATCAGCAATAATCATGATAGTGTTCAATTTCTTAAGTCCTGTAATGGCCGATAAGATTGGAATTAAACAGGTTTTAATAGCTTCATCAGTTTTAAATATAATAGGATTTGCAGCTATGATGACATATAATATGAACTCCACATTCGAATACCTGTTGATTACTCAGTTAATCAGAGGAATCGGCTGTGGGCTTGGTCTGTCACCTTCAATAACATGGGCAATGAGTGTTGTGGCGGGGGATGTTGAGGATGCAACTGCAATCAACAACACTGCAAGGCAGGTTATAGGTGCAATCGGTTCGTCAGTTACTGTTGTTATAATGCAAATCTTGGCAAACGGAAACATTACTCATAATCAGCTTTCCGTTAACTCATTTAGCATGACATCCTTAATGATGATAATAATAACTGTAATTCTGCTGATAATTACAGTAGTGTTCATAAAAAACAAAAAAGATATTGTTGAGAGTTAAGAGGTACATATTTCAAAATCATTGGATTTTTTTATTTTAGGAAGCATTGTTGATTTTTCCACCAATTCCTTTAATATATTCTTCAACATAATTTTTGTCATCCCTGTTGAATGTTGAGTAATCAAATGTGAAATTTGACATAGCGGCACTGATTTTCTCAATATCAGTTATTTCAACATCAATGACCCCTTCAATATGTTCAAACATTTTAAGAAGATATTTTTCATCACAGCTTGAAGGCAGCTGTACGGATAGTTTGAATTTTTCAAGTTTAAGATTACTTTTCTTCCATTCAAAGACCTCTTTTGCTGATAATATGTCAACACTTGAAATTTTTAAGGAAATTTCATCATCATTTTCCAGTATCACGCATTTTGATGTGACCTTTTTCACAATTCCCACATATATTTTATGAGAATGCAAATCTTTCAATCCTATTTCTTTACCAATTGATTTTGTCAGGACATTTGCTTTCTGAGTGAGCATTCCTATAGTTCTGTCTGAACGAATCAATGCCTCTTCACGGTCATCCAGATGTTCAGATGATTCGATTATATTTTTCACAAAGTCCGCCTCATTTCCGTCTTCGATTAATTTTGACAGGTATATTCCTTCTTTAATTAATGCTTTTCGTGCATTAGCGGTTTCCTTATTATTTTTCTGTATGGAATAGTAAAGATAAGGGTTTTGATATACAATACGACTGACCATATCAAGCATCAGGCTGTAGACCGGGCTTGAAAATGACCTTGACTTTTCAACGTTGATGTGAAGCTTTCTAATTGTTGAAGCTAATGTAATAAATGAAAAATGAGTCAGACCCTGGACTATGCTCATGTACTTGTCATGCTCTTCCGGGGTGGTTATAACAACTTCACATTCAGATTTAATCAGAAATTTCTGCACACGGTCGAACCAATTTGGGGATCTGTTTTCAACAGGAGTCAAAACGACAATCTGTCTTTTGATTGTCGGAACCCGAGGCCCGAACATCGGATGGCATGGCAGTATTTCCACATTTTCAGGTGCATATTTCATTAGGGCTTCGGCAGCTTCTGTTTTAATGCTGCAGACATCCATTAATAGAGATCCTTCAGGGGCGTGAGGAGCCACTTCTTTAATGGTTTGTGAAGTATGCTCTATCGGCACGCTGAAAATGACAATATCTGCATTCTGTATTGCTTCAATGTTGTCATTGCTATACTCAACGTTCAGTTCTTTTGCAACTTCAAGTCCTGAAGTTTTGTTACGGCTTGTGATAGTGATGTTGAACTCATTATTTAGGTGTTCAGCTATCCATCGACCTAATCCTCTTGTACCTCCGATAATGGTCATGTTACTTTTATCACTCATGTTATGCCTCTTTGAAATTTGAAAATATTTAGTATTCACTTAGATAATATTTATTTTGTATAATATATTTTTTAGTTTTTAACAAAAGTGTTTTTTAGAGAGTATTGTTTTTTTATGTCTTATTTTGGTGAGTGATTGATGATGAATAATATATTTTAAGTCTTTTTATGACTGTTTGTGTGGTTTATTATTTATTTACTTAATTAGATTATATGATAATCAAGAATCAATATCTTATAGGATGTATTTGGTGAGATAACACATTTGGATATTGGATTGATAAAAAATAGAAGAGGTTTCAATACCTCTTTTTAAATTATTTTAGGGGTCTGAATTTTTTAGTTTTCTGAAAGTTGTTGTATGGTGGTTTTTGAGTAAAATCCTTGTGATATGTTTAGTGCTCCTAAAAATACATTTAAATAAACAGTTTTTGCTACTGATTTTGGTGTGTATTTATGTATTGCTCTTAAATTTAGTCCTTGTTTGAGTAATTTGAAGAAGTTTTCTATTTTTCCTTGGATTGGTTTGAATTTTTGCCAATTGTCGAGTTTTTTTGAGTAATTCGTGTTTTAAATTCTTGTAAAATTGTTTTTGAACTAATATTTTCTTTGTTTTTTTAAATACTTGTAATGGATAGGATAATTGATTATTGGGCTTTGTTCTTTTTGAAATTGTCTTTTTGGAAAAATGAATGGAACAATTTTATATTTGCTAATTTCCCAATTGATAGTTTTTATAGCTGTAATAGCCTTTATCAAAGATTAATATGTTTCCTTTTTGTATAATTCGTCTTTTTTGCAGATTTTTCATTTATTTCGTCAAAAAGTTTTGCATCATTGGGAGCTCCAGAATGGATTAAAATTGAAACAGGATTCATTATTATCGTATTTGATGATGGCTGTGGCTTTAAATCCAATATAAAAATCTTTTAGATTAGCTTGAATTTATATCAAAAAAATTCAGGCTCCTAATGCTTTTATAAGTAATGGATATGCAATCTTAGGTGACACTACCGGAGGAAAAATCAACAGTATTATTTTGGTTTGGAGTGGATATATACTATCCGGAGCAGCTACTGCAACATTAACTGTAGGTATTTTAATGCGTCGCTTTAAAAGCAGACTAGATAACTACGATAAGAAACTTGATGAGCTGCAGGAGTCACTCAATGAACTTAAAGGCAATGATGAGAATTGCAGGAATCTATCAATGAACTTAAAAAATAACTGTGATTTCGTAAATATGCTGCATAAACATACAAATGTTTTCAAACAAAAATCTGAAATGTTATTTGATTATACGGATTTGATTTCGAGTTTTTCTTCTATCAATATAAATGAGCTGAAGAGGAAAGAAAACATGGTTATCTGGCAAAAAAAGTTCCTGTATGTACTAACGGAAAACATAAGAAAATTGCTTGATGAAAGATTAAATTATATTGGTTATGATTTAAATGAAAAAAAGTTTAGGAAATAGGAATTAATATCCTAAGAATCCTAATAATATAGAAATAACAAATATGATAATTCCTAATTTTAATAAGGACTTTAATCCTTTAAACAATGCGTATATTATAAAAACTATTATTATTATTCTAACAATATTCATAATCATATTTCCCATTATCATTTTATAACCTCCAGTTGTATTGTTTTTGTTTCCGTTTTGGAAACTCCTCTTTTTTTTAAATTCAACCTATTTATCAGAATCTTTAATATTAAGATTTAATAAATATCTTTTGATATGTTATATTAATTTATTTTCATGATTATATATAAATTAATGTTTTATTTTTTATCTCCAGGCCCTTAAATTTAGCAACTGCATATTTCATTTTAATAAAATATTGCAATAGTGATTTGCATTCAAAAGAATTAATTTAGTTAATATTAATAATATTTGCAGTGATATTTTTTCAATTTTTTAAGTTTTTATAAAATTTAATTTATGTGATAAAAATAGAATAAGTTGTTTTTTTTTTTAAACTTTTTACAAATCATGTTTTAATTTTAGTAATTAATAAATGTAAGAATTTTATTACTTTTTTTATCAAAAAAATTGAATAGGTTCTACATTGCTTTTTAATTTGATAAATGATTTTGTTTATTAAAATAGCTATTGAAAATTCTCTTTTTTGAATATGATATTAGTATCAAAAAAATTAAAGATTAATATATATGTTTTGATAAAAGTAATCTATATGGAAATTTTTAAAATGGTCTGCGAATTAATTGTTCCAATTTTAGTATTTGGTATTTTATTTGCAGTTGGAAAAGTTATTTATAAAAAATTGATTAATAATGAAAGTAGATTTTTAAATCCAAGAGAATATTTTCCTGAACAGGAACTTGAGACATTAAAGCAAGTTTTTTATTTGATAATGATGTTAATTTTCTTTATTTTCATATTATACATCATGATATTTGAAGGAAAGGAGATTATTCCGATTGCTATTTTACAAATTATCATATCATTATATGTTGCTATAACTTTGGATTATGACTCTTGGTCTAATAAAATATTGTTTTTCCTGTTGGTGCCTTATGAATCTTTAGTATTACTGATTTTTACTGATTTCTTAATGCTCTGGCCGATTTATCTTATTCATGTTCTCGTTTATGCTTATTTCATTAAGGTATATTTTGGCAAATTCAGAAAATACACCGAGACAAATGGCCTCGGAATTACTATTATTCTATTGTTTTCCATTGTATTTTTCAGTTTTATTGTCACATTATTTGCAGAAGGTGTCGAACCTTTAAATTCTGCAGTTATGGTTTCAAATGCATTTACAAGTAACGGTTATGCAATACTTGGTAACTCAGGTATTGGTAAATTGATAAGTATAGTTCTGGTTTGGAGCGGATACATCATATCAGGTGTAGGTACCGCAACATTAACTGCTGCAATTTTATTGAGGCATAATCAAAAACGTGAAAAAGAATTAAATGAACGTTTGGACGAGTTGGAATCATTAATTAAAAATAATAAATAGAATATGGATTAATATTTCCATATCCTTTTTCTATTTTTTGTATCTATTTTTTATTTTTTAATTCAGCTAAATTCTCTTTTAACAATTTATAAATGTTTTCTGCACCGATGATATCATCATCACTGACATTCCAACTTGAAGGATACAATATGAACGGTTTGGATTGATCTCCACCGGCTCCACCATGACTTCCAACCAGTTCTTCAAATGCACATACTTCGTCAGCTTCCTCATCATAAAAACTGTTAACAAGGATATCTGGGGTATGTTCAAATGAACTGGTTCTTTTTAAATGTCTGACGATATTGTCTCCGAATCCTTTAAGAGGGTTTTCACCTTCAATTTTGTCGCTGTCTAGATAGTAAGTTCCATTTTTACCAATGGCCATATCTCCGTGTTCTTGGGATTTGACTAAAATAAAACCAACATATTCATTGTTAATAATTCCAGGTATTAGTTTAGGGAAATATCTGTTAAGTTCCTCATATGTTAATCTTTGGCTCCATTGTATCAAATAAATCATTGCAAGATTGCCTGAAGCTAATACAATAACTTCGGAGTCATTTAATTTTTGTGCTTCTTTTTTCTCTTTTTCTATTTTTTTATTTTTTCTTGCAAACGGAGTGTACTCTCCTATAAAATGGTCATCATTTGAAGTCATTTTTGCAAACATGCTCATGTCTTCTGGAAGCAATGTTTTGACAAAGTCCTCAAAGGTTTGACCGTATCTTTGGGTAAATGTTGCACCGTTAGTTTGACCATGGTCAGATTGAATCACGAATTGATAATCTCTGGGGCAATACTTATTTGCATCGGTTAAATGCTTGATTTGTTGGTCCATTTGCCTTAAGGCTATCCATGCATCACTGTCCCGGACTCCAGAGTGGTGAGCTATTTCATCATAACCTAAGTATGTTGAGTATGCGACATCAACATCTCCAACCATCATGTCTCCGATTAAAGTTGAAGTGTTGATTTCTCGCATAAATACGTTTGTAGCAGCTCTTGTTGGAATGTATACTATTCCACGATTTATTCTTGGTCTGATGTTTCTTATTGAATGTGTAATCTGTGACCAGATTTCACGTACTATGTCAGCAAGAAACAAAGCGATAATACGTGCAAAATTGCTCGGATTTGAAAATACAGAGTACCATGCCTTATTGTAGAGTTTCCCAAAGTCCATTATCTTACTGAAGGTAAATATTACATTATCGGTATCTCCAGAAAATAAATTTGACCTGCTTGCTCCATTGTCCACTAGCAATCCGTCTCCATTTGAAATTCTCTGTTCTAATTCCGGCACTTTTGTGATTCCTGAACATTGCATCATCTGATTGTCATTGCTTTTTTCTATCCATCTGAATGCAACGATACCTTCATTATTTCCATGAAGGATTCCTGCTTGGCTTGCACCTGTTTGGGAAGACAGATCGGTTTCCCACATTCTGAGAGTGTAATTGTTGCTTTCAATCATTTCTTTCATGGTCGGCATGTCTCCTCTTTCGACTGCTTCACGTAAAACTTCATAAGCAAGCCCATCAATTTCAACAATTATCACTCCCGGATAATCCTTGACTTCTTTTTTTCTTTTCTTTTCTGCATCTCTTAAAACAGACCTGTAGTATGAACTGTCATCTTCAATTGTTATTAATGATGATAGTACGGTTGTAACAGCAGCCATACCTAATGGTGCAAGAATTATTGCAGGGCCTTTAATCGCTATTCCAAACATTGGTGCGAGTAACTGGAGCAGAATGCCGTTTAATATTAATGTCCCTACACCGAAGGTTAAAACTAAAAATGGCATTGTTATTCTTGTTAAAATAGGCCAGAGTATTGCATTAACAAAACCTAGGAATAATACTAAAAGTAATATGTCACCGGTTTTGCTGACTTCGACTCCCAATCCTAAAAAACCTATCAGATATATTCCTATGATATTTCCAATAAATACAATCAAACTTCTTTTTAAACTTCTTTTAGGGATTTGTTTTCCATTAATAATCTCCATTATAATCACTGTTTCTTATTAATTTTAATTGCTTTCAATCAGTTATATGGGTAATTTTTCAGTGTATTTTTCTATTTCGGATTTAGCATTATCTAAATTAACTCCGGTTTTTTCTTCTACTGTAGATTTGATGTTGCTTAAATTGGTATTGTTTACATAATTATTTGCTTTTGACTGTAAATCTCCAGTTATGTTTTTAACAGTGGAGAGGGTATTGTCTAAATTAGTCTTTTCTGGAAAAACATTTTTGTATTGCACTGATTTAGCCATATGCACTGCTATATCTTTGTTGTTGCAGCAAATAATGATATTGTCATGAGTAGTTTCATTAACTAAAGGTATGCAATAGAATTTGCCGTTATAATTTACTTTAATGATATCGAATATGCGGATTTGCAATAATTCGTCAGCATTTATCACATAACCTGTAAAACCGTCAATATCCTGTTTTTCACCTTTCTTTATTAATTCATTCAGGGTATTGAAACCAAGTTCAGATACTTTAATAATATTTTGATTCTCATGGCTATTGTATGTAATTAGTATTCCGTTTTTCCAGTGCCAAAGTTTAGCACTCTCAACCTTTCCATCATATGTGGTTTCATTGGCGGGAACTTCTAAACTTGTTCCATTAGGTGTTATTTCAATTCTTTCATAATTTACGGTAGTTAAAATTACAAAAAGAATTGCCGCCACAATGATTAGAATTATTATTCCGATTATAATTATTTTTTTATTATCCATAAACCATACCTCATTATTTTTTCGGGTAATAAGTTATTTTTTTGCAATCAGCATTTGCCGATTTAGATTATAATTATCAAACTTGAATAAAACATCATAATGTTAATTAAAGTTTGTGTTTTATTCTATATAAAAATTAAATGAAAAAAAATATCATTTAATAGGATATTTTTTTTAAACAACTTTTAAATAAGGTTTAATAAACTTATGCATTTTTGATACTAACATACCAGCATGACGCATAAGTTCTAT
>NZ_CAMHFP010000023.1 GCF_946184425.1 uncultured Methanobrevibacter sp. | reverse complement strand
ATGATTTTGAGGATGATTCTGGGTTTGATGATGAGTTAGATGATGATGATTTTGAGGATGATTCTGGGTTTGATGATGAGTTAGATGATGATGATTTTGATGACTATGAGGAAATCAGTGACTTTGAATATTTAAGATATAAGATTATATCTTATTTGGATAAATTTGGAAGTGCTGCTGATGAAAACTGGACTGAAAGTGAAGGATTCCTCACAGGATATCCGTCCTATTTGAATAATTCTGAAAATTATACATTTAATGAAAGTGATGAAAGTTATGAAACATATTTAAAAATCTATGATTCAGTTGTTTCATCATTTGAGGATTATAATTTAACTCATAACGAAACAGATTATCTCAAATTTTTAGTAATCTATTATTTAAATAATTACGGTAATTGTTCTAATTATACTTGGAACGAATCAGATGAATTCCTTCATTATTACTTGGATTATTTATGTTATTCAAATAAATCATACCCTAAATGCTTTGTTTTAGGTGCTTCATTTAGTGCTATGGGTAGTTCAAGCTGCAATGATATGGATAATACTTATTCTAGTTCAGATTTCCAAATTTCATTTGATTTTGGAGATATTGCTTATAATACTGTAAGTAGTGTGGTTGGAACTAATTCAACTGATTTAGGAAGCATATCTAATTTAAATAATTCTACAATAACTATTAATTCACAAAATGATGGTTTATCTGGCCTATTAATGGTTTTATTCGCCATTTTGATGATGGTATTGTCAATTATTTAATTCCTTTCTTTTTTTATTTTCTTTGTACGATAATATTTATGTATCTTATTCATAAATTATTAACAAAGGAGGTTTTATTTGATGACAATCATAAAACACTGTCCCAATTGTGGATGTGAACTTAGTGATGATGCTGAATTCTGTACGGAATGCGGATACCGTTTATCAAGAAATAATTCAGAAACTTTAAATTCACAGTCTGGATTTTTTAACACTTTAAATCAAAAGGTCAATTATTCAGTTATTGTTTTTTCATTAGTAATTTTTGGAGTATTCCTGTTTGTGGGATCAATCGTATGGTCTTCATTCATGGCAAACGGTTCAATTGACCTGGTAACCTATATTTTGTTGACTATAGTATTTTCAGTATTTTTTGGAGGAATATTTGTCGGGTATGTGGGATGCATAGATAAATCATATGTTTTACCAAATTTTTCGATGTATCTTGGAAATATATTTGCAGTCGTTCTATGTGGAATTGGATTAATATTTACATTTTTGATGGGGATATTGTCTGCTGTAAGTTCTGCTTTTTCATCGTTAGGAGGTTCTTCAATATACAGAAGTTCATATCAGCCTGCAGCTTCAAATTTCTCTCATTCTGTGGATTTAAGTTTCATATTTAAAATAATATTGTTTATGCTATTGATTCCGGTTGCAGCTTATTTTGGAGTATATCTGGGATATATTATAAAGGAAAATATTTAGGGAGTGGAGTTAGTTCTGCTTTCTTTCTATCATTTTAGTATTTGGTCTAAAGTAAATGCAAAAATTGATTTTGGATTTTTCACTGGCAATTCAAAATTTACAAAAAACCACAACTTGAACCATTTAGTATATATACTTATTAACTACATAAATTAATTCACTAACAAATTAAATATAATTAACAAAAGGTCCGATAATATGGTTAGATTTTCACAATCTCTTGATGATAAACAATCAAAGAATAGAGGAAAACCTTATGAACAACTCAAGGATAATCATCATTATTACTCTCATGAAGAAAGGCAACCTCATGTAGTCCATATGTCTAGAGAAGAGCAGATTTACAGGCAAACTCCTGACATTGAGTATCAAAGGCCAGTTTATCAACAAGAAGAGAATTTTTACAATCCTCCTCAAAGACAGGAAAGTGCAGAAATTGTCTATGAACGGCCTGCCGTTATTAAAAGAGAGTCTATACAAGAGGATTATTCTAAACCTGAATTGAAGTTTCCGGCTGATCAAAATATTCAGTTTGGTGTGAAATATTCTCCAAATTCAAAACCTCCTGTAATAGGTAATAATTACACTATCAGGTCTAATTCCATTATTTATAATGATGTGGTCATTGGGGATAATTTCAGAACAGGTCATAACGTGGTCATCCGTGAAAATACTAATATTGGTGATGATGTTTTGATAGGTACCAATACTGTTATTGAGGGTGATGTAATCATTGGAAATGATGTTAGCATTCAATCCAATGTGTATATTCCTACTAATTCAATTATTGAAGATAATGTATTTATTGGACCTTGTGCTTGTTTTACTAATGATAAATATCCTGTAAGGATTAACTATGATCTTCAAGGACCCAAAGTTAGGCGAGGTGCTTCTATTGGTGGAAATACTACATTCCTATCTAATGTTGAGATTGGGGAAGGTGCAATTGTTGCTGCAGGAGCTATTGTAATTCATAGTGTCCCTCCATTTTATTTGGCTATAGGAACACCTGCTCGTATCAAACCTCTTCCAGACCATTTGAAGGTTCCAAACAGATTCTAGTTTATGAAATGGGGATATTTAGAATAATGTATTTTTAAAGGAGATTATATTATGGCTTTATATAAATGCAAAATTTGCGGATATGTTTTTGATGAGGATAACATTGAAGAAGGATTAAATATTCCAGCGGGAACTAAATTTGATGATTTGCCCTCTTCTTTTAAATGCCCTAAATGTAGAATGGCTAAGGCAATGTTTCAAAAAGTTGAATAATTTTATATATTACTAACTTGAAAGATAATAATAATTAAATTATAAAAGTTTAAATACTATAGAATTTAATGAAAAATTAATAAAATTAGGAGATTGTTATTATGGCAAAATTTAAATGTAAAATTTGCGGATTTGTAACTGACGAATTTGAAGAACTCCCTGAAGACTACAAATGTCCTATGTGCGGCGCTGCTGCAGACATGTTTGAAAAAGTAGAATAAGGAGGAAAATAATATGGCTTTTGTTTGCAAAGTATGCGGATATGTTCACGAAGCAGATGAATTACCAGAAGACTTCACCTGCCCAATGTGCGGTGTAGGTCCTGAAAACTTTGAAGAACAATAAGTTTCTTCATTTCTTTTTTTATATTTTTTCTAAAAATTGTTTATTTTTGTATTCCACGCTAATTTTTCCGGAATATTTTTCGAATATTTTTTCAATGTCTCTTTTGTCTTTAGATACAATGTCATAGCTAACTTTGTCGCTATACTCCTTGTCAATTGCTGTTAACTGATTGTTTCTAACCTCCCTGTCAGCGGCTTTAATATCCCCATATTCGAAAGTGATTTTATAGACGGCATATTCTTCAATTTCAACGATTTCAGCTTCACTAATGGCTTCCATCACAGATTTGGAATATGCTCTTACAAGTCCTCCTGCACCTAATTTGATGCCTCCAAAGTATCTTGTGACAACAGCAGTAATATTGTGAAGTTCATTTTTTCTTAAAACGTTAATCATTGGTTTTCCAGCAGTTCCGCCAGGTTCACCATCATCGTCAAAGCCTTCTCCATCACTTACGATATATGCGGTGCAGTTATGAGTGGCATCGCTATACTGATTATTTAATTTTTGAATAATCTCCTTTGATTCCTTTTTTGTTTTAGTTGGAAATAATGAGCAAATAAATTGAGATTTCTTTACGTTTATTTCACATTGAACCGCTTTTTTTATTGTTTTCATAATATCCTATATATTTATATAATTAATTAAACATATTATAGTTAATTAATTTTACAAGGTGTTAATATTGTCAAGTAGATCTGCTACAGTATTAGTAATATTTATAGTTGCAATTGTTGCTTTTTGTTTAGCAAGTGTTTTTGGAGCTATGACCGGACAGATATCCATTTTACCAAATAATAGTGAAGATGGAAATATTTTAGATAATCTGTCTTCTTTTGTTGAACAGGGAAATACCGGTGAAAGTTATGGTGATACTTCATATCATGATTATGATTATTCAAGTCAGTCATCTGGTGACAGTCATTCTGTAGAAACTACTTCTGATAATTCAGGTCACTCTAGTGATTCATCCAGTTCATCATCTGGTTCAGATTCTAGTTCTTCTCAATCAAGTAGTAGTTCTAGTTCTTCAAATGTTGAAACAACTACTGATAGTTCTAGTTCTTCTCAATCAAGTAGTAGTAGTTCTGGTTCCGGACCAAATACTTCTTAATCACTTTATTTTTCTTTTTTTTTAAAAATCTAATAATTTTTCAACATCTAATAAAACGGAATTGATTGCTAAACTGAATAATCTTTGCCCGTAAACTTCATCCACATATACTCCGTTTTCTTCAACATCTCTTGCTCCTTCTTCGATGTTTGGATCATTTTCACGAGCCTTTTTAAATCCGTAAAGTCCAACCTCTTCGTATTCATCAACATTTGCTTGGTTTTTGATTTCATCTTCATTTAGAATACCTAAAACTTTAGCCATTGACAATTCACCACTGCCTCCGTGAGGACCTTCTGATGAAATTACCTTATTGTTGAATACGATTGCTAAATCTGTTTTATCTTCAATGTCCCATAACTCTGCCATAAGTGGAATATTGCCTCCATGAGCATTCACAATAACTACTTTTTCTATGTTTAAGAATTTTTTAGCAGAGTTAAGTGTAGTAATGACATTTTCTTTCAGTTCTTCAAGAGAAACATGAACTCCATGGTCTATTTCATCTAATTCATAAGCGGGAAATATTATTCCTAAAAATTTGGCTCCTGTTTCCAGGGCTGATTGAAATGCAATGTGTGCTCCGATTTTTGCATCAGTATCTATTGGCAATGCAGGGCCGTGGTTTTCCAAGTGTGACCCAAGAGCGATTATTCCGATTTTGTGAACTCCGGGGTCTTTAATTTTTCCTGCGCGATATCTTAATTCTGCCATGTTATCACCTTATAATTCAAAGTTCCAAATGTCATCGCCAACATAATGTTTTGTTTCAACAGCTTTTCCGGAATCGTTTTCAACCATTTCTTCACCAGTTATAAGACTTACTCCAATTGCCAGGGGTTTTCCATGTGTTTCATCAATGATTAAAACAATATCACCTTTTTCAATTCCATCATCTGCAGCTACGATTCCAGGACTCATGATGTCAGCACCGTTGCTTACAAATCTGATAGCACCCATATCCACAGTTACTTTTTTACTTTCTATTTGATTTGCAAGAGCTGCCTTAAGTGTTGGAAATGGTTTATCATCAATTATTATGATATAAGGTTCTCCATCCACTAAAATAAATGAATTTGGTTCTGCTTCTAGAATTTCAACATTTTTTTTGTTTTGGAGTATGTCCCCATATTCTCCCAATTCAGTTTTTATTTCTTTAATTTTTTTCTTTTTTAAGAAATTTCTTTTTTTGACTTTTATGCTCATGTTTTTTGCCTATAATATTTTAATGAATAATATTTATAAATTCAAATAAATAAATTTATTTATTTTTAAGTTTAATTTTTCTCATGGAATAATTATTGTTTCTTGAAAATACGTATCTGCAGTCTATTTTTTCTCCTAAATGGGCAATATTAAATGGTGGATCGTTTCTTGTGTATTTGGCAATCGATGATGCATTGTGATTGCTTAAGTTATTGATGCTTAAATCTATTATTTCCTGTTCTTTTTCGCTGAACTTTGCTTGTGGAATTATTGTTAGATAGTATCTGTGGAGTATTCTGTTGTAATATGGTTCCTTTCTTAAAAAAAGCTGGTTTTTGTCAATTAATTCCTGTGTTATGTCATTGAAGTGTTGGGGTTTGATCCCCTTTCTTGATTTTATGTATGTTTCTTTTGTAAGTAATTTGCCGTATAGTTCATAATAATTAAAATCAATGAAATATAATAGGGTACAAAGTACCGTTTTTCCTAAATTGGGCTTATTATAACATTTAGATAAAATATAAGTAATTAATTTGATGTAGGTGTCTTTATCGAATTTCATTTTATTTTTCCGGTGATGGTTGGTTGTTTTTAATATATGTTTTGGTTTATATTTAAGTCAACTCAAAGAGCATTTGAAAAATAATGGAATTCCTTAAAATTTAAATTAATGGAGGATAATATTAGTAATTGAGTCGAATTTTCATTCTTTTTCTTAAAAATAAGGTAACATTTATATAGTAGTTGAATTATAATTATTAGTATTAGTTTTAATTAGGTTTTGTCTTATCTTAACTTGATTATATTATGTCTAATAATGAGTGTTTACTCAAATTTGATTAATAAAACTAAAATTTGTAATAATATAAGGTGATATAATGAGCGGACAAAATGTTCAAAGACCACTTGATGCATTAGGAAAATCTGTAGATGCTCCTGTTTTAATCAAACTCAAAGGAGATCGTGAATTTAGAGGTGTACTTAAGAGCTTTGATTTACACATGAATTTAGTTCTTAACGACGCAGAAGAGTTACAAGACGGGGAAATTACTAGAAGACTCGGTGTTGTACTCATAAGAGGAGACAATATTGTTTATATTTCACCATAAATATTATTCAATACTTATTTCGAGATTATATTTTCAACGATAACTTAGGGAGGTGTATCAATGTCAAAGGGAACTCCATCAATGGGTAAAAAGAATAAAAAGACCCATATCAGATGTAGAAGATGTGGTAGAAACACTTATCACATACGTAAAAAAGTTTGTGCTTCTTGCGGATTCGGTAAATCCAAAAAACTCAGAAGGTACAGCTGGCAAAATAAAAAACCAACTACTAGACAAAGATTAGTATAGGTTGGTAAATATTTCTGAAGATTATTTAATAATCTTCTTTCAAATCTATTTTTCAAGTAACTTTTTCATCACTGCTTAATTTATTAACTACTATTTTTAGATATATTTATTAAATAATTAATGAAACTAAATTATTTTGGAGGTATCATCATGACAAATTTAAATGATGTTGCTATAGATAATGATGTAATTTTAGAAGATTCTATTGTTTTTGTTAAAGGTGAAGATGATATTTTAGCTGTTGGTATTAATAATGTAGGAATAAAACAAAGAGCTGACGATACTATGGGTATAAGATTTTCCCTTACTCCAAAACAAACTAAAGATTTGGAAAGGTATTTTACCAAATTCCAAAACGGCGAAAAGTTGTATTTCAATATTTCACAAACAGGTTATAGGCCGGTATATTACAGGGGTTTATCTCCAATAACTAAAGAGGTAAGTACGGAGTATGAATCAAAATTTAATGTAACGGTATTTTTGCAGAAAGCTATTGTTGTCCCGGATGATAATTATTTTGAACCAACTTGCGAATGCTGCAGTTTTTGCCATATAGGTTAGTTTTTTCATAAAATTAATATTTGGGAATTTGAAAATATTTGAATCATATTATTGATTCTCTTGAAAAAGAGATAGTTTGATGGTTTTAACATATTCAATATGTCAAAGCCAATAAACATATTTTTTTTTAAATTTCGTCTTCGACTGCTTCCCACAAGTCAGTAGCCCATCCTTGAGACCCATCAATTACCATATCAAGCAATCTTACCTTACCATCTTTGAATCTAAATAATCTGTAGTCCTGTTGTGGTTTTTTTGCGGTTCCTTCTTTATTGCAGTCAAGATATAATCCTTCTGAATATTCTTCTTCAAAGTTTCCTGCTTTTACAAAATTTCCAACAAGTGAATATCCATTTGTAACACTTTTGTCTAATTCTTCTACTGTTTTTAACCATCCACCTTGTGATCTGAATTTTATGTCAGGGTCAATTTTTGTTATTTCTTCTTGCCAATTTATTATCATATTACCAAATCCTTTTTGATATTACTTTGAGTCATTATGTAATTTAAATGAAAAGCAAGAGAGCATTTGAAAAGAAATATTTTTATAACAATAGTTATATATGTTGTCAATATAAATTATATATAATTAAAATTCCAAAATTATATAATGTATATTAAATAAGTTTGGGCTTTTATTTATGAATTTGTTTGAAAAGTTTGGCATTGTCACAGAAAATATGCAGTTATATAAAATGGCATTTACTCATGGATCTTATGCGACTTCCCATAATTTAGATTATAATTATGAACGATTGGAGTATTTGGGTGATGCTGTTTTAAGTTTAATTGTATCAGAATATTTATATGAAAAATATCCTCAGTATGAAGAAGGTAAACTCACAAAATTAAGGGCAAATTATGTTTGTCAAAATGCTTTAATATATTATTCTCATGTATTGGGTTTAAAGGATCATATTAAAGTGGATGCTGTGGATACATTTCTGACTGAAAATGAAATATTATCTATAACTGCGGATGTTTTCGAATCCTTCTTGGGTGCAATATACTTGGATCAAGGCGTGGAATTTGCAACAGAGTACATATCAAAAACGATTTTCAAATATATTGATGAAGAAAAAGTCTTCTTCAGAGATTATAAATCTACCATTAAGGAATATGGGGATGCTGAAGATATTAAAATTGACTATGAAGTGCTGGAAGAACATGGTTTTCCTCACGACAAGATATTTGTAATTGCAATTTATATTGATGGAAAAAATATGGGTATTGGAAAAGGTAAAAATAAGAAAGAAGCTGAACAAGCAGCTGCTAAAGTAGCTATTGAAAAATTAGGTGTTTTAGATGAGTGAAGAATCTGTTGGGATTGTAGAAACCAAATATTTCAATATTGAAGATCCTATTAAATTAGATAGTGGAAAAACTCTTAAAAAAGTCACTGTTGCTTATGAAACTTATGGTGAACTTAATAAAGAAAAATCAAATGCTATTTTAATCTGTCATGCTTTAACTGGTGATGCACATGCTGCAGGATGGCATGAAGGTGATAGAAAGCCAGGATGGTGGGAGATAGTAATAGGTCCGGGAAAGGCTCTTGACACTGATAAGTATTTTATAATATGTTCTAACGTACTGGGAGGATGTAAGGGAACAACTGGCCCAAGTTCCATTAATCCTGATACTGGTATGGAATATGGTATTAATTTTCCAGTTATTACAATTAAGGACATGGTCAATGTTCAAAAAAAGTTGATTGATGCAATGGGAATCGAACAATTGTATGCTATAATTGGGGGATCCATGGGGGGAATGCAGGTTCTTCAGTGGCTTGTATCATATCCTCAAATGATGAAAAAAGCAGTTCCAATGGCTACAGCTGCAATGTCTTCACCTCAACAGATTGCATTCAATGCTGTGGGTCGTCAATCAATCTTTGCTGATCCTGATTGGAATAATGGAAACTATTATGAAACCGGTAAAATTCCTAGAAATGGTCTTTCAATAGCCCGTATGATTGCACATATTACTTATTTGAGTGATGAATCAATGTATATTAAGTTTGGCCGTGATTTGCAGGATAAAGATGAAATAAGTTATGATTTCACAACTGATTTTCAGGTTGAAAGCTACTTGAAGCATCAGGGTGAGAGTTTTGTAAAGAGATTTGATGCAAACAGCTATTTATACATTACAAAGGCAGTTGATTTATTTGATTTATCAGTTAATAATTCATTGATTGATGGCTTTAAAGATATTGAAGCTAAAATTGAAGTCATTTCTGTTGATTCTGATTGGTTATATCCTACAGAGCAAAGCACGGAAATTGTAACTGCACTAAATGCCAATGATATAGAAGTGTCTTTTTCTGAAATCAAATCTAATTATGGTCATGATGCATTTTTACTTGAAAAAGGACAGTTGAATTTTATATTATCAAAATTCCTAGCAAACAATGTTGTCACTGATTTGATGAAAGAAGTAATAGTTACAATTAAGGAAAATGCTGATGTTGTTGATGCTGCAAAACTGATGTTGGATAAGCAGGTCACTCATATTCCGGTTGTCACGGATGATTATAAATTGATTGGGATTGTTACCAGTTGGGATTTGTCTAAATCAATTGCCACTAATTCCAATAGGCTGAAAGATATTATGACAACAACTGTGAAGTATTGTTATGCAGACGATTCAATTGAAACTGTTGCTAGAATAATGAGTAAGTTTGACATATCTTCACTTCCTGTCGTTGATGAGGATATGAAGGTATTGGGTATTGTCACAACAGATCAAATTAGTTATTTATTGGGTTAAATTTCTAATTTTCTTTTTTTTATTATTTTAATATTAAGGGGATATTGATATTTCTAGAATGGGTAAGTTTATTGAAGGTGCTAAAAAGGGTATTCCAATAACATTTGGATATGTTCCAATGGGAATTGGTTATGCAGCAATAGCTATGAAAGCAGGTTTTACGCCTCTGCAGACAATTTCAATGTCTTTTCTAGTTTATGCAGGTGCTGGTCAGATTATTGCAGCATCAATGGCTCTTAGTGGTGCTACATTGATGGCAGTTATTTTAACCAATTTTGTTGTTAACTTAAGGTATTTTGTAATGTCCACCTGTGTTTTAAATAAAATTAAATATTCAAATACTCCATTGAGCATTCTGGCGGCACATGTGACAGTCGATGAATCATTTGCTATGTTTTCATTAAGTGAAGACTCATCGATATGGATATATTTGGGAATTGCTATAACGGCATGGCTTTCTTGGTGTTTAGGTGCGGCAATTGGTGTAGTTACACTCAACCTGCTTCCAGTTATCGTAACTAACAGTTTCAATATTTCATTATATGCATTATTTGTTGCAATCCTTGTTCCTTCAATCAAGGAAAGTAAACAGATTGCACTTTTAGTTCTGATAACTGCAGTTTTGAATATTATTCTAAGTCAGTTTTTGGGAAATTGGTCTTTGATTGTATCAACTCTTGTAGGTGCTGCAATTGGTATGTATATTGTTGATGATGAATATCTGCTGTTGGAGGATGATTAGATGGATTATGTTAGCTTATTGATACTTGGATGTGCTATTGTTACATTTATTCCGAGATTAATTCCGGCATTATTTGTAGACAAGCTGAATTTTTCCCCAAAATTTGAAAAATTTTTAAATCTTATTCCTTATACTGCACTGGCGGCGTTGATATGTCCGGGTGTTCTGACTGTGGACAATCAGCTATGGTACATTGGTTTGATAGGTGCAGTTGTTGCAGCAGGTCTTGCATGGAAGAAGGTACCTATGGGTGCTATTGTTATTTTAACAGTGGTAGTTCTAATAACAGTTTATTCTATAGTTCCTTTCTTTTAAGTAACTTCTTTTAATGAGAATTAATCTTTTTATTCTCATCTATTTTTTTTATTATATTCTAAAATAAAGTCGTAATTCGATAAAGATTGAGCTGATGCAGTGCTGAAAGATCTATTTCCAAAATTGAAAAGATGGGATAACATCTAAATTCCAGTCAAACTCTTTTTTTTTAATTCCGTTTGTAATCCTCAAACTATTTAAGGTTAAAAATAGTATATATTAAAAGGAGTTTGAAATATGAAATTGTGGAATCCTATCGCTTTTTTTATAAGTTTGATTATGAGTATAATAATGCCGTTAATTTTTGCAACTCCAATGGGGATGCCTATATGGATTTGTTTTTTAATGTGGCCGGTTAGATGGGTTGTTGCTTACTTTTTAGTTAATCTAATTGTTCATCCGTTGGGATTAAAACTGGCGGGCAAATTTTTTGGTTTCAAACTAGGCATGAAAACTGGTCTGTGGAATCCTTTAGCATTTTTTATAAGTCTTATCATGAGTTTTATCATGCCTTTGATATTTGGAGTGCCTATAGGACAATTACCTGTTGACATGCTGGTATATTTATGGCCTGTCAGATGGGTGGTAGCTTACTTTATTGTAAGTCAGGTAGTAAATCCTTTGGCATTTAAACTGGCAGGTAAAGTATTTGGATTCAATCCAATGAAATAGCTAAATTTATTAACATATCTTTCAATATTTAATTGTAAATATAATGTTTGGGAGTGTTTTGGTATCATGTGCTCAATAGTTGGTTTGCAGGGTAATGTCAAGGCTGAAGATATAATAAAAATGTTAAAAAGCTCCAAGAGTAGAGGTCCTGATTCATCCGGAATCTATTTGGATAAAATTTATACAGATATTGATTTAGATGAATTTTCAGATGATACTGATTATGATTTAGCTTTTGGACATAATTTGCTATCTATTTATGATTTGGAAGATAGAATTTCAAAACCACAACCGATATCCAAGGGGAATTTGGTTTTGGTTTTCAATGGGGAATTGTATAATTTCCGTACAATAAGGAATCTGCTTAAAAAGGTAGGTGTTACAAAAGAAATCACATCAGACAGTGAAGCGGTGCTTTATCTGATTGACAGTTACAATAAGGGGGACTTGGTCAAGGCCATTCAGCTTGCCTGCCGTTTGATGGATGGTGACTATGCATTTGCCGTTTGGGATGGTGAAAACTTGGCGCTTGTTCGTGATCCGTTAGGTGTCAAGCCGTTGTTTTATTCAACCACGGGTGATAATTTTGGATTTGCATCATCTGCCCAGTCACTTAAGGAAGTCGGTTTTACTGAAATCAACACTTTAAAACCCGAGCACATTTTATTCAATGGGGAGGATATAGCTCCAGCACAGCACATCTATGAAAAAGTCCTCGAAGGAGATGTTGCTAAGATAGATAAGATGTTAAAGCTGAGCGTTGCCAAAAGAATAGAAGGACTGCGGGAGGTTGGTGTAATATTTTCAGGCGGTGTTGACAGTTCATATTTGGCGCTGCTTTTAAAGGAGATTTCCGAAAACATACCTTTGAAAATCAAGTTGTATGCAGTGGGAGTTGAAGGTTCTAAAGATGTTGAAGCTGCAATCTATGCATCAAAGTTCTTGAATTTGGATTTGGAAATATGTGAAGTAACCGAAGAGATGATAAGGAAGGCTCTGCCCGATGTAGTAAGGGCAATCGGTGACGATAATCTTATGAAGGTCGGTGTTGGAATGACAACATATCTTGCAACTGGACTGGTCGCAAAAGATGGCATGAAAGTTGCAATTTCCGGTCAGGGTGCAGATGAGCTGTTTGGAGGATATAAAAGATATGTTCAAAGCTTTGTTGACGGAACCTTGAATTGGGTTTTAAGGGAAGATATGTCAAACATGTATCATGTTAATCTTGAAAGGGATGATGCCTGTTCAATGCTGAATTCAGTAGAGTTGAGATTGCCATTTTTAGACAAAACCTTTGTTGAACTTGTTTTGAATATTCAGGACAATAAAAAAATCGTATCAATGCATGATGACATGAGAAAAAGCATTTTGAGAAAACTGGCTTTTGAGGAAGGACTTGACTATGAAATCGCTTACAGACCTAAAAAAGCGGCTCAATATGGAACAGGTATTGATAAGATTTTAAGAAAGAAGATTATAAAGGATACTGATATTTCCCAGTTTTTATAGGAATTTCAATCCATATAGAAAAGAAGAATTCTGAAAATGTCTATTTGATATTTCTGAAGCAAATATCGGATTTGGGATTGTCCGTTGATTTGAATTTGGGTGTATCATTTTAAAAAATATAATATTGTTGTTGATATGTTTTATTAAATCATATATTTTTATATATTCATTACTTCTAATTAATACATGATGAGCATATATTTAAAGTGATGTTGCATGAAACTTTATAGGAGTTTTTAGTTGGGGTGCTTTCATGGATTTCGGAAAAATAGTATCAAACTCATTTAAATTTCCTTTCAGGAATATTAAGAAATTGCTGGTCCTTTGTATTCTTTTTATTTTGGCTTCTATTATTCCAATTGGCATTATATCTGACAATCGATATGTTTTATTTTTAGGATTAATTTCATTTTTTTTATTTATACTGATTGTTCCGGGATATTTATTCTCATTTGTTAAGATAGGCCTGAATGAATCTTCATTGTTTCCTTCTTTAAATTTTGGAAATAGTATATTTGATTCATTGAGGGTACTGGCATTGAGAATGGCATATATGATTGTACCGGCGGTTGTATTTTTCATTGCATGGTTTACATTAGATATTTCTAGTGTGAATTTTAATTCCCCAATTGAAATTCTTAGCTTTTTGAGGACAATAGGTTTCAGTGCATTGATAGTTGTACTTACCTATATCTTATTTGAAATTTTGCTGTTTTTTGCAAAGGCAAGATTGGCATATCTCAATAGCTTGCCTGAAGCTTTAAAAATTCATAAAGTGATTGGGGATATCCGAAATATAGGAATTTTAAATATTATTAAATGGGTGCTGTTCATGGCACTGCTGGTTGTTATCGCTTCGGTGGTTTCTTCATGGATAATAGCAATTCCTTATGTTGGATTTTTAATTTATTTATGTATATTCATTCCAATTCTGGAAAGTATAGGCAATTATTCCCTAGGATTATTGTATGCTAATATTATTAATGATAAATTGGCAAAATTGGAAAAAATCTGATTATTAGAATAGTTAATAAAAATTTCATGAATTGCACATTGCAATCCTCTATTAACAGTTCTAAGTAGTAATGCTTTTAATTTATTAGTGGGTGTTAAATACATGGAATCAAGTATTTTAAGATATTGTCTATTATTTATTACATTTTTTTTAAATTTAAAGAATTTAAATCCTTTTTTTGAGGAATTATGATTTATTTTATATTTATTGATTTTTTTAAAAATCTTTAACTTTATTAATATTGAATAACATACTAATAATATTATTTATTATTAAGGAGTTTTTATTTATGACAATCGAAAAAGATGCAGAAGATATTATAGAAAAATTCTCAAAAATATTGGAAGACATTCCTGATTCAGATGAAACATGGTATATTACCGATAATTTAAATTTGACTCGTAAAGATAAATCTCATGAGAAAAATCCCGAAAAAATATTAAGAAATGCAAGGATTGACAAAGATGGAAATCTTGTTGTAAAAAGAGCAGATTGGACTAATTAAGAGTGATTTAAATGAGAATAAACTTAGTTCTAGAACTTTTAGATGTTCCTGGACAGTTAGTTTCTGTATTGGAGCCAATTGGCAATCTTGGTGCAAATTTAGTAACTGTTATCCATAAAAGGGACTATAAAACTGACACTGGAAAAGTTCCGGTTCAACTCACATTGGAAGGAGAATTTGAAGACCTTAAAAATGTTGTGGAAAGATTTGAAGATTTAGGTATTACCATTACAGAAATTGATGATGTTATTTTAAAAGAAAAAATAAGCACTATTCTCTTCGGACATATTATCGACCAGGACTTGAGGGACACAATGGACAGAATTAATGCTCTGGATGGAGTTTTAATTGTCGGTTGTGAAATCAAATTAAATGGTGAAGATAAATCAACAGCATTAATAAATATTGAATCTGATGTCGGTTTAAAGCAAGTGGTATTTGATAGAATAGCTGAAATTGCAGAAGAAAAAGAATTGCTTGTTATTAATGAGGTATAGGGATTATTATGGATGAATGTAAAGTTATTATAATGGGATTTGGAGCAGTCGGTCAGGGTGTGGCCAATGCAATTTCCATGAAAAAAGATTTAATTAAAGATAAAACTGGAGTCACTGTAAAAATAGTTGCTGCAGCTGATTCATCTTCATCTGCAATCTCACAAGACGGTTTGGATGAAGAATTACTTGTAAAAACTAAAAAAGAAGAAGGAAAATTATCTGCATATCCTGAATTTGGCTCAGATAAAAACGGTGCTGATGTATTGGATGCTGTGGAATATGATTGTCTTATCGAAGCAACTCCTACTAATATTATTGATGCAGAACCTGCGTTTTCTTTAACCCTTAAGGCGTTTGAACAAGGAAAAGATGTAGTAACATCTAACAAAGGTCATTTGGCACTTAAATTCAAAGAAGTTATTGATGCAGCTGAAAAAGCGGGTGTGCAATTTAGATATGAGGCTAGTGTCGGTGGCGCAATGCCAATAATCAATCTAGCGAAAGAAACAATTTCTTCATGCAATATAAAATCAATTAAAGGTATTTTAAACGGTACCACTAATTACATCCTGTCAAGAATGACTGCGGAAGGTTCAGATTATGAGGTAATCTTAAAGGAATCTCAGGAATTGGGAATAGCTGAAACAGATCCGACTCAGGATGTTGAAGGTATTGATGCAGCATGTAAAACTGTAATTTTAGCAAATTCAATTTTAGGTATTGATGCAACATACAGTGATGTTAAGGTTACAGGAATTTCACAAATCAGTTCACAGGCTATTGACCTTGCTAAAAAAGATGATTATCTAATCAAATTGATTGCGGAAGTATCTCCGGATAATCTGCAGGTATCTCCTCGCCTGGTAAAAAGAGGAAGTTCCTATGATGTAAGCGGTACATTGAACATGGCTACTATCAAAACTGATTTGGCTGATGAAGTATCTGTAATTGGACTTGGAGCAGGTTCCCTTGAAACCGCTTCTGCGATGTTGACTGATTTAATTAGTATTTTAAAAAATAAAAACTAATTAATTTTTTTTACTTTTTTTGATAATATGAAATATGTAATTTTTATTCCGGATGGATCCAGTGATTATCCTGTAGATGAATTAGACGGTAAAACTCCTTTAATGGTTGCTAATACTCCAAACATTGATAAATTAGCCAAAAAAGGATTTGGAGGATTTACAAATAATGTTCCAGAACAATATACTCCAGGTTCTGATGTGGCAAATATGAGTATTTTCGGATATAATCCTGCTGACTTTTATACAGGTCGTGGACCTCTTGAAGCGGGAAGCGAAGGCATTCCAACAACACCAAAGGATGTAATATTCAGATGCAATACAATCTTCAGTGAAAATGATGAAATGGATGACTTTAATGCGGGTCATATCTCAACTGAAGAAGCGAATGTATTGATGGAAGGGCTAAATGAATATTTCAATGAAAAATATCCTGATTTTAAAGGCAAATTTTACACAGGCGTAAGTTATAGGCATTTGTTCATATACTCCTGTGATACTGTGGAAGATGCAGAAATCCTATCTGCCATCAAGACAATGCCTCCTCATGATATTTCAGGTGAAAAATTAGCGGATAATCTATTTGGTGACTGTGAACTTGCTGAGGAATTCCATAAAATAATGTTTGAGGCAAGAGAGTATCTCAAAGACCATGAAATTAACCAAAAAAGAGAAATACCTGCCAATATGGTTTGGCTCTGGGGTCAGGGTGTAACTCCTAGTCTTCCTAACTTTGAGAAGACTTATGGAATAACAGCATCTGTAATCACCGGTGTTGATTTATTAAAAGGTATAGGAAACTTTGCTGGAATGAACATTGTTGATGTGCCTGGTGCAACAGGATACTTTGACACTGATTATGAGGCGAAAGGAAAATATGGAATCGATGCACTAAAGGAAACTGATTTATTGCTGATACACATTGAAGCTCCTGATGAAGCAGGTCATGCTCAAAACACTGCTGAAAAAGTAAAAGCTATTGAAAGAATTGATGAATTCATCGTTGGACCTATAATAGATAGTTTAGACGGTCAGGAATTCAGAGGAGCAATACTTCCGGACCATCCAACTCCAATAAGTGTTGGAACTCACACCAGAGATAACGTTCCTATAATCATATTCGATTCTGAACGTGAGGGGGATGAATGCGAATCCTTTGATGAAGAGGGAGTTAAAAAAGGTTCACTTGAATTTAAAAAGGGTCATTTCTTAGTTCAAAGATTAATTGATGGAGATTATTAAATGAAAGTTATACTTGTAAATGGAAGTCCTAATAAGGAAGGATGTACTTATACTGCACTTACAGAAGTTGAAAAAACTTTAAATGAAGCAGATATTGAAACTGAAATATTTTGGATTAAAACTAAACCTATTATAGGTTGCACTGCATGTTCTAAATGTGCAGAAATAGGCAAATGCACTTTCGATAATGATGTTGTAAATGAGTTTGTTGAAAAAGCTAATGATGCAGATGGATTCATATTCGGATCACCGGTCTATTATGCCGGTGCAACTGGTGCGATTACATCATTTTTGGACAGGGCATTCTATTCAAACTCACAGGGAACAGGCCTTGAAGCTTTCAAACACAAGCCGGCTGCTGTAGTTTGTTCTGCAAGACGTGGTGGAACAACTGCAACTTATGATCAGCTTAACAAATATTTGGGAATCAGTCAAATGCCTATAATTTCATCATTTTATTGGAATATGGTTCATGGAAACACTCCTGAAGAGGTTAAACAGGATTTGGAAGGGCTTGCCACTATGAGACAGCTTGGAAGAAACATGGCATACTTCATTAAATGTATTGAAGTTGGGAAAAAAGAAGGTTTAGTTCCTGAAGAGGAACCGAAAATAGCTACAAATTTCATTAGATAAAATTATGAATGTTTTTAAGACTCCTGAAGGTTATCTATATTCAAATAAAGCATTACTATATTTATTCATACCGTTATTGGTTGAATATGCTTTGGAATTCTTTGTAGGTCTTGCCGATTCGATCATGGTCGCATCGCTTGGTGAAGCGGCAATTTCAGGAGTTTCTCTTGTTGACTTTTTGATGCAGCTGCTTATTTTTTCATTTTCAGCCCTTGCAACGGGAGGGGCTGTTGTAGCTGGGCAGTATCTGGGGGACAGGCAAATTGAAAAGGCTCAAAATGCTTCCACTCAACTTGTTTGGTTTTCAATGCTGTCTTCAACTGCTTTAATGATTGTAGTAATTATATTAAGGCAATTTTTAATAGGAATTTTATTCGGCCAGATTGAAGCGGACGTTTGGCATAATGCCGATATCTATTTATATATAGTTGCAATATCCATACCGTTCATAGCCATATACAATGCAGGTGCAGCAATTTTTCGAACAACTAACAATGCAACTCTTCCAATGAAAATCATGCTTGTTTGTGATGTTTTAAATGTTTTGGGAAATGCATTGTGCATATATTACCTTGGTTGGGATGTTCGGGGTGTGGCTATTCCGACTGTAATTTCAAGGGTTTTGGCGGCCGTTGCAATATTGTACTTTGTCCTTGATGAAGACTACAAGCTGCATATCAAAAGGACATTAAAGCATAGGTTTGATGTTAATATTCTTAGAAAGGTTCTTCAGGTGGGAATTCCATATGGAATCGAAAACGGTCTTTTTCAACTGGGCCGTGTGTTGGTCTTAAGTTTGGTTTCAACATTCGGAACTATGGCAATAGCTGCTAATTCAGTTGGTTATGCAATAGGAATATTTTCAGTCTTACCTGGATTCGCTATCAATTTGGGATTGACTGCTGTGATATCCAATTGTGTTGGTGCAAATGATTATGAACAGGCAAGATATTACAATAGGAAATGTTTGATTATGGTATTCGTTTCCCATATTGTCATAAATATAATTATATTTGTTATTTTGCCATTCGTTTTGGGTATTTATAACTTATCTGCTCAAACTGCTCAAATGACAAGTGAAATGGTAATTTGGCATGGAATTTTTGCGATAATAATTTGGCCATTATCCTTTACAATACCTGCGACATTCAGAGGGGCTGGTGATTCAAAATCAGTAATGTATATAAGTTTGGCTGTCATGTTTACATGCAGAATTGCATTGTCCTATGTAATAGCAGACTGGATGGGTATTGGTGTATTCGGAACATGGATTGCAATGTTTGTTGACTGGTATGTAAGGGCTGGAATTTATATTTACAGATACTTTTCAAATAAATGGACAAACTATAGGGTTGTTTAAAAAAAGAAATATTTTATATGATAATATTCATATATACAATAAAGATTGAGGACTATCTTATAAATAAATGGTGGTAATATGGCTGAAGAAGAAAACACATTTGACAAAGTGGTGGGTTTGATAAACTTAAATGATGCTCAATTTAAAGTAGTTACTGACAATCAAAGCCTGATTTTAAAAAATCAGGAAATTTTATCCAAACAGTTGGAAGAAATCAATAAAAAATTAGATAAACTATTGGAATAGATGTCTTATGGTACTGTTTAGAGGAGACATTAAGTGCAAAAGCTTACAGAGAAGAACTTCCATTAGCGTGATATTGCCTGCAGATAATATTCACTTCCTTCAAGATAGCGAGGAAATAGTTCCACAGCCTTACAAGACATTATATCTTCTTCATGGATTGTACGGAAGTGATGACATATTTCTTGCTAACACTTCAATTCAGAAATTTGCAGAGGACAATGGAATAGCTGTTGTAATCCCCTGCGGAGAAAATAGCTTTTATGTTGATGATAAAAAAGCACATAGGATGTATGGTGAATATGTGGGTCAGGAGCTGTTGGACATTACACGAAATATTTTCCCGTTGTCCCACAAACGTGAGGACACATTCATTGCCGGTTTTTCCATGGGAGGATATGGGGCCATAAGAAACGGTTTAAAATATCATAAAAATTTCTCAAAGATAGGTATGATTTCTTCAGCTTTAATAACTGATGAAATAGCCAACTATTCAAATGATGATAATGTATTGCGTTCAAGAGAATTTTTTGAATCTATATTTGGTAATTTAAATGAACTGAAAGGTTCTGACATGGATCCTAAGGCATTGATTGAAAACTGTGTTGATATTCCGGATATTTTCATGGCCTGTGGGGTAGATGATTTTTTATATGGAAAAAATAAGGATTTTTACAGTTATCTGAAATCTAAAGGTATTGAAGCCACTTTTATTGAGGATGAAGGTGAACACACTTGGGAATTCTGTGACAAGTTCATTAAAGAATTTATTAAAACTTTGAAGTGAGAATTATGTTTGAAGAGCCTGATTATGAATCTATGATAGGAAATGGAGATCCAATTTGTCTGAACTGCATATACTGGAGCGTAAGCCCTCATGGGTCAGCTTATGGGATGGTTTGCAGAAGAGGTTACATGACTGAGGGTCCTGGTGACTCATGTATGGATTTTTCACCGGAAATCAGTTTTGCAAGCTATGGCAGCAATGGAGAATTCCAATTCAATGAAACCAACCGTACAATTTCAAGCAAGCTGTTTTATTGGAGAAATTCTAGATAAAAAACATTTTTTTTGAATACTTTTGTATTCTAGTTTATGGTCAAAAAATTAAAAATGCTTCATATTTATAATGAAGTATTTAAACTATGTTACTTTTTTTAAACATTGTAATTTTTTTATTTTTTTCGATTTTTATTATTTTTAATCCTTTTTTATATTACATAATTAATTTTTATATATCATGAAATACTAAAATTATAGTATAAGTTATGGAGAGGATTAATCTGACAAAGTATATTATTATAACTGGTGGGGTAGTTAGTTCCATAGGTAAAGGTATTACCTCAGCGTCTATGGGAAGAATATTAAGATCATATGGTTTAAAAGTTTCAGCTATTAAAATAGATCCTTATCTGAACTGGGATTCTGGAACACTCAATCCGTATCAGCATGGGGAAGTGTTTGTAACTCATGATGGGATGGAAACTGATTTGGACCTAGGGCACTATGAAAGATTCTTGGATGTTGAGCTTGATGGAATGGCTAATATTACTACAGGTAAAGTTTATGAATCTGTTATTGCTAAAGAAAGAGAAGGAGGATACTTGGGCGAATGTGTGCAGGTTATTCCACATATCACTAATCGCATCAAGGAAATGATTAGAGCAAATTCAGAAAGTTCAGATTATGATGTAGTTTTAGTTGAACTGGGTGGTACTGTTGGAGATATTGAAAGTCAACCTTTCCTTGAAGCTTTAAGACAACTCAGAAATGAGGAAGGTCGAGAAAATGTTATGTTTGTCCATGTTACATTTATTCCCTACCTAAATGCAGCTGGAGAATTCAAAACAAAACCTACCCAACACTCTACAAAAGAATTGAGAAGTGTCGGAATTAATCCTGATGTGATTGTATGCAGGTCACAGGTGCACATTGATGATGCGTTACTTGCAAAAGTTGCACATTTCTGTGACGTTGACGTTAATGCAGTTGTCAATACTCCTGATGCGGGCACAATTTATGAAGTGCCTTTAGTTTTAGAAGACCGTAACATCGGCGAACTCATAGTTAACAGGATAGGTTTGGATGTTGAGGCGGACACTTCTAAACTTGACGAATGGAGAGAAATTGTAAAATCTCTCAGAATAACTGATCCTGAAGTAACCATAGGCATTGTGGGAAAATATGTGGAGCTTGAAGATTCATATATAAGTATTCGTGAATCATTGCTTCATGCAGCTGCCAGCATTGGCGTAAAAGCCAAAATCAAATACTTAAGTTCAGATGTTGATCAATTGGATGAGAATGAATTGAAAGCGTTTGACGGTATTTTGATTCCTGGAGGATTCGGTGAAAGAGGATTTGAAGGTAAACTTGATGCTGTTGACTATGCAATCGAAAATAATGTGCCTTTGTTTGGAATTTGTCTTGGAATGCAGTCTATTGTGACACAATTTGCAAGAAGAAACGGTTATCCTAATGCGAATAGTTCTGAATTTGACGACAATCTGGAATTCCCTGTTATTGACATGATGGAAGAGCAGAAAAAAATCAAAAACATGGGAGGCACAATGCGTTTAGGTTCATATGACTGTAAAATCATAGAAGGAACCAAAACTCATGAAGCTTATGGTGAAATTGATATTGAAGAACGTCACAGGCACAGATATGAGTTCAACAACGATTTCAGAGACGATTTGCAGGAAAAAGGTTTAATAATTTCTGGAACAAGTCCTGATGACTTTTTAGTTGAAATTGTTGAGTTGCCAAATCATCCATGGGCTATTGGTTGCCAGTTCCATCCGGAATTCAAATCAAGACCTAATAGGCCTCATCCATTATTCAAATCATTTTTAGAAGCTATTTATGAGTTTTCTAAAAATTAATTTTTCTATTTTTTATTCAATTTTATAAATTAAAATCAATTTTATGAGCTTATTTTCTATCTAATTAATATTATAGTTATTCTAATACTATAATTATGAATTTAAGTCTTATATTTCTATTTCAAATATCAATTACAATAGCATTTTGTGTAATGGCTGCAATTTTTGATGTTAAAAGAAGTATTGTTCCTGACTGGCTGACAAAATCTCTTCTGGTTTTTGGATTGTTGTCTAACTTATTTTTGTCATTATATTCCTCTAACATTAAATTCATTTTAGCTTCAATAATTTCATCACTTATTACATATTCTATCACATATATGTTATGGCAATTAAATGTATGGGGTGGTGGTGATGTAAAATTGTTTACAGGTATTTCAGCAGTTATACCATTTGGTATTGATTTTGGTTTTTTGGATATTTTTCCTGAATTGTCAATATATCCATTTTCATTCAGTGTAGTTCTGAATAGTATCCTGGTATCCTTTCCTGTTTTGATAATATTCTTTTTGTATCTGTTGTTTAAGAACAATATATTTAGAAAAAATAGGGATTTTTTATTCAATATTTTCAATGTATCGAGCTTGAAATTTTTGGTTGAATCCACTCTTAACAAGATGGTTCAAGTTAAGAATATTCATGAAGGGGCAATCGTCAATGAGTATTATTTCAATAATGAACATATATGCGATTTGATTAATGATGTTGGGGGCAATTTGAAGGTATACAAAAATGAAGATTCTTCCTACTTTAAATATTATTTCAAGTCACAAAGTGCGGGAGGAATAACGGAAAGGGAAATGTATTTGCTAAAGATTATGAATACCCAGGGGTTCATTTCAGATGAAATATCTGTTAAAATTTCATTTCCATTCGCTCCGGCCATTCTTTTTGGTTTGATGATTGCAGTTGTCTATGGGGATATGATAATGTTGTTTACAAAAAATATTTTCTTGGTGGTATAATGGTTAAAGATAATAGTGGACAGGTTTCTTTGGAGTACTTGCTGATTTTTGCAATCTCCCTGATTGTTCTGATAGTATTTACGATGCCATTACTAAATCAGAGTATGAAAACGACAATGGATGTTTCAGATTCTTTAAAAATGAAGTCAGATTTGTCAAAAATTGCATCTGCTATTCGAATAGTCTATGGGGAGGGGCAGGGATCAAAACAAACAGTAAACATTAACGTTGTACAACCTGTAAAAGTCAATGTTGGTGGTGAATATATATCGTGTAATTTAAATCTTAATGACAGGTCAAATAAATACATTAAGGTTCACTGCAAGTCAAATTTGAAATTCTCTTCTATTACTCTTAAAAAAGGTATGAATTCTATTGTTGTTGAATGGCCTGTAGGAAAAGAGGAAATGATTATTAACACATAATTTTAGCAAAAGTTATTTTAATGGAGTTATTTAAAATATAATCTATAAATGTTAAATGGCGTGTGATTATGGATATTATAACTTCAATTATCTATATTATTTTATTTATAATAATGATGGTATTTGTCTTTTCTATTGGTATGCTAAGAAAATACATGCCAAAAAAGGAAATCCTTTTAGTAATCCTCGTGGCTTTTTTAATAGGATCCATTGGAGGCGCATTTTTCCTGGAACCGATTTATCAGGAAGTGCCTTCGGTCATGACGGCTGTTGAGAGGAATATGCCTAATAATGAAGAGACATTATATCTTGATTTATCTTCTTCTAATGATTTAAATGAATTAAAGCAGGCTTTATCTGCAACGGAAGGTTTTAAATCATATAATGAGGACAGTATTACGATTACTCTGTGGAGTTTTAGTGATGTCGAAAAATCTTACTTTAAGGAAATTGTAGGAAACATTGATGAAAACTATAAGAATTATACAGTTAATTCTTCAGGTACTATAAAAATTCAGCTTGCTGAAAACTATTCTGCTGCCAGTGCACTGAAATCATTTTCAGATTGGTATAAGTTGGTTTATGGAGATACCTTATCCTATGCTCAAATTCATGCAAAGCTTGTCATCGATGCATCACAGTTAGATAAATTTGAAAAGGTTTTGCTTGAAAGAGGTATAGTTGCAAGCAAAATGGAGGGGCCAATTCAAAACAGTTTCAACTCCACAAATCAAAGTATGGTTTCAGATACTAATTTTGTTTTAATAACCGGTCTGATAGGGGTTGTTGTAGCGATAATTGGAATTTGCTTTGATTCTGTCGTTGTATACTATAGAAGGCTTAGAAAATTCCTAAGAACCAAACAGAAACGGTAATTTTATGAATGTAGCTATTTTATTTTCAGGTGGAAAGGATAGTACAATGGCTTTGTATTATGCTTTAAAAGAGAAAGAAGATGTAAAGTATCTTCTTTCCATGAAATCCATCAATGATGAGTCATACATGTTTCATGTTCCCAATATTCACATAACTGATTTGCTTGCAGAAGCCCTCGATATTCCTATTATTTCTGCTGTGACACAGGGTGTTAAGGAAGAGGAACTCCAAGATTTAAAAAGGGAATTTGAAAATCTCAAAAATTTGGGTGTTGAAGCCATATACACGGGTGCACTTTATTCGGTTTATCAAAAATCAAGAATCGAAAAATTGGGGGATGAGGTAGGTTTAAAAATTATTTCTCCCTATTGGCATGTCAGTGAACTGGAGTATATGAGGGAAATTGTTTCACTCGGTTTTAAAATCATTATTTCAGGTGTTGCCGCATGGGGACTTGATGAATCATGGTTAGGTCGTGTTATCGACGATGAAGCTATCGATGAACTGGTCAAAATCAATGAAAAATACCAGGTGAATATTGCTTTTGAAGGTGGTGAAGCGGAAACTTTGGCCATTGATGGACCTATTTTCAAAAAAAGGGTTAAAATTTTAAAAGATAAGAAAGAATGGCATCTTGACAGTGGTGTTTATATTATTGAAGATGCAATTCTTGAAGAAAAGCTATAATCTAATTTCTTCTAAAAATTTATTTATTTCATTGGTATAACTTTCTAAATCGCTTTCATTAATGATTATTTTGTCAGAAAGAGCAATAACATTACCAATTCCAAATTCTAATTCCATTTGATCTCTTTTTACAAATTCTTTGTAGTCTTTGGAATCGTCTTCTCTCATTCTGTTCTGTAATCTTTTGAAGCGTAAGTTGGGATTGGCAAATATTGAAAGAATCATGAAATTGTCAAAATTTTGCTTGAACATTTCCACTTCATGGTGACTTCTGATGCCTTCCACGATTATTGCATTTTCAATGCCTTCCTCTTCAAGTTTTTTGATTTTTTTAATTGTAAGTTCAGAAACTATATATTCGCCATGCTCTTTTCTGAGGTTAGTTGCAGTTTCCTTGGTGCTTTCCCCTCTTTTTTTAGCTTCTTCTCTTATAATGTCTCCCATACTAACAATGATGGCTCCTTTTTTAGTTGCCATTTCGGAAACCAAACTTTTACCAGACCCAGGTAATCCTGAAATTCCCATAACTTGCATAATATTCACTCTTTAATTTTAATTTGTTGTAATGACTCTTTAAGGTTTTCTTCATTGTCAAATTCATTTACCATTTCTATTAAAAATTTCTTGTCCTGAGTTTTCAAGTCTTCAGCTATTTTTGTCATGAAAGGTATTGCCCTAACGATGTTGTCCATGATTGAAACATCAGACATTTTTGATGTTCTTGAAAGTGGATTCAAATCAATTGTAATGATGTTTTTGCCTGCTTTTTTAAGTATTTCCGCCCTGTCTCCATCTTCCAGAGGAACTAGTATAGTGTCAGATGAGTATATTCCTGTCTTGCTTGCGGATGCCCGATCATTTGGAATGTCATCAATATATTCGATGTCATCATCAAGAGTGCCCAGTATTTCACTGAATCCGTGGTCCTTGTATAGTTTTGTTATCAGCCTAACCCTTTCATCAGTTCTGTAGAACAGGTTTATTTCAATTTTCGCGCCGATTGCCTTTGCAAAATCGATTATTTCATCACATGCAAGGGCGGTGGCATTTCCATTTACTGAAATGACTGGATTATTTGATAAAATCATAGCTGCAACAGCAATATACATCGCCCTTTTTGCAGGGTAAGTTGTTTTTTCTCCAATCAAATAATCGAAAGCCTCTCCTCTCCCATGAGCAATCATTCCGGAATCTGCAAGATATCCTTTTTCGGCGGCTTTAACTATTTTGTCTCTTAAAAGCAATGATTCGTAGCGTGGATGTGATTTGGGTATCATGTTATCATCTATTTTAAATCAATATTCATTTGGGCAAGATATCCTAAAAAGGTTGTTATCAATAAAGTTATTATAATTGTTAAAGCAATATGCATCGGATAATCAGCAACAATCGAATTATTGGTATGTGGCAGAACAAGGAATATGTAATCCAGAATTGTTCCGATTAGGATAAATACTATTCCTGCAAGTATGCCTTCAATTACCTCGTTTGTTTCGATATTTCTAATATACAGTATTCCAAAAAATCCGGTTACTATAATTACAATCATTGGAACAAGCATATTTGAGTATGGAAGGTTATTGTTGAAAATAGGATTGAAAATATTGGCAAAAACATATGTTAAAAACCATATAAGTATTCCAAATATTATTGCTAATTTCAGTTTCATATTTAAACCTTAAAATAACTATCATTATTATTTTTGATTTAAAAACATTAAATACTTTTCTAAGTTAATAAAAATTTGTAATTAAAAGTTATTTTAAAAAAAAGTTTTGGGATGGTTAGGTAAATAATTATAAAATTACTTACCTAACGACTTGTTTTTTACAAGCTTTTAGAGAAATGAATTTTAAAATTTGGCTGTTTAATCTATCTCTCTGGCTACATTGTAGCCAAGTATTACTTTATTTTTTCAAGTATATAAAGTTATTTATAATTTATTAAAATTCAATTATACTTTATTAAAAACTTATATATTCCTTGATTTACTAAAATTAAACTGTATTATGTATAATGATGAACAGGAAAATTATTATCAGAGAATGTTGGCTAACTCGATTTCTTCAAAAAATCCTTCCGAAGAAGCTAAAAAAAGAGCCAGAAGGAAATCGCCACTTTTTTTCGAAGACTTAAAAGAAAAATTGTTATCAAATTATGAAGGCAAGAAATTAACAGACATTGAAAATTCTAAAGTGATTTCCACTGATTTTGGAGAGACCCTGGAGATAACTACAAAGGAAAAAATAGATTTCAAAATTGATGATAATGATTTTAGAAATCAGATGAACCATAATTTGAAGTTACTTCCGAAAATAGGCATTAAAACAGAGCAGAATCTTAAAGACAGAGGATATGACACTATCGAATCGCTTAAAGGTCATGACAAATACGGAAATGTGGCATCTAATTTTCTAAATAAAATTGAAGACATGTCATTTCATGAAACAATGGATTTGCTTGACAGTAACAGATACTCCAAAAGATGTAGGGATAATCTGTTGAAATGCATAAGCATGACTGATTGTGAAAACTTCAAGTTCATGGATATTGAAACTAAAGGGCTTTCAAATGTTCCTGTAATTTTGATAGGTGTTGCAGAAATAAAAGGGAGCAACATAATAACTTCACAATATTTTTTAAGGGATTATCCTGAAGAATCAGTCGTGTTGGAGGCATATCTTTCTCACTTGGATGAAGATTCTGTTCATGTAACATTCAATGGAAAAAGTTTTGACCTACCATTTATTAATAATAGGTGCATATATAATAGAATTAATGCCAACTTGGATTTGCCTCATTTGGATTTGATGCATTTTGCAAAAAATCTATGGGCGGATAAATTGCCAAACTTCAAACTTCAAACAATTGAACAGGAATTTTTTGGTATTGAAAGAGATGATGATGTTCCCGGACAATATATTCCAGGATATTACGATACTTATTTATCTGAAAACAATATTGGACCTATTGTGCCTATAATTGAACATAATCGGCAGGATATTGTTTCACTTGCAGCTTTTTTAGAGAAAATGTATGAGGATGTAAATTAATATGGGACTTTTTGACAGATTTAAGAAAAATGATAAGAAAGAAAAAAAAGAGCGTCAGCCTATTTCTACAGATGTAAAAATTGAGGAAGACCAATTGTTGCTTCAAAAAATAGCCACAACAAGTAAAGACAGATATGAACGGGCAGCTGCAGCAGATCAAATCACCAATGAATATGTTGCACTTGACATGTCTAAAAATGTAAAGGACAGGGCCATCAGATTGATTGCCGTAAATAAGCTTAAAGATGAAAATCTGCTTTGGGACGCTGCTGAAAATTCAAAATTTTTTGATGTCAGAAGCTTTGCATATGAAAGGCTAGGTGAAAACAACAAGTCAATTGCAGAGATTGTAATAAACACAAAGAAAAATCCCCATGTTGATGATATATTTGAAAAAGTTGCTGATGAAGAAACTCTTAAATGGATTGCCATTGAGGCAGTTGACAAACGATATAGGAATGAAGCTGTAAGTAAAATTGAATCTCCGGAAGTTTTAAAGGATTTGATATTTGAAGCCAAGGACAATGATATTAAAAATGCCGCAATCAACAAAAATGCTTTTGATGATGAGGAAATTCTTCAAAAGGTTGCTATCAGCGAAAAAGATGAACGGGTAAAAATTTCAGCAATCAATAAAATCAGTGATGATGAAAAATTGGCTGCAATCGCTCAAAATGAAGAAAATGCAAAGGTCAGATCAGTTATCTTTGAAAAGATTGATGATGAGAATATACTGAAAAACATTGTTTTAAATTCTGAAAAATCTGATGTAAGGCTTGATTTAGTTCCGCAATTGGATAACCCTGACTTGCTTGCCCAAATTGCTTTAAATGATTCTGATAAAATTGTCAGAAGTGAAGCAGCTAAAAAAATCGAAGATGAGGATGTTCTTCTTGAAGTCATAAAAAATGATGATGACAGATTTGTTCGCCAAATTGCTGTAAACAACATAAAAAGTCCTGAAATTTTAGTAAATATAGCATTGAATGATGATGATCAGTTCGTAAGAAATCATGCAATCAAAAATTCTAATTTGACTGATGAAAAAGATTATCTTGAAATTGTAATTAATTCAACACATGAAGATGTTGCAATGGAAGCAATGAAGAATATCACTGAAGAAAAATCGTTTATTAAGATATTGAATGAAGCCAAATTGGATAACATCAGAAAAGCTACTCTGGATGATATTGATGATTTAGAAACTTTGATTAAGATTGTTTTAGCAAATAAGGATGAAGAGTTTTCACTTAGGGCATTGAATAAAATCAATGTTGAAAGCTGTTTAATAAAAATTTATGAGCAGGGCATTTCTGAAAACATTTCTGTAAGGGCGGTTTCCAAAGTCAGAAATCAGAAGTTTCTCACAAATGTAGTCAAAAACGAACCTCAATGGAGAGTTCGTGAAGCCGCCGTAAAACATATTGTAAGTAATAAGGTTTTAAAAGAAGTTTCACTCAATGATGATAGTGAATACGTAAGAAATGTCGCCAAAAAAAGATTGAAGTTATAAATAAATTTCAATCTCTTTTCTTTCACTGTTTGCCTTTTCAAATTCAGGTTTTTTGCTTTCAAACGCTTCGCCGGTAAATGAGCGTGCATCTTCCGGACAAATGTTTATGCATGCTGTACATCTGCTGCACTTTTCCAGATTTGTTGATATGGGATCTTCCTCAAGGATTGCATTTTCGGGACAGATTGAAGCGCAGTCATAACAGAATGCACATAGACTTTCATCGCAGCTGATTTTAAATGGCAGCTGCTTGTATTCAACATAAGGTCTGTTTCCGGGAATTTTACTTTCAAGGCTTTTTTCCAATTTAATTTTTTCATGGCATTTTTCAGCAAATTCATTGATCTTTTTGATATCCTCACTGTCTGGCCTTCCGACGGCAACTCCATCAAATATTGAATGGTGGCTGATTGTTGTAGCAGCACCGATTACATCAAAATTGTTTTCTCTTAAAAGATCTACAAGTTCAAGCAGGGCATCAGTTACATGGGCATTTCCATAATTTGTGATAGCTATTGCTTTTGCATTGTTTCCTTTTAGTTTGGATAATCTTTCACGACCAGTTTTAGGGATTCTTCCAGCAAAAACAGGCATTCCAACAACTGCAATATCATCATTTGCAAATTCCTTTTCGTCGTTGAAACTTAAAAGGTCATATGATTCAGTTATTTCATCAAAATTGCCGGCAACCTGTTTCACTACTTTTTTAGTTGTTTTTGAAGGACTAAAATAAATTTCAATAATTTTAGACATACTCTCACCAGATAACATTATGGTATTGATGGAACTTAAAAATTTAGATAATTTCATTCAATAGAAACAATTTAATATTATTAACATTAAAAAATAATGTGGTGATACGATGGAATTAATGAGAGAGCTTTCTTTAGCACCGGGAGTATCCGGTTCTGAAGAGGAAATAGCTAAGATAATTACACGTGAATTAAAAGATGTTGCTGATAAAATTGAAACTGACAGTATGGGAAACTTAATTGCCACCAAAAAAGGTGAAAAAAAGGCTCCTACTGTAATGTTAGCAGCTCACATGGACGAAATTGGTCTTATGGTAAGATACATTGATGATAACGGTTTTATTAAATTCTCAAATATCGGTGGAATTAACGATCAGATGTTAATGAACCAAACTGTAACCATTCACTCTTCAGTTGGTGAACCTGTTGTTGGTGTAATCGGTTCAAAACCACCTCATGTCACAAAACCTGAAGAAAGAAACAAAGTTGTCAAAGCTGATGACATGTTCATTGATATAGGTGCAAAGGATAAGGAAGATGCAGAGAAAATGGTCAGAATAGGAGATAAAATGACCTTTAATGCATTGTTTGAAGAATATCCTAACAATCTAATCATGGGTAAAGCATTGGATAACCGTGTAGGATGTTATGTAATGATGGAAGTATTAAAAAGAGTGGAAACCAGAGCTACAGTTTACGGTGTCGGAACCGTACAGGAAGAAGTAGGTCTTAAAGGTGCAAAAACTTCCGCTTTCAAATTGAACCCTGATTTAGCTATTGCACTTGACGTTACACTATCCGGGGACCATCCTGGAATCAAGCCTGAAGAGGCTCCTGTGGTAATGGGTAAAGGTCCTGCTATTATCTTGGCGGATGCAAGCGGAAGGGGTATTTTAACCCAGCAATCCGTAAAAGACATGTTGATTAAAGCCGGTGATGAAAATGATATTGATTATCAGTTGGAGGTAAGTGATGGCGGAACAACTGACGGAACTGCAATTCACTTGACTCGTGAAGGAATTCCAACTGGTGTTTTATCTGTTCCAACTCGTTATATTCACACTCCAGTGAGTGTATGCAGTATGGATGATATTGAATCAACTATCAAGTTGATTACTGAAGCTATAAACAGTTTATAGCTTTTAACTTTCTTTTTTTTTTTATTTGAACCTGTCGTCTGATTTTTGTGATTTTGCTTTTTTGTGTTTGGTTTCAAACCATCCTATTTTCAATTCATCAATTGTGTCCTCGTATAACTGAGGCACATATGGTTTGATATCTATTAGTGGGGTTCCGTCCAAGATGTCAACGTTTTCAACATGTATTGTATTTCCTTCAACTTTGTTGACTTTGACAACGCTCATTCCGATTCTGTTTGGTCTTTTAGGTGACCTGGTTGCAAATACTCCGTGGGTGTTATTGTCCATGAATGGCTTTACTTCAAGCATGTATCCATCTACTTTATGCAGAATATATATTAAATGGATATGCGAGAAATCTTCAAGATCCTTTAAACCATCGACATATTTGTCTTTAATTACAACTGTTCCTTTTATTCCTTTTGCACCTGTTGGCTGTATGGGCATTCCCTCAATTTCTTTAAATTCAGTATGTATTGTACCGATTGATTCAATTTCGATATTCATAATTATTATTTTCGTTTTGTTTTTTTATAAAATTTTCTGGTGGAACAAATTATTGAACCATTTAATTTTATAAATTTCGATGAAATTTAATTTTAAAGTTTTTTTATTATTAAAATTTATTTTAATCTTTATTAATAATTTATTTTTATT
>NZ_CAMHFP010000022.1 GCF_946184425.1 uncultured Methanobrevibacter sp. | reverse complement strand
TCTTGATTGATTTGAAGGGAGGTGAAAACAATTAAAATCAGACATTTTCTTATTTTCACATCAATACTAATTATATTTCTCACTACAACATCAATTTATGCAATTGACAATAGCACACAAAATACAGATGTAATTAGTCAAACAAATGAATATGTAAGATATGCACCCAATACCCTAGAAACTTCTAATTTAAAAGATATTTCTGCTGACTTGGAGAACACAATCAATAATTGTAATCCTGGAGACAAAATATTAATAGAACCTGGAACATACAAAATTCACAACATTAAGCTTACAAAAAATATTACTCTTCAAGGAAACGGCAATCCAAGAGATATTATTATTGATGGTGAAGAAAAATCAAGTATTTTTCTTATAAGAAACCCAGATGTCCATGTGACCTTTAAAAATATCACTTTCATCAATGGATTAACAGATAATTTTGGAGGAGCAATCTCCATACAAACTGGTGGAGCTACAGTTGATAATTGTATATTTATAAATAACACTGCATTAGATAAAACAAATGCCGGAGGCATTTCCAATTATGGTACTAAACAGAACAGAGGTTATTTATTAGTAAATAATTCATTATTTATCAATAACCATGCAGACCATGACGGAGGTGCAATTACTACCTGTTATGCAAATTCTTACATTTATAATTGTGTTTTTATAAATAACTCTGCCGTAAGAGATGGAGGAGCAATACGAGTTAGTGTTTTTGGATACGGTGATGTTCAAGATTGCATATTTATGTTCAATCATGCTGACGAATGGGGAGGAGCATATTACAGTTGGTCTGGTGAGTCTAATATTCAGAGATGTATTTTTATGAACAATACCGGAGGAACCAATGGAGGAGCAGTTATGGTTTCTGGAAATATTAATATTGAAGATTCCATTATTGTGAATAATGATGGTGGAGAAACTGGAGGTTCATTTTACATCCAGCAACCGATGTATGATACAAAAACAGTTATCAATATCCACAATAACTTGATAACCAATAATACATCCCCGTACGGTAAAGAAATATTCATCAAATGGTGGGATTCTTACAACTTATATACTCAATTTAATGATAATGATTGGGGTGATGAAAATCCTAATGATTCCTCAGTCGTGGATCCGAACAATGTAACTCCAAGAAGTAAAGTAACATCCACAATTAAATCTAATTTATTTGCAGATTTGAATGTTGATTTGCTCACCAAATATAGTGATTTACTTGGAAATTACTTCAAGGATAACTCATTAAATGAACTTAAAAAGCAATTTGATGATGCAAAAGAAGCAAATAAAAAAAACAATAATAATCAAAATTCAAAAACAAATGAAAACAGAGATGTTACTGAAAAATTCAATACGAACGAAAAAAAAGATGTGAATAAAAAAGAAGAGATTAATTCAAAAAGTACTAACGATACCAATGATAATTTGATTGAATCAGATAGTATTAATTCAACTTCTAAATTAAGCAATAGTGATACAACTTCCCAAATTGTAGTTGAAAATTCAACATCACAAGGTGAAGACAAAAAAGCTTATGAATTAAATGAAACCACACATTCTGTTTCAAAAAACAGCACTTTAGATTTAGAATATATTGTCACAATAATATGCATCGTGTTAATCTTATTGACAATTGGATATAAAAGAAAATGGTAAATAGCCCAAATGCTATTTACTATCCACTATTTTTTTATTTAAATTTCTAGCAAGCAAATAATAGTAAATATAAAAACCACACCAGAAAATTGCTGCAAATATAAATGCAATACCTACCCAGGTTAATATTGGACCTACTCCTAAAGTAATAGGCATCCATTTTAAATAAATTGCAATACTAAATAAAACAGCCATTCCTATACCCATTTGAAAGATTATTTGAAAAGGCAATGGCAAATCTTCTTTTTCATAAATCAAACCTGTTAAAGAAAAGCCCCAACCTGCAACAATACATCCCAAGAATAAATTTATGATATCCACACCTGAAAAACTAATGTATTGGGGACCCACCTGAAGAGAAATTAAAACTGCAACCAGCAGTCCGATAAAACAACCAACAAAAGCACCTAAAGCTAAGCTTTTAAAAATATCTGCAAATTCCATTATAACACCTATAAATCCAATGCTTTTTTAAAGTCCGGCAAATATTTTCTAGAGATATTATCTTTCAAACCGTTTTTTAACTGTATGAACATCATTCCTTTAAGTGATGGAGCTACTCTTTCAATTTTTTTTAGATTAACAATTGTTGTTTTTGAAATTCTGACAAAATCTTTAGTTAAATTCTCTTCAACCTGATATAATGGCTTTTTAACGGTATACTCATTATTTTCAGCAAAAACTTTAACCTGTTTATCTTCAACTCTAAACATGAAAATATCCTGCAGTTCTAAAAGAGTAATATCGGAACCATTTTTTACAGCCAACATTTCATTTTGATCTTCACTTTCCAGGATATTAATCGCTTTAGTAATATTATCAGTTAGCTCATTAGTATGAATATCAGCATGAGGATGTTCAATATCTCTTGAAACAAATAAATTTACCTTCATAATTTAATTCCTTAATTTTTCCATTTCTTCTTGAATTTTACGTTCCCTATAATCATCGCTATCAAAATTGTCTACAAATACATATGCTTTCAAAAAGTCCGCAAGGACTCCTATTCCCCAGAAAAATACTGGAAACATTACCCACCAGAAACTTGGTGAAAATAATGCATTTATAATAAATAATATTGCATTGACAATTATATATGCTTTTAAGTTTCTTAAAAATTTAATTTTTAAATTAACCCTTTCTTCTGCTCTTGCTCTTAAATTATCTGACATCATTATCACCTTTTTTATCGATAATAATACTTAGTTAAAGTATATATAAATGGATAATTATCAAAGTTGCCAAGATGCAGAATATGGCAATCAAAATGCAAAAAATAGAAGTTGAAAATGGTGACTATAATACAGCCACCAAATAATATAAAATTGAAGTTACTGCAGGAACTGTCAAGTTATCAATTCCACCATAACTAAATGCTTCACACAATGTCGCAACGGCTGATATCATTATTATATAAACAATATTGAATTCAGGCATTGTGCAACCGATTGAAGTAAAAACCATCCATACAAATACACTCATCACGGTTGTTACTACAAACATTGTAAGTGATCCTTCAAGAGATTTTGTACCTCCAAAGATTGTGTATTTTACTTTACCGAATTTTTGACCTATTAAGGCTGCGAATCCGTCTCCATAAACCATTGGGACAATAGCTAATGCAACAATCCATATGAAAAACTTAGGGTCCTTTGCAGGAGCGATTGTAGCAAATATTGCAATCAGTATTGTCCAAATTCCCGCATAGAAGAATAGGCCTAATGCATGTCCTGATTCAGTTACGCTATTTTCAATTTTAATTGGAGAGTATTCTGTCAGGAAGAATAAAACTATTGTAATCGGCAGTGTTAAAAACCAAACCATAACCCAGGGATCTGAGAAAAATGGCATGGCGAATATCATGTTACCTACCATGATATGCAAAAATTTACGTGAAACTTCCGGCCGAGTCTTTAAAACCATTTCAGCCACTACGAAAATAACAGCTACATAAACATATACAATGATTAATGCAAGAATATCAAAGAATATCATTCGTCATCATACTCCCCATATTCACAACCGGCATTTTCTATTTTTACATGATCAATTAAAGTGCCATCTTTTTTATATAATTTGATTTCACCCCAACCGTTTCCACCATTCCATAAACGATTGTGTCTTTTCTGACCATCAGGAGCTTCATAGTTGAACAACATCATTTCATCACGTTTACAATAAAGCACCAATTCCATTTTTGAGTTTTTATTACTTGCATTAATGTGCCAGATATTAACATCTTCGCCTTCTTCAAAGTCAAAGTCAATTTTTACAAGATTCCAGAATCTTGCAAAATTATATTCATACATTGTTCCTTCATAATAAAATCCAATTAACAGTTTACGCGGAATTTCAATTCCAAATGCCTTTGGTCTTCCCCCACCAGCTTCAAATGCGGAATTATTTAATTTTTTACCAGTGATTAAACTTGTTATATTACATGAAGAAATCCAAAGCCATGGTGAGGTAAAGTCTCCTCCCCAATTTTTATCAGCATAACCATATGATTTTTCAGGAATAACTTCATATTCCTCACCATCTAACCATATAGTTCCGCTGTATTGAGTTTTTATCCCTTCTGCATGCCAAAACATTTCAAATGCATTTAACTTTCTGAAAAATGAGTTTGCACCATAACCCACATTAAAAGTGATTTGCTTATCAATATCCAAATCCCACATCATGTCCCCTGCATCAGACATGTATTCCGGGTGATTTATAGCATCCTCTTCACTAACTCTTGCAAATCCACTCATATGAGTTTCTGTTAAACTGCAATCTCCAACCTGAATGTTTAATTTATCGTCAGGGCAATCAAAGTATTTCATTGAGTAAAAATTATGTATCTGTTTTGGGTTTTTACCCCAAGTTCCTGCTTTAATCATACAATATGATGGTTTTTTACCTGCTTTTTGGTTTTCAGGCAATTGTCCAAGTGTAGGTTCTTCTTCAGCTAAAGCAGGATTACATACAAAATATTCAATGAAAAAAGGTTTTTCTTCACCAGTTTTTTTATTATATGCAGTTAAAGAATGCCACCACCAATCATAACCCTTTTTGGCAAGTGGTCCTTTTAACATATAATAATCTCTTTTTAAATCACTCTTATTCATCATTACTCCTCCAAAGCTATGATAGTATATTATATATAAAAAATGTATTAAATAATTTATTATATTAAAAAGAGTGAAAATAAAGAAAAATAAATTAAAAATAGAAAAAAATAAGAAGAAAAATTATCTTTTAGAATTCATTTCTTTAATATCGTCACGATAATAAAAACAAATTGTTAAAATTATCAACAATATTATCAATGCAGTTCCTGTGACTCTGTAGATATCTTCTTCATCAAGTACAATTTGTTTTACAACAGATTGGGACTGGGATCCCGGACTACCTGAATTTCCAGCACTTGCTTCAGAAGCACTTTCCTGAGAAGTAGTTTCTGAAGTATCATAACTTTGTGAAACATCATTGACCTGATTATTTGCATTGCTACTAGGACTGGATTGTTGGCTTTGAGTACTGTTTACAGTATTGTCACTGTTTACCTGTGTGAAAGATCCATTACTTTTATTAGCGTTTCCACTAGAACCTTCACCATTTCCATTGCCGTTACCGTTTCCACCACCATTACCAATGTCTTCATAGATTTGATAATCAGGAATAGAAGGATAAACATAACTTGGTGACTGTCCATTTGATGAAGGAACATCTTTTGTTTTTGAATCATAAGCATTATTCCTTTGGGAATAATCAACTGTTGCTTTTACAATATCGCCATCCCTTCCATTAACGGTAAATACACCAGTTCCACCTTTTATGGTAATGCTTAATGTTTGACCATTATTTGTTTTGTATTTTAAAGTCCTGTCCGGAAGAAGACTAGCAATGTTGCCGTTGGAATCTAAAAAAGATGCTTGAAATTTGTTTGCGCCTACCTGAGTGACAACAAATTTTATATTATTTGACCTAATCTTAGGACAAATTCCGGCAAAATCAGTATACCAATTATCTCCAATCTCTAATCTATTACCAGTGTCCTGATAATATGTATCTTTAGCTTCAACATCCATATGAGTATTGAAATAGATTGCATTATAACTAATAACCTGATTTTTTGGCTTTATATAACTATCAAAAAATTTAATACCATTCTGATAATTGTCAGTTATTACATTTGACTGGATTGAATTATCCCCAATATGAGCTATTGAAATACCATTTCCTTTATTTGACTCAATGCTGTTGGACTTAATATTTATGTTGTCTCCAGCATTTTGTATCAGAATACCATCCTGCTTGTTATTTTCAATAGTATTCTTGTTAATGTAAATGTTTTTAGGACCTTCACCATAGTTTACACCATTAACAGTTTTATCCACATAAACTCCATGTCGGTCATTTCCTGAAATAATATTTCCATGAATATAAACTTTATTAGATTTAGAAATACCTACACCATCCAAACCGTTATTGGATATTTTATTGTTAAATACATAAGTAGAACCGGAATCTGCTATAACAATCCCACTTTTAGAATTTTTAACAATACTGTTTTTGGTAACATTTAGATATTTGGTTCCTATTGAAACAATACCATTGCCTTTTCCGGATATATCATTGTCAATGATTTTTACATAATCTGCACCAGTAACCACAATGCCATCCCCTCCACTTTGAATGTTAAATCCATTTATAGTAGTAAGAGACGCATTTTTGCCTTTTATAGTGATTGTCGGACCAGAACCAGATTTCAAAACAGTATTAACATTACTTATCAATGTTAAGCTTTTTGTTATTAGCAAATTTATATTTGAATAGCTTAATCCCTTAAATAGAATGATGTTATTTATCTTTGCATTATCAATAATATTTTGAATTTCAGAATTACTTAATCCTACATCAACAACTTTTGTATTGGTCATTTTAATAGCAGTTGTTAAAGAGGAAGATTTATAATTTGAATTTCCTGCAAATTTTGTTGTAATTTTATAAGTTCCATCATTTAATCTAAGTTGCAGTGAAGCAATTCCGTTTGAATCAGTGTTTCTAACATAGGTTGTTCCCGAAATAGCAAATGTCAATTTGGTATTTTTCAAGGCATTACCATTCACATCAGAAAGTTTTACCTTGAAATAATCACCAACCACATCAAAAGTTGTGTTACTTTCAACATTAATCTGTGTTTTTACTGCAGAGGATGCATTTAAAATATTTTGATTGGAATCAACTGTAGAAGAAACAGCTTCATCCGATGCAACAAATACTTCGTTACTTGTAGAGTTATCCATTTCATGAGCCACACTGAAATTTAAGCTAAACAGAACCACTATAAACAATACAACAATTAAAGCTTTTCTATTCATTTTTCACCTCCTTCATATCGATTAGTAAGAATTAATTATTGATAATTAACCTTATATAAAATATATAATATTTAATAGTATATATTATTGACTAATTTCAATTTAAATTAATTATTTTATGAAAAAAGGTAGAAAAAAATAATATTTTTAAAAAAAAAGAAAATGGATATATAAAAAAGTAATATCGTTAAATCAGATATTAATTAAAACTAAACCAAACATGCAAACAAAAATGCCAATTATCTGTTTAATTGAAACGTTTTCCCAGTACAATAAAAATCCAACAACCAACAATACACAGGCAAGGCCTATATTTGCAACTACACTTGCAGTACTTACTGCCCAACCAGTACGATAGACAAAAACATAACCCACTTCAAGGCCAACAATAGCTATCGCAAGAATTATTGAAGTCCAATTAATCTTAGACAATTCAACGAGGACATTTGAAGGACCAACCATAAATATGAAAATAATCGCCGAAATTAATGCCGCTACAAAATAAGTGACCATCAACGCACCGAATGGATTCACATCCCCCGGCATTGATTTCATGCAAATGTTATAAAATGTATTTGCCAAAATAACTATCAAAATGGGCCAAATCAAATTCCAATTCAAAGTTAATCACCAAAAAAAGAAAAAGAAAGTGAAGTCAAACTTCACTATTTTGTACCATACACTCTGTCACCGGCGTCTCCAAGACCAGGTAGGATATATGCATTTTCATTTAATTCCCGATCAACTGTTGCGCAGAAAATTTTAACATCTGGATGATCGTCTTCAATGCATTTGATACCCTGCGGTGCTGCTACAATACATAATAATTTTATTTTTGTAACTCCATCCTGTTTAAGTCTGGATATTGTTGCTGATGCGCTTCCTCCTGTTGCAAGCATAGGGTCAATTACAATAACTTCTCTTTTGTCAATTCCATCTGGCATTTTGTAGTAATATTCGACCGGTTCAAATGTTTCCTCGTTTCTGTAAAGTCCAATGTGACCTATTTTTGCATTTGGAATAACATTTAACACACCATCAACCATTCCCATCCCTGCTCTCAGTATTGGGACAATTGCATAATTGTCTTCATTCAACATTCCAGTATCCATTTTTTCCAATGGAGTTTCAATTGTTGTTTTTTCCAATTTAGCATCCCACATAGCTTCATAAACTAGAATTGTTGAAATTTCTGTTACTAATTCTCTGAATTCTTTTGTTCCTGTGTTTATATCCCTTAAGATTGCTAGTTTATGAGTTATTAACGGATGATTCAATACAAATTCATTCATGATTTTCCTCCGGTATGCAAAGATTTAAAATTACTCCAATTATTGCTGCTAGAGACATCCCAGAAATAGATATTGACAAGTCAGCATATACTACAGATAATGCTGCACCACCTAATCCTAAAACAAGCATTGTTGCAGCAACAACTACATTTTTAGTATTATTAAAGTCCACTTGGTTGTGGATTAATATTTTTAAACCATTTACACAGATAAATCCATATAACAATACGGATATACCTCCTAAAACAGGTTGTGGAATTGCGGTTAAAAGTGCAGTCAGATGTCCTGAGAATGCAAATATTATAGCAATAATTGCAGCAAGACCTATTACATAAGTAGATGCAACACGTGTCATTCCGATAACAGAAGTATTTTCACCGTATGTTGTGTTTGCAGGACCGCCAAGGAACGCTGCCAGAAATGTTGCAAGACCATCATCAAGCAAGGTTCTTTGAAGACCCGGATCTTCGATTAAATCACGGCCAATGATTTCACTTAATACTTTGTGGTCTCCAACATGTTCCACCATTGTTACAAGTGCAATTGGAACTATTGTTAGAATTGCTGCAAAATTTAGATTATAATTCATAAACGGCAGGTAAAATTTAGGGATTTCAAACACATGGGCGGTTAGTGCCTGTGAAAAATCAACCATACCTAAAGCAGCCGCTACAATATAACCAACTACAATACCTACTAAAAATGGAATAACCTGCAAGATTCCTTTTCCACGAACTGCAACCAGTGCAGTTACTAAAAATGAAACAAAAGCAACCAGCAAATGAGTCCATGGAACCACCGCTAAATCCAAACCGATTTCAGAAATAGCGGTTGGGGCAAGTGATAAACCTATTACCATAATCATTGGTCCGACTACAACTGCTCCAAACATTGCACAAACATGCTGTATAGCCAGTAAAACCCATTTGATTGCAGTTGGTTTATCACCAGTTCCCAGCAGCATATTACTATTCTCTTCCACCATATTTATCACAAAAAGTCAATATTTATATCAAAATATTAAAAGAAATGCCAAATAATCCAAAATATTATTGAATACATTAATAAATAAACTAAATTTATTTAAATATCATATAATATTTTTTCAAATTCCTTTTAAAAATATTTGATTAATATTATATATCTGAATAAAATTATAAAATACTTTGTAATTATAGATGAAAAAAAAAATAAATTTAAAAAAAGTATAAAAATTCCCCAAAACTATAATTGAGGAATTCTTTCATTTGTATTCGCTCTTGTCCATCCACCCATATTAGAGTAGAACCTGTTAATTTTAGATTGGGTTGCTTTATTTAAATTATATTTAAGTTTAACAATTAATCCTGAAGTATCATAATTATTGAAACAAGTTTTCACATAATTAACAGTTAACCAATTAGTAGGCATGCCATGACTGCCGTGATTATAATCTCCTGAAGGATTACCGACTAAAACCTTTTTACCGTCCGCACTAATATCTAAAATAGACACATAATGTCCCCAAGTATGGAATACCAAAGCACATCCTCCCGCTTTAAGAGCTTTCAAAGCTACATTAAATGTACTTTTATAATAATAAACACATTTCATATTAAATTTTTCCAAAGCCCTTTTCAAACCGCTAGTGCTTGAACCATCGTATGAATTGGTACCTGCATGAACACCCAAATGCCATTCATTAACATAGTTTCTTAAAACCTGGCTACACATACTGCAGGAAGTTGGACCGCAGGTATAACCAGTATCCTGCTCATCCCTAACTTCAGGATAAGTGTATGCCTTTCCTTTAAGATTTACGGAAACCTGCGCAGGCCAGTAATTATATTTATTTTTTAAAACAATGATAGTATTGATTGTTCTTTCAATTACATTCCATTTTTCACGAGAAATCATGTGAATATAATTTGGAGCAGTTTTAGTTTTAAAAAAGACATATTTAGTTAATTTCTTATTTAAGTATAAACAATAACTGTCCCTTTTAATAACTTCCAAATATTGTGCTTTTAAAAGAGTGTAACTGGCATCACCGTCACCCATCACATAACCTGCAGTCATGTAATCCAAATCAGGAACACCATTTTTTAATGGAACATAAGACAAGAACGGACTTCTTGCATTGCCTTTCACTCCAGTGACATTTTTTGAAGCTGATGCGCTAGCAATATCACTGGTTCCTTCAAAGGTTACAGTAACCGTATAAGTTTTTGTATCTAAATTTGGTTTAACTACAAGAATTCCTTCGGAATTTGTCTTTTTAGTGCATTTTCTATTTCCAACAGTTACTGTTAATGCCTTGCCGGAAATTGCTCCTGCATAACTGCTTTTCAAGTATATCTTCAAATATCCATTGGTGAGCAATTTATCATTTCCAATGATAATTGAAACTGTTTTAGGAACAGTGATCTTAAATGTTTTAGAAACAGACTTGTAGTCATTATTGCCATTAAATGAAGCTGAAACATAATATGTTCCAATATTTTTTGTAATTTTAAGACTTGCAACTCCATTTGCATTTGTAACTGCATTATATTTTACTTTATCAAATGTAAATGTAACATTCATATTTTTAAGTGCTTTATTATTTGAATCTTTAAGATAAATCTGGAAATATTTTCCCTTAATTACCATATTGCTGACAGCTGTAATTGTAGTATCTGATTTAACTGATTCATTTGAAACAGAAAGGTTATCATCATTCAGATTTTGATTAATTAAATCATTATCTGATTCTTTCAAAGCAGAATCATTAATTGAGGAAATTACCTCATTATCATTAGGACAATTTAATTCATTTGAATTTTCGTTTATGGCAATCGTATCGCTATCAAGATTTAATGACAAATCCATTGAATTAACATCACTAGCTGAAACAACTGCAATGTTAAATAAAACAAAAATTAAACAAATTAAAGCTAATTTTGTTTTTGAATACAAGTTATCACCGAAATTATTTAATTCCTAAAATTTTTGCGGCATTTTCATATAAAATCATGTTTTCCTCTTCAGGAGTCAAACCAATATTGTGGAAAAGTTCCATTTCACTTTCCGCTTCCCACATAGGATAATCAGTTCCCCACAAAACTTTATTGACTCCATATTTATAAATGAATTTTTTTGCATCCTGAGAAGATAATTCATATAAACTAGAACTCAAATCAACATAAAGATTAGGAGTTCCTGCAAGTTTTTCAGTCGCTTCTTCCCAAACACTCCAACCTGCAAAATGAGCACCAATAACAAGCATATCAGGAAATCTTTCAAGAAATGGTTTGAGTTGGTCAGGATTTGAATAATTATACCTGTAATCGCCGCAATGAATTAGAACAGGCACATTACCACCATTAATTACTTCACCTAACTTAAAAGCTTTTTCTTCATTTAAAGCAAATTGTTGAAAATCAGGATGGAGTTTAACTCCTTTAAGACCCAATTCAATTAAATGTTCAAAATCACCTTCAATATCATCACTGTCCGGATGAAGTGTTCCAAAACCAGTGAAAAGTTCAGGATTTTCTTTTACAACACTACTGATAAATTCATTAATTGATCTAACCTGTTTAGGAGTTGTTGCAACAGAATGAACCAAATAATGAACAACACCAACTTTGCTACCATCTTCAATGAGATTGTCAATTTTACCATTCAAGGACATGTCAAGATCATAAAAATCCCTAATTCCTTTAACTGCTTTTGAGGCAATTTTTTCGGGATAAATATGACAGTGAGCATTTATTACTTTTTGCATGTTTAGTTACCGCCTTACAAAAAAATTGATTTATGATAAAAATTAGTTTTTAATCATTTATAAAAATAATGTATAATCCTATTTGAATATACATCATTAAAAATACCAAAAAACATGAGAAAATAGGTTAATTTTGAATGTTTTTTAAATCTTTTAAAAAAAAATCTTTAAAAAAACTAATCATCAATATTATGAATTTAAAAAAAACATTGAAAAAGTTAAAAATGAAAAAATCACAAATCAGCCCATTAAACCCTATTCAAATCCAGTTAATGCATTTATTTTAAATTTTAATGAAACTTTTGTGATTTATCAATTATGTTAATAATAATTTACATTGACCTGTAAAAAATTCATGGAAAGATTAATTTTCAATTTCAAATGCATAAGTCATGGAATCAGCATTATTTACCAAATGATTTGCTATTTGGTAGGGGTATGCATCAAATTGATAAAAATCTTCCAGCACCAATATATGAAGTCAATGAAGTTTATTTTCTTGCTTTTCCTACACGGCGAGCAATAACCATTTCACCAACAGAAATTAGACCTGCAAAGAATTTTTCCAAACCTCCAGTAGCCCAAATAGCTTCACCGAAAGTTGCATCCATAATATTCGCTTCATATTCCTCTGCAGAAATCTTTTTACCAGTAGTCTTTTTGGAAACCAGTGCAGATGCTGACATCAATTCATCCCAGGTAACTCCTTTTAATTGATGTTGCATTGCCTCATATAACTTGAATACTTTGATATCATATAATTCAGACAATAACTCTACAATGTCACATGCTCTAACCATACCTATTACCTGATTGTCATCATTTACAACAGGTACTGTAACGAATTTATTGTTGGCAGTTAAAATTACTGCTTTTCTTGCAGGATCCATTTCATGAACAGTTGCAATCTCTTCATAATCACTCATGATTTCAGAAATCTTCTCATTTCCTTCCCTTAATCCCCTAGTAATGTCAAAGGAAGTTACCCATCCAACCAATTGCTTTTTGTCATTTACTACAGGACAGGTAAAACGTCTGATTTCCTCCATTATTTTTGAAACTTCAACAACATTATCATCACAGTTCAAATATACAAATTCTTTATCCATTAACTCTTTTGCTTTCATAAACAAAACCCCTATTTTTAATCTATTTCAATTCTATTTAATGCTCCCACAGGACAGTGACGAGTACATTCGACACATCTAATACATTTGTCATTGTCAAGAACAACTTCACCATCTATTAACTCAATAGCACCTGTCGGACAGTTCTCTTCACATAAATAACAGTTAACACATGCATCATGATTAATATCAATATTCCTACTATGGATTATAGGCCCGATATATCTATCAAGGTCAATTGCATTGTCATTTAATGAAATTTCAACACATGCTCCGCATCCAATGCACATTTTCTCATTAATATATGGATATAATTCATTTTCAATTAATTCAATATTTACATCCATATTTAAATCATCAAAAAACTCTTTAAATTCAAGAGTAAATGCATTTGTCGGACATAAATTAGCACAATCATCCCAATTATTATCAATTGAATAATCAATTGAAATATTATTCATCCTAACTACCCTATGAGGAGAACGGACATTGCTCAAACTGTATTCAATAACATCCCTTTCTTCCTCATTATCGTAAATAACTGAATTGTCAATTAATTTAATTGCTGAAATCGGACAGGTCTGTACACAAATTTCACATTTAACACATTTATCAGTTATTTTAGCTATTCTAAATATATTAGCTGGTTCGATTGCATTAACTGGACATGCTTTAACACAGGTATTACATCTTACGCATTTGGGTGCAACGGCGATAATCTCCTCCTGAGCACTGAAATCATCCAGCTCAAATTGGAAATCATCCCCATCATCATCTAACTCAACAGACTTCAAAAGAACTTCACGTTCCAAATTTTTCATCTGTTTTATAAACGATACTTTCATATTATTACCAACTAACTAATTTATTTTAATAATTTAAAAGAATTCCTCTAATTCTTTTGCAGTCGGAAACTTATCCATTCCAAAACCTTGAATAGCTCTGCTAGCTACCCAATTTCCTATTCTGCAAGATTTTTCAAGATTATATCCTTTTAAAAATGAATATAAAAATCCACTGTTAAAACTATCTCCCGCACCTGTAGTGTCAACAACATCGCATTCAAACGCTTCCACAAAACATTCTTCAGAATTATTTATTGCAAAAACACCTTTAGAACCTTGTTTTACAACTACAGTGTCAATTCCAAAATCTAAAAAACCTACGGTTAACTCTTTTAAATCATCATGATCATTATCACACAGCAACCTTAATTCAGCCTCATTAATAAGAAGAATATCAGTTCTTTCAAGAATTGGCTTTAACTCATCAAATCCTTTTTCAACATATAACATGCCCGGATCAAAACTTAAAAGAGTTTCTTTGCTGAGTTTTTCCAAAAGTTCTATTTGTGTTTTGAAAGAATCTCCGACAAATGAAGTGTAATGCATTATTTTACATCTCATGATATTCAATGGATTTATTTCACCTATCTTAATGTCATCATTGACACCAGGAGATATGTAAAGGCACCTTTCACCATCCTTATCAACAAAACCAATGCATTTTCCTGTAAATCCGCTTTCTGAATAAATCAAATTGTTTGTGAAAACACCATTAATAGCCAGATTATATTCAATCATATCTCCTTCATTATCTTCAGCTATTTTTCCGATGATTGATGTTGAACAACCCAATCTTGCCAAACCCACAATTGTGTTTGCTGCAGAACCCCCAGGTGTATCTGTTTCATCAGTTATGAAACTTTCTTCATCATGGGAAACTATTTTATCTACTGAATAGAGCCTATCAACATTTAAGGCTCCGAATCCTATTACTTCAGCATTAAGATCACTATCATATATTTCCATTTTAAAACCTTACTTTAAGATATCTAATAAATTTATATTCTTATCTCCAAGTTTTCCATCAAAATTACCTGCAGATATTCTAATTACACCATCAAATTCCAAAGCAGCGTCAATTCCTGCCTTAATGGCTTTGTTCATAGCTTCCTCATCAATTGCATTGACTACAATCTCAGGAATATAATTAACTCCTTCAGGAACTTTAGACTCCTCGCCTAAAGATTCCTTTAATGAAGGGCAATAAACATGATTTGTGGTAGGTCCAATTTCCGGGAAATTAGTTTCAGGTTTTGAAGCTGCAGAACAAATTTCAAATGGTGCAGTAGCTCCTTCAACTCCCATTATTGCATTTATTACTGCATCCCCTGCCTCAAGTACTGCTTCCTGAGTTGAACATAAATACCAGAAGTTTCCTCCCATAATTCCATCATTTATTTTAAATTTTTCTTCTATTTGAAAATCAGGAACTGCAATAGGAACGTTAATCATTTTTCTACCGTATTCCTCAACAATCCATTCATAACCATCACCGCAGTGGCCAACAATGTCCATCATTTCAATATATTCATCACTGTCTGAGTCTGAGTAATCAAATATGCGTGTAAACGGTTTGACCAGAACATCCTGTCTTAATCTGTAAGATAGTTCAAACGCAAATTTCTCGATATCATCACTGCCCAACCAATATTGTACAACAGCCCCATATCTTCCATCAGGAGTTTGATTTTTATCTAAAAATCCTTCAACTCCGCCTTCAACCCTCCCAATTACTGCACTTGGAGTAGAAGTTGAATCATAAGCTGCCCTTTTTACAATTTCTTCGGTAGGTCCTGTAATTAAAGCCCGTACATATTTACCTTCAAAAGCTTCGAAAAATGTATCTTCAACCTTATAATACTTCATTTTCATACACCTATACTTAACCTAATCCTCCAATATCCTGGCCTCGAATGCTATTTCTCATGTCTTTACTAACCTTCAGGATATCATCATAGTTATTTTCATCAATTATTTTTATCAAAGGATAATTTTCATTCTTAAAAACATCAAAAAATTTATTTTTTATTTCCAAATCTACATTATACTCATCAAATAAATCCAATAAACTACCCGAATTATTATAATCATCAATGAATTTTAAAACATTGCTTTTATCAGTACAACAATAAATATCGGCTATTACACAAGTTGCAACTGCACTTGGAGAAACAATAGCTATTTCAGCAACTTTCATAGGATACTCATTTCCATTAAATGAAATGCTAATCCCATTATTCTTCCTTGCAAAATCCAATGGCTCAACATCTGTGATGCTGTCTCCGATGTATAGTATCTCATTGACGTCAATTGCATCGCGCATTATTATCTCATCAATAGCAAGACGTTTACCTTCACCGCCAACAACATCTATTTTTTTGATTTCTTCATAAATCCCCATCTGAGGTATCTCATCAAAAAAAATCCTGTCAAACAATTCATAATCATTAGGATTTTCCAATATTTTTTCTTTGAAATCACTGATTATTTTAATTTCTTCATCATTTAGAGATAATGCATCTACATCTACTTTTGTATAAAATGTATTCTCAAACGGGAAATTCATATAATTTGAAAGTGCTTCAATATATTGACCATAACTTGTACTAATTATATACGTATTCATAGATTCCTTCAAGTATTTTAATAGGAATTTGGAATCTTTGACTGCATAAATATTATTTTGTGAAAAATCAATCAAATCAGAATTTTTAATATTTTCACAAACAAAGAAAGGAAGAATCAATTTTAAAGTATTGCCCGCTTTATAATTATCTTTTTTTACAACATCCACAAGATAATCATCATACAAACTAAGAATTTTAAATAATTCATCACCATTTTCGATGAAATGTGCTGATACTTCAAATGCATTATCATTTAAAGTTAATGGACCTTCACAATCTGTAATAAACGATTTTTCAAACATCACATCACCTGAAGTTAACAATCCTTATTGCATCAAGTGGACAAATTGATTCACAGTTTCTGCAGTAAATACATTTTTCACCATCAAAATCAATTTTATCATCATTTAATGTCAATGCACCTGTAGGACAGTTTTTAGCACAAATTGCACATGCCTGACATTTAGTGCTTGATAGTGACAAATCACCAATTCTTTGATAATGCAGGTAAGACCGTGCATAATACAAATCAGTGTCTTTACTGTAGAAATAATCATCATAAGCACCGATTGCATCAAATTTACACTGTTCCACACATTTACCACAGTATATACAATTATCATTAATTTTTATTGGATTTGGACCGTTGAGTTCGATTGCCCCAACAGGACATACATTAAAACAATCTCCACACGCTATACATTTATTGTCATATACTTCAATATTCCTATCCATCAAATAAGAACCAAAGAGTTTTGAGAATTTATCTATTTCTATACTTGAATCAAGACTTATCTTAAGCTCCCTTTCCATCATGTCATTTACTTTGCATTCAATGAAATTTTCAAATTTCTGGTCATTGAATTCCAAGGCAATTGATTTTCCCACTTTTTCCAGCACCTTATTCAAACTTATTAAATCCAATGACAATCTTTTCATATCATAATCAATAATACTTGATACAATATCGAATGATTTAATCTCACTATACATCTTATAAGCTTTTTTACGTGAGGAATACTTGATTGCAGTAGAAGGACATGAATGCATACATTCTTCACATCTGGCACAGTATCCAGGATTAATATACGGCAATTTGTTAGTTCTAGCAACATTAATTGCACCCATTGACGGACATACCCGAGTACATGTCATACAACCGATACATTTATCCTGATTGACAACAATTGCCTTACCTCCCTTAACGGTTTTAGGAAGTAACTGACCATACTTAATTGCATCAGTAGGACATACTCTGAAACAATATCCGCAACGGATACATGTATCCTTATCAATTTCACTGTGAGGTTCCTGTTTTCCGTCAGCGACAATATGGATAGAACCGTTTTTGCATGCCTGAACGCAAGCTCCACATGCCTTACATAATTTTACATTGATGTTTGGAACATTTTCCTTTAAAGGAGGATCCATTTTAACATCTAGAGAAATTGCATCAAACGGACAGGCATTACGGCACAATACACAACCAAAACATGTACTTTTTAATTTTACAAGACCGTCATCATCATCCATATAAATCGCATCAATTGGACATGACTTGAGACATGGTTTATCTTTGCATTTGGCGCATTTTGTTTGATCAACCAAATAATCAACGTCAACATGCCTTAATGGTCTCGGTGTTTTTGTATAACTATCAATCATAACACTCACTCCATAACAATATTCTCATTCAAATTAGATGCCTTTACAGTAGTATGAATAATTTCATCGTCTTCGAGGGAGAATTTGGCGATGAAATATTTTATTACTGAAAATGGACAAGTTTGGTAACAAATACTACAACGTAAACATTTGTATTTATCCCTTGCAATTGTATCTTTATCCTCATCGAAAGTGATACATCCTGTAGGACATTCAGGAACACAAAGTTGACATTTTTCACATTTTGATTCATCCCAATCAATAATTCTGATTTTGAGTCTGTTTACGGCATTTGTGATAATTTCCAATGACACCTCTTCATCAGGAATAATTTTTAATGCCTTTTCCCATATTTCGGAAAGTGGAACTTCATACTGCAAAAGACCATCCTGCTCCAAAGACCTCAAATCCTCTTCTTTATTGTTTATGTAATCTTCAAGATAGTTCACAGTCAAAAGAATCAAGTCTTTTTGGTCTTGTAAATTTTCAACAAATACTCCTTTCATAGCTCCGTTTACCGGACATACTTCCAAACATTCCCCACAGGAGATGCATTTAAGTTGATTTACATGAAGTTTGTCATTTACAACTTCAATTGCATCTACAGGGCATTTTTTCATACATTTTTTACATTTAATACATAAATAATCATCAACAATATATTGCCTTTTTGATGGAATAATATTGAATTCCGGCAATATCAAATGATTTAAACCACATTCCAATGTTTTTGGATCTGTCGGACAAACTTCAGCACAAAAACCACAACGGATACATGCTCCAGGATTAATGACAGGATAAGTTAATCCTTCACCCTCCTCGGTGTCTTTTTCCCTTACAATCTTTATTGCATTCGGAGAAGGACAAGACACAGTACATGCACCGCACCCAATACAATATTCTTTGTTAACTTTTGGGAAATCTCTGAAACGTTCAGGTTTTTCCACAATTTCATGTTCTGTTTTTGCATTGGTAAATGCGTCAGCCCATGCTTTTCTTGCAAAATCATAAATATACCACATTAAAGATGACATCCTATATCACCTTATCCCATTTTTTAATTGTGGTTTTACCCGCATCATTAGTAATGGCCACTCTTTCAGCACATGCAACACACGGATCGCTTGTAGCATAAGTTGCAACCGCATCAGCAACTGTAGGAACATCACGAATCATATATTTTGCGCAGGAATCCATATTAGCAATACTTGGAGTTCTGATTGAAATATTTTTAATTAAGTTACCGTTAGTTTCAATCATATATGTAACTTCTCCACGAGGAGCTTCATTTTTACGCATTGCATAACCTGATTTCAAATCAACAGGAGTACGAATTTCACCATCAGGTATGTTTTCAATAGCTTGTCTAACCAGACTGATTGATTCTGGAATTTCATCAAATCTAGTTAAAGTTCTTGCGTAATTGTCTCCTTCTTTTCTTCTGATGACTTTAAAATCAAAATGATCATCATAAGTATAGTGACCTTTTCTATAATCTTCTTTTACACCAGAAGCTCTTCCGATAGGACCTACCGCCCTTCCCTTAATTGCTTCTTTTTTAGACATGTATCCTATTCCTTTACATCTCAAAGCAAGTGCTGGACCCTCTGCAAACAATGCACGAGTTCTTTCAAATCCTTCTTCAATTTTTTTAAGATTTTCCAAAATTGGCTTGAAATGACGTTCATCAGCATCCATACGAACACCGCCAACTACGTTCCAACCCATATTGACTCTGTTTCCAGTTAACAATTCAATTGAATCCATTGCATACTCTCTCAATTCCAAAACATGCATAAACAATGTTTCATGATCCATTGATTTGAAAAATGTAGAATTTCCAAGCAAATGACTTTGAATTCTATCTAATTCATTTGTGATAACTCTTAAAAATTGAGCCCTAAGCGGAACATCAACATCAGAAATCTGTTCTATTGTTTCTGCAAAAGTCTGAGTATGTTCATATGAACAGATACCACATACACGTTCTGAAAGATAAATTCCTTTCTGCCAAGTTTGTCCTTCAATAATCTTTTCAATACCTCTGTGAACATAACCATATTCAATTTCTGCCTTAACTACCCTTTCCCCTTCAGTTTGAAGTTTGAGTCTGATAGGTTCCTTTAAAGCAGGATGAATTGGACCAATAGGCACTATCATTCTTGTTCCCTCCCACGATCAGCAATAGCCTGAGGACCAACTGTCAAAATAGCTTCTAATATTTCACTAGGCCTAGGCGGACAACCAGGAATAGCTGCCGCAACCGGAATGAAATCAGAAGCAGGAGCATGCACATGACCTCCTTCCTGATTGAATACATCACCAGATTGAGGACAGTTTCCTACCGCTACTGCAATTTTTGGTTCAGGAGCTTTATCATATACTCTCTTTAAATTAGTGACCCACTGTTCGGTAACAGCTCCAGTCAATAATAAAACATCAGCTTCACGAGGATTGTTGTGAACATAAATACCATATTGCTCTAAGTCGTATCTTGGAGATAATAATGCAACACATTCAACATCGCATCCATTACATCCACCACAATTTACGATACAGACATGAATTGAGCTTTTTCTCACAGCATCCTTAATCGCATTTAACATTGTACTCCCTCTTTTATTTTAATAATATAAATAAACATTAACTTTCAGCTTCTTTTTTTAATAATTGGAATAATTCTAATTTACCCTCTTTAACGGCATCTTCATAAGATTTACCGTTTTTAATTTCCTTTACTAATTTCATTTTAAGATTCTTACCATCCTGTCTCGGAATCAATTCCAGAGTATCAATAAACCAGCATAGTTTCAAGTCAGCATTTAATTTCTGATATAAACATATGTCTTCAGCAGATTCAAATGTAGCATGCAATGCTTCAAGAGATGATAAATCCAATAAATCAAAGAATACCTTTTCCAGTTCATCAGCAGTACAGTCAAAGTCTTTTGAAAAAGGAATAATAATATCTCTTTGCCAGGCATAACTTTTAATTATTCTTTTTTGCATTAATTCTAATTTAGCATCATCATCCATGTTATCACATCATGCTGTCAATTTCAATAAAACATATAATCCTATCGCCAAAATTAAACCCAAAGCAGTTTCTTTTCTACCGTATCCCGGTCTTTCTCCCATTATCAAACCTCCGAGGAGAAATCCTATTGCCTGCAAAATAACATTGCCTGCATTAAATGCCAAACACCATCCTATAATTGAAACTGCTGCTGAAGGCATGTCAAATTCATTAACAGCAACATACGGCTCCCCATGCTTTTTATAACTGTAAAGCAATCCGAGGATGGAACCAACAGCAAATGCAAGTATATAAATCATATAATCTAACATAATATCTCCTACATTGGTTTATAAAGCAATATGAATGAACAAATTATTGCTATAAATGTTATAACAAAACATAACTTCTCTATACTTTCTATTTTATGTGAAAAATTACCTTTTGAAAGCAATACGAATATTGCTAAGATAATTCCTATAATCACTATTGGAGCAAGAGTAGTCGAGTGCAAAAATGTTGCTAAAAGACCAACAACTATTATACCAATAGCAACTAATGATGTCAAATAAACTATCACATCTTCACTGTTCATGCTACCACTCCTGTAAATATCATTAAGATTGTTCCAAAGAAGCAAATTGCCCCTATTGTAATTTGAGCCATAACAGAATGATTAGGACTTAAAATTGGTGTTGTAGCATTAATAAATCCTGTAATAAATGTGATTACAATCATTCCAATGAGATATCCTACAGCATTTAACGGACCGAAGAATATTGTTAAAAATACCCAAAGCATCACATACCATGCAACAGATTCTGAAAATAACATGAATCCTCTTAAAAACCCGAAGTGTTCAGTTTCAAATCCAGAAATCAATGCCTTATCCTTTGTAATTGCGAACGGAGAGTATGGGGATTTGGTAATAATTAACATGAAAAACATTAAAGCAGCAAGTGGAATTGAAAAGATTAAAGGACCGTGGACTGACTGGTAAGTAATAATTTGGCCGATATTCATTGTTCCTGTCACCAGATAAACAAATACAATAGCTGCAAATAACGGAAGTTCAGTTGCCGCTGAAAGTACAGCCCTTACACAACTTAATTTACCGTATGGAGATCCTGAACTGGATCCCGAATTGTGTTCAACAATTTTATAAACTGCATAAACACCAAACAGTATTAACAAAGAATCATGTGCCACAGGACCTGCAATAACACCCACAATCCAAACTAAAGCCAAAATAAATACAATACCTATGTAAAATACTTTAGATACAGTTTTCGGAATTGCAGTTTCTTTAAAGAAAAATTTCAAAGAGTGTATCAGATGCTGGACTATAGGTGGTCCCGGACGTTTTTGAACACGGGCCATGACTTTTCTATGCAATCCTAAAAGCAAACTTCCCGCTAGAAATGCAATAATAACTTGAATTAATATTTCTGCCATCAAATTCATGATATCACCCTAATATCCAGTAAATGGCTCTTTCACCCTTTCTTCAACATCTTCAGGTTTTGGTTTAGCCATTGTCAATAAACCTAAAGATAAAATCCATAATGGAATACCAAATATAGCTACTGTGTAAACAATCCAAGCTTGGAAGTCTATAACTAGACAGGCAAGAATAGCTATTGTTGATAATACCAGTAATAATATACAAATACTTTTTTGACTATCCATACTCACCACTTACCACAATACCAATAACAATATTTCGACAGCTCTTACAATAATAAACAATGAACTTAAGTGAATGATTACTATAAACGGAGAACCAGCAGTCCGAAACATCTCTGCCTTACTTGCGAAAAATGGTGCAACTCCACTTTCACCCAAAATACCTATCAGCATCAGTATTGCACCGAATACAACCATCGGACTTGCAGGCATTTGAGACAATACTGCAAGAGATAAAGTGCCTGTGGATGCCAATATAATTGATGCACCACCGAATAAAGGCAAACTGCACATCATAGCAATCAAACCGTAATTGAATGCTGAATTCAGTACAGTAGTCTGTTTTACAGCTGATACAATACCAATATTTAAAATACCAACCAAAGCCATGAATAATGTGAAGTTAAATAAATCTCCAGTAATCATTGCTCCTGCAGATGCAATACCGCAGATAATAGATAAAAATCTTCTTTGTTTAAATTCTTTCGGACCTACTTTTACTTCAGTATTATTTAATTTATGCATAGTGGCTTCAATTTGAGTTTCAGGTTTACTTAATGCAATCAATACAGTAAATCCAAGTAAAACTGCAAAAAGGAACAAGTTAAATGGTGTAATATATAATACTATATCTCCAAGTGGAATTGTTCCAAGTAAATTTCCGCCAAGTGTAACAAAATCCATTACCATCACCTACTCCTTATCAATATCCTCTCTCATAAGCAGACCTATTAAGCCTACTTTGGAAGCTACTTTTAATAATAAACCACATGCTGCAAGGAATAAACTTAATAACCAGTATTGAGGTGCTACAAAGAATAATAAAAATCCTATTATCCACAGACACCATGCTATACCGGAAACTCCAGCTATACCATCCAATATTAAAACCGGAAGCCCCCTTGCTTTTTTAGACAATGCATATAAAACAATTCCACCACCAGCTACTGCCCCTCCAGTAAAACCAGTCAAGAATATTCCATAACCAATTAAAACCAAAGCAATGAAATTAGGTGCTGTGGTCATTATTTCCATGTTTAAGGAAAATGGCTGAGGGAATATTGAAGAAGATTTGGATAAGTTTCTTCTTGGATCTTGTTCTATCTTACGCATTTCACGAGTAATTAAAATTTCAGAAATCGCCAAAGTTTCAGCCAATTCTACAACCAGCCCCGGTAAGATTAAAGCTTCTGCAAGGTCTGTTCCAACGGCAGATACAACAAATATCATAGCAAGTCCCACCAAATCAGTAAGGATAAGAATATGAATCTCTTCCCTTTTCATTGCTATGGCCATTGTTCCAATGAATCCTACAATCAAACCTGCATAAATAGCCGGCAGATACATTGTTAAAAATGCTTCAGGAACGTATGGAGGTATCATAACCATCAGTTATCCCTCCTCAATTGTTTTGATCTGGCTTTAACATCATTCGCTTTTACTTCATTAGCAACTTGAGTAGAGTCATTAATAGCTTTTTTAACATCTGCCTTAATCTCTTTTTCATCATTTTTGCGGTTCATGGTATAATTAATGGAAAGCCATGAAGCAATGATGAATGACATCATCAAAATGCTGGATTCCAAAATTGTATCGAAACCTCTTGTATAATACAAAATTTCATCTACAAGTCCACCGGGAGATGAATAAATTGATGTTCCGAAGTACGGAGATACTGATGATATCCATTGTGCCAAAGGAGACATGTATCCTGTAATCATACCTAATTCAGCAGCATTTTCAGGATATTGAGGGTTAATAATACCAGGTGCTTTTAAAACTTCACCACCCCTATCATAAGGAGCAATAGCCAAACCTTCATCCACCTGAACCTGTGGAGCCGGCCTAGTATATAATTGATCTGGATTTAACGCCATAGGTACAATAAGACCGACGATTAAAATTATACCCAAACTGAATGCAAAAAGACGAGGAATATTTTTTGGGTCTGCTAATTTATTCCATAAAACTCCAAGTCTCATACTTCTGCCCCCATCTCTTCTAAGCGAATAATTGCTCTAAATAAGATTAATGTAATAATAACAGTTGTTGCAAGTAAAGTCAACAATGCCAAAACATGGTTGTAACATAATAAAACCATACAAACACCAATTGATGCAACTTCAGTGTTGAATGTCCTTACAATCGGGTCTTTTACTCCTGGACCCCATGCAGTGGCTAAACTTCCCACAATTGCCAAGAAAATACCAAAGTAAAAGAAAATCTGAACATCAATCATCTAACTCACCACTTTTTACCTTGTTTTTTCTGATTTCATTGATTTTGACAATAGCTAAAATGAATACTAATGTTGATAGCGGATCTGTTAAAGCTGCAAACATTGCAACATCCAGATATTTGAATGCTACTATGACCAAAACAAATCCTGCATCCAGGATGGAGAACATTATAACTTTATCCAATGGTTTTTTGAGAAATATTATTCCAAAAGCACCAATTACCATCAAAGCTATTGCAATTATTGATACAATCTCCATTTTAATGCCTCACTCCAATAGTACCTCATCATCTAGCTTTTTTAATGTATATGCAATTGCATTAGCACTAATTGTAGAACATATGAAAAATGCTGCTGCAACCACAAGAGCAAATGGAGTGTTGATTACAAGCGCAATAATTGCAGAAACTCCAAAACCAATAACATTCAAATAGAGTAATCTTTCTGCCCTATTTTGTGTTATCAAAGCTCTTAATGCTACAAAAATAACTATGATTCCTATAATTTCAACATACATCTAATCACTCCTCGGCATGCCTATTGAACTTTTGAGCTATCTTTCCTAAAAATACAGATGCCCTGACCTGATCAATTCCCTGAACGGTTAATATTGCAATAACCATTCCCACAATAAACATTTCCGGAGTAAAACCAACAAAAGAACAAATAAATACTATAATTGTTGCAGTTAAACATCCAACAGTTCCAGCATATCCCGGATCAGCACATAATCTGTTTCCAATAAATACCAAAAATGCCGCTATAATCCCCCCAGGAATTCCTAAAAGTAAAAATCCTATTGAAGCCAGCAGTGTACCTGCGGATGCATCCGGAGAGCACAAAATATTTCCTTGGAAAAATCCTCCTGCAATATCTCCACCTCTTCTTTTAACGTCTTCCCCAACAATTCTGGCCCCTCTAACACCAGGCTGTTCTGGAAGTCCGAAATAGGTATCGACAATAACAAAATTTAGCCAACATAGAATAGCAGCAATTATAATTCCAATTACCTCATTCATTGTATATCCTCTCCACCATCTTCATCTAAAGGCTTTGGAAATACAAAATCAAATAAATATTTCACAAATAATGCAGATAAAATGCCTATAATAGCAGCCAATACAATTCCATTATAAATAAAAGTATAGTTTAAAATTAAAAATATTGAAAAAATACCAATAGCTATTATTGGAGTCGGATATAATGCACTTACATCAAAAGAATACCTATATGGTTTGCTAGGCAATAATGGAAGTCTTAAAACTAATGCAACTATGACAGAAACTAAAATAGCCACAATATAAGCTATTAAAACATCCAATGGACCTAGTGTAATATGGCTAAGCCCGAAAATGTTGCCGTATGAAGCAAAAAATATGGTATTATACACCAAATCAAACATATTATTAGACTCCTCTTAAATAATAAATATACATATAAAAATATATAAATATTGTTACTTAAAAATAATAGATAACGGCCCAAATATTATTTAAATTAACAATTTGACATTTAATTTTGAATAAAAACTATAATATCTAATTTAAATTAAAAAATATTTATGAACAATCTACCAATAAGTCAACAATGGAATATAAAATAATCATTGCTAAAAATATTGGATTAAAACATGAAAACAACATATTGAGCTAAAATATAGCGCATAAAGAAAATACGCCATTGCAAAATGTTATTAATAATTTAAAGAACTTTGATGACATTTTAAAAGAAAAAATAAGTTGAGGATTAAAATATGGATAGGAATGTAAAAAATTTTAATACAAGACTTAGAACAGTAAAAATCAGAGAGCTAATTTTAGGCATATTCCTAGCATTTATGTTCGCAATAGGATTAAGCATCATATTTCCAACAATTGAAAGCAATGATGAGTTATTCATGATTATATGGACATTATCAATATTATTATTCTTTGTTTGGTGCTCGAAAGGAACAAATGGATTGAACGACAATATTGAAGAAATATTTCAAAAAGAAAATAGAAACGAAATACTGTATGTATTTATAATAAATATATCGTTTGCTTACATATTTTTATTTTCTATTGTTTTAATGGATATGCTTCTTGGAATGGGCGATCCCACATGGACAAGCATGATTGATATTGATTCTGTAAGCTTGGAACCTACAGCATTTCTGTTTAGTGCTATAACATCAATATTTTTTGCACCTGTAATCGAAGAGCTGATATTCAGAGGAGTTCTATTCAATAGAATGAAAATAAAAATTGGAATAGTGCCTGCAATGTTGCTGTCATCATTATTATTTGCAGTCGGCCATGATTTCGGAGGAATAATGAGTGCGTTCCTATTCGGATTATGCATGTGTATTCTATACCTAAAAACAGACAATATTCTAATTCCAATGGCAGTTCATTTCATAAACAATGCAGTTGCAACATTAATCGATTTGACTCCCTTTGACTCAATAATAACCTCATTTCCATGGCTATTTTTACTGGGAATAATTGTGTTAATAGCTACAATATTAATTATCAGATATATTATAGTTGAGACAAGAATTTTAAATCAAAAAAATTAAAAAAAGTTATTTAGTGGAATCCGCATCCACTACATGTTTCACATTTTTCCTCTTCTAAAGGATTATACTGTTTATCCTCCTGAAGAGTTGCTGAGATGAAATACTGATCGAATTCATCCTTATTTTTTAGAACCGGAGAAAGGCCTTTGAAATCACATTTGATATCACCGGTTCCACCAATATCCACTAAAATTGGTTCACCTAATTTAAATCTTTTGAAATATGATTCGACTTCATTAATCAAGTCTCCAGGAACTCTGAAGTTAAAAGATAAAACATTATTTTCTTTCATTTTAAGACCGACATATTTTTGGTCAATTTCATAATTTAAACCTAACTGTTTTTTAAAGATTATGTTAGTACCAATATCTGCAGATGACATATACTCACCTTCATTAAAATTTTTTAATTTATATTTAGAATTAAATTCTTTTAATATATAAACCTTCATTATTTTTTGAAAAAATATAAAAATATCGAGATTTATCATGATTCTTAACAAGGTTTATATAATTTCAAATTCAAAATTTATAATATGTTATAATATTATATTATAATACTTGAAAAAATCAATTTGAAAAATAGGTGTAAAATATGAATGAATACAACAAAGATATTGGAAATAGAATTAGAGAAATGAGAGAACTTTCAGACTTTACTACTGAAGAAATTGCGAAAGACTTGAATATTAAAGAAGAAACTTATATCCAATATGAAAATGCTGAAGTAGACATTCCAGCTAGTTTCTTATATGAACTTGCACATATTTTTAAAGTTGATTTAGGATTACTATTAACAGGTGAAGAAAGCAGAATGAGCATATTTGACATAACTCGTGCAGACAAGGGTGTTTCAGTTGACAGAAGAAAAGAATATACTCACCAAAACCTATGTTCTAATTTCATTCATAAAAAAGCTGAAACATTTCTCGTGATAGTTGACCCTGAGAAAAACCCAGTACCTTCACTAAACTCACACCCAGGACAGGAATTCAACTATGTCCTTGAAGGATCCTTAAAAATTTATATTCACAATAACGAAATCGTGTTAAATGAAGGAGATTCTATCTTTTTCGATTCAACACACAGACACGCAATGGTTGCACTTAACGATAAACCCGCTAAATTCTTAGCCGTAATCATATAATATTTTTAGGAGTAATTTGTATGACCTCAGTAATTGAAGATTTTGTAGAAAGAGTTGACTTTAACTCTTATGAAGACTTTTATAAAAATTTTAAGCTTAAATATAATGACGATTATAATTTTGGATTTGATGTTGTAGACAAATATGCGGAAATTGATCCGGATAAAATAGCTTTAATCTGGGTAAATGACCATGATGAAGAGCATGTGTTCACATTCAAGGAAATGAAGGAATATTCAAACAGAGCTGCAAACTTATTCAAAAGTTTAGGAATTAAAAAAGGAGATTGTGTAATGCTTACACTTAAAAACAGATATGAATGGTGGTTCTGTATGGTTGCATTACATAAAATCGGAGCTATACCGATTCCTGGAACACACATGCTGAAGTTACATGATATTGACTTCAGATTAAAGGAAGCTAATGTGAAACTGGTAGTATCCATTGAAGAGGATACCTTGTTGCCGGATTACGAAGAAGCTGAAAAACAGCTTGATTATGAATTAAAAAAAGTAGTTATAGAAACCGAAAGAGACGGCTGGATTAATTTCAACGAAGCAATAAAAGAAGAAAGCCCAATATTTGAAAGACCTACCGGTGAAGACAAAACCTGGGCAGAAGAGATTTTTTTAATATACTTCACATCAGGAACCAGCGGACTTCCAAAAATGGTTTCACACAAACATACCTATTCTTTAGGCCACATCCCTACCGCAAAATATTGGCATAATGTTGTGGAAGATGGAATTCACCATTCCGCAGCAGATACCGGTTGGGGAAAAGCTGTATGGGGAAACCTTTATGGCCAATGGATTGCAGGAACTGCAATATTCATTTACGATTACGACAGATTCAATGGAATTAAATTACTTGAAAATGTAATCAAATATAAAGTTAATACATTCTGTGCACCACCAACTGTGTACAGATTCCTGATTAAAGAAAATATCCAAGGATATGACTTTTCAAATATGACCTATGTAACCACTGCAGGCGAACCTCTGCCTCCTGAAGTTTCAGACAGATTCTATGACATTTCAGGTTTGAGAATTAAAGAAGGATTCGGTCAGACTGAAACCACATTATCCATAGGCACATTCATATGGCTGGATGCTAAAGTCGGTTCCATCGGTAAGCCTTCCCCATTATTTGATTTGAGATTACTTGATGAAAATCATGAAAGAGTGGAAATTGGAGATGAAGGGGAACTCTGTTTCAAACTAGAAGATGGACCTAATCCAGGATTATTCAAAGATTACGTGAACGATGAAGAAAAATACAAAAAGCAAATCCACCACGGATATTATCATTGCGGAGATACTGCATGGGTTGATGAAGACGGATATGTTCACTTTGTCGGAAGAAATGACGACATTATCAAATCTTCAGGTTACCGTATTGGACCTTATGAAGTAGAAAGTGCAGTATTATCTCACGAAGCAGTTTCAAACTGCGCAATTACCGCTTATCCTGATGAAGTGAGAGGTCAAATTGTAAAAGCAACCATAATATTACAGCCTGGCTTCGAGCCATCAGATGAACTTACAAAAGACATACAAAATCATGTTAAAAGAGTTACAGCTCCTTATAAATACCCAAGAATGATTGAATATGTGGATGAAATCCCTGAAACCATTAGTGGAAAAATAAGAAGAGTTGAAATTAGAGAAAATGACAATAATTAAATTCAGATGATATAAATGACAGAAGAGATATCTTATCCCGTTATAAATAAAGAGATTTGTAAAGGATGTATGAGATGCATTGTCGGATGTCCTCAGAATGCAATATTACTATCACAAGACATGAACAACGCAGGATACCAATTTGCATACTACAGTGGGAATGGATGTACCGGATGTAAAGACTGTTACTTTACCTGTCCGGAACCATTAGCACTGGAAGTACATCAAATAAAAAATATTGTTAACGATTCAGTTGCTAAAATGATTAAAGCAAAAGTAGCTAATCAAGGGGGAAACTAAATGAGTAATCAAATGGTTAAAGGAAATACCGCAGTTGTCATTGGTGCAATGTATGCTGGTTGTGATTGTTTCTTTGGATACCCAATTACTCCGGCAAGTGAAATTTTACATGAAGCATCAAAATATTTCCCGATGGTTGGAAGAAACTTTGTTCAAGCTGAAAGTGAAGAGGCATCAATCAATATGGTTTATGGTGCATCCGGAACAGGTCACAGAGTTATGACTTCATCTTCAGGTCCGGGAATCAGTTTAATGCAGGAAGGATTTACATTTCTTGCAGGTGCGGAATTACCTGCAGTTATTGTTGATATTATGAGAGCAGGGCCGGGACTTGGAAATATCGGACCTGAACAGGGAGACTATAACCAGATAGTTCATGGAGGAGGTCACGGAAACTACAAAAACATAGTTTTAGCTCCAAATAGCGTTCAGGAAATGTGTGATTTGACCATGAAAGCATTTGAACTTGCAGACAAATGGAGAAATCCGGTAGTTGTTCTGGCTGACGGTACTTTAGGTCAAATGGCTGAACCATTAGTATTTCCCGAAAAGGCAATTGAACCTAAAAATGACAAGTCATGGGCCGTTAAAGGAAACAAGGAAACTATGGACAATCTCATTACTTCAATTTTCAATGATTTCAATGATTTGGAAGATTTCAACTTCAAGCTTCAGGAAAAATATGCAAAAATTGATGCTGAAGAAGTCCTTGTTGATGAATATATGGTTGATGACGCTGAAATCGTTTTGGTTTCATTCGGTATCAGCAGCCGTATCGCAAGGTCAGCTGTTGATAAAAGTCGTGCAAAAGGCCTTAAAGTCGGACTTTTAAGACCAATTACATTAAACCCATTCCCAATTGATAGAATCAAAGAACTGGCTGACAAAGGTGTTGAGTTTATTTCAGTTGAAATGAGCAACGGTCAATTATTAAGAGATGTTCAATTTGCAGCACTCAGAAGAGAAGGAACCCACCTTGTAAACAGAATGGGAGGTAATCTGATAGAACTTAAACATGTGCTTGCAAAAATTTATGAAATAGCAGGACTTGATGAAGAGATAGACACTTCAAAAAGAAGTGATGAAAAGGCTAGTCCAAATATTATAGATTAAGGATGTGGAAAGATGAGTGAAGAAATTAATAAAGATTATGAAGAGCAGATACGTAGAAATCCACAATCCCTATTGGAAGAATATCCTAGAAAAGGAACCAATATTCAATCTACCCACTACTGTGCAGGATGTGGACACGGTATTTTACATAAATTAATTGCTGAATGTATGGATGAACTTGGAATCCAGGAAAGATGCGTAATGATTTCACCTGTAGGATGTTCTGTATACGCTTACTTTTACTTTAACTGCGGAAACTTCCAAACAGCACACGGAAGAGCACCTGCAGTAGCTACAGGTATTTCAAGAGCTGAAGATAATGCAATTGTTATGAGTTATCAGGGAGATGGAGACTTAGCTTCCATCGGTTTAAATGAAACTTTGCAGGCTGCAAACAGAGGAGAAAAAATTGCAGTGTTCTTTGTTAACAATACCGTTTACGGTATGACCGGTGGACAGATGGCGCCTACCACATTAATTGGTGAAAAAACAGTCACATGTCAGACAGGAAGAGATCCGGATTATGCAGGACACCCTACACACATGTGCGAGTTAATCAATACTTTAAAAGCACCTGTATTTATTGAAAGAGTATCACTTGCAAATCCTTTAAAAATCAGGCTTGCAAAATATGCAATCAAACAGGCGCTGACCGTTCAAAAAGAAGGAAAAGGATATTCATTTGTTGAAGTATTATCCCCTTGCCCTACTAACTTAAAACAGGACGTCAAAAAGGCTCAGGAATTTATTGAAAATCAAATGGAAAAAGAATTCCCTGTTAAAAACTTCAGAAACAATTTATATACCAAAGAACCTATTCAAAGACCTGCAAGTGATTTTTCAACCGAATCACTGGATAAAATATTTAACGTCAACAGGGCCGAAGGTGCAGGTTATGTCGATGATGAAATTGAACCTGTAAGCATCAAGGTTTCCGGATTTGGTGGTCAGGGAGTATTAAGTGCAGGACTTACAATAGCTCAGGCTGCCTGTGCAGAAGGAAAACATGTATCATGGTATCCTAGCTACGGACCGGAACAGAGAGGCGGAAAATCAAATTGTTCTG